>CAZIJU010000074.1:0-18743 GCA_964539745.1 uncultured Burkholderiaceae bacterium | reverse complement strand
GCTACGAGTTCTACCAGCCGCTCACCGACCGCACGCTGGCGATGGTGTTCGAGAAGGCCAGCACGCGCACCCGCGTGAGCTTCGAGGCCGGCATGTACCAGATGGGCGGCTCGGTGATCCACATCACCACCGGTGACTCGCAGCTCGGGCGTGCTGAGCCGATCGAGGACACCGCACGCGTGATCTCGCGGATGGTCGACCTCGTGATGATCCGCACCTACGAGCAGACGAAAATCGAGCGCTTCGCCGCGTATTCCCGCGTGCCGGTGATCAACGGGTTGACCAACGAATACCACCCGTGCCAGATCCTCGCCGACATCTTCACCTTCATCGAGCATCGTGGTCCGATCGCGAGGCGCACCGTTGCCTGGATCGGCGACGCGAACAACATGGCGTACACGTGGTTGCAGGCGGCCAGGCTGCTCGGTTTCACCGTGCACGTGTCCACGCCGCCGGCGTACGCGCTCGACCCGAAGCTCGCGCCGCCCGGGCCGCACTTCAGGGTCTTCGACAATCCGCGCGACGCCGCACGCGGCGCGGACGTGGTCACGACCGACGTCTGGACCAGCATGGGCTACGAGGCGGAAAACGAAGCGCGCCGCCAGGCGTTCACGCACTGGCGCGTCGACGCCGAGCTGATGAAGTTCGCCGCGCCGGACGCGCTTTTCATGCACTGCCTGCCCGCGCACCGCGGCGAAGAAGTCACCGAGGAGGTGCTCGAAGGCCCGCAATCGGTCGTCTGGGACGAGGCCGAAAATCGCCTGCATGTGCAAAAGGCGCTGATGGAGTACCTGCTGCTTGGCGAGGACGTGCATTGACGAAGGCACGGCAGGCGATTTCGTCGCAGGCTAACCCGCGCAGCGGGTAAAGCCGCACGCAGCGCGGCAGCCGGAGCCAAAATCGCCTGCGCGCGCAAGCACGGATGGGATGACTGCCAATCGGAGCTGCCCCGACATGAAGACGGAACGACGCCTTTTGCTGGCGCTGATCGCCGCCGCACCATTCGCCGCCCGCGTTCGCGCGCAGGGCTGGCCGGCGAGGCCGCTGCGTCTGATCCTGACCGCGCCGCCCGGCTCCTCGATCGACGTGCTCGGCCGCCTCATCGCCGAGCAGCTTCGCGAGCGTCTGGGCCAGCCGGTCGTTCCGGACAACCGCCCGCAGGCGGGCGGGACCGTCGGCACCGACGCCGTCGCCAAAGCCGAGCCCGACGGTTACACGATCGGACTGTCGTTCACCGGGCCGCTCGCGCTGGCGCCGCTGCTGTACAGGAAGCTGCCGTACGACCCGCAACGCGATCTGGCGCCGATCGTGCTGGTCGGCTCCGCGCCGAACGTGCTGGCGGTCAACAGCGCGTTGCCGGTACACAGCGCTCGGGAGTTCATCGACTACGTTCGCCGGCGGCCGGGGCAGCTGAACTACGCGTCGGTGGGCAACGGCAGCAGCTCGCACCTGGCGATGGAAATGCTCAAGGCGCAGGCCGGTTTGTACCTCGTGCATATCCCGTACAACGGCGCGCCGCCGGCGGTACAGGCGACCGCCGCGGGCGACGTGCACGCGATCATGTCGAACCCGACTTCGCTGATGCCGTTGATCCGCGCCGGGCGTATTCGGCCGCTGGCGGTGACGAGCCGGCAGCGCTGGCCGGGCATGCGGGAACTGCCGACGATCGAGGAACTCGGCTATCCGGGATTCGAGGCGGTTGCGTGGAACGGCTTCGTCGCGCCGGCCGGCACGCCGCGCGAAGTCGTCGAGCGGCTGAATCGCGAGATCAACGCGCTGCTGCAGGCGCCCGAGGTGCGCCAGCGCGTCGAGGCCGCCGGCTGGGATCCGGTCGGCGGAACGCCCGGGCAATTCGCCGACTACCTGAAAGCCGAGCGCCTGCGCTGGACGCCGATCGTCGAGCGCGCCGGCGTGCGTATCGACTGAAGCGCACTCGTGCGCGGCCGGCGCGCGACGGGGTGGCTCGCCCACCCGCTGTCGCGGCGCGATCGCGGTCCGTGCGCTGCCGGCACCCGGCCGCCGGCGAGCGGCGTGTATTCTCGGAGTGACTCACTGTGCGATTCGGTCGGTGACGTCCGTGCGCCGTTGCTGTACGACCTGGTCCCTGCTCGCGTCGCTGCTGGTGGCGGCCGGTGCGGCGCAAGCACGGACCTTTCCGCTGCCGCCCGAAAGCGACGCCGTCGTCGGGTCCATCGGTACGGTCATCGCGCGGCATGAAGACACCTTGTCCGATATCGCCCGAGCGCACGAAGTGGGCTACGCCGCGATCGTCGCAGCCAATCCGGGCGTGGATCCGTGGTTGCCCGGCGCCGGTACGCGCATCGTGCTGCCGACCCGGCACGTGCTGCCGGATGCGCCGCGGGAAGGGGTGGTGCTGAACCTGCCGGAGTATCGCCTTTACCACTACCGCTCGCTGGCAGGTCAAGTGTCGACGTACCCGGTCAGCATCGGCGACGCGGACTGGCGCACGCCGCTGGGTTTGACCCGGGTGGTTTCCAAGGTCAAGAACCCCGTCTGGCGTCCGCCGGCGTCGATCCGCGCCGAGCATGCGCGCAACGGCGACCCGCTTCCGGCGGTCGTTCCACCGGGGCCGAACAATCCCCTCGGCGACTTTGCGCTGCGCCTCGCGATCCCCGGTTACCTCATTCACGGCACCAACAAGCCGTACGGCATCGGCATGCGGGTGACGCATGGCTGCGTGCGCCTTTATCCGGAGCACATCGCGCGGTTGTATGAATCGTTGCCGGTCGGGACCGCCGTGCGCATCGTCGACCAGCCTGTCAAGGCCGGCTGGGACGGCGTCACCCTTTACCTCGAAGTGCACCCGCCGCTGGCGGAAAGCGGCTCCGATGCCGGCGTCACCGCAGCGGTGCGTGCGGTGATCGCGGCCACGAAAAGCCGAAACGCCTCGATCGACTGGGACACGGTCGCGCAGACCGCGCGTGAGCGCAGTGGCGTACCGGTCCCCGTATCGCGCTGATCCGAGCTATTTCTTCTGCGACTGCTTGAAGGCCCGCTCAAGCTTCTCGTTGAGCGCCTGCGTGGCTGCCTTGGCTTCGTCGGCCGCGCGTTTGGCTTCCTGCGCCGCGGCCTTGGCTTCGTCAGCAGACCGTTGCGCGGCGGCCGCGGCATCCCTGGCGGCGCGCGCCTCGGCGGCGGCCGAACCGGCCGTGCTACCCGCCTGATCGGCCGCGGATTTCGCGTCCTGCGCCAGCTTCCGCGCAGCGGCCGCTTCGCCCTGCACTTTTTCAAGGTCGCCGGTCGTGGCGCAGCCTGCGGCGAGAACGACCGCAGACAGAATCATCGAAAAACCGACGTACCGATTGCGCGTCGTGGTCATTAGCGATCTCCTTTGTGCTTTGTTTGTATAAGGTCCGCAAATGTAAGACGGCTTTCGCCCGCGTGCAACGGAAGCACTCCGAAGCCTTGATGCATGTCAGCCGGACCGAACCATCAGCGCAGCGCCTTAGCGCAGTGGCGCTCGAACAGCCGCCACCGGATCGCCGTCGTTGTGCCCCGGCTCACTCACGGGGCGCACCGCGGTCAGAACGCAAGCTGCGCTACCAGCGGCAGATGATCCGAGGTTCCCTTACCGGTTTTGCGCTCGAACGGCCGCGGGCGTCCGCCGCGGGTGGCAACCGTTGCGTCGTTCACATAGTTCACCGAATCCTCAATCAGCCGCAGACCGACCGGCTTGAGCAGCCCGCGGCTTGCGACGAGCTGGTCAAGCGCCTGATGGCGGTTGGTGGCGCGACCGGCATCGCCGCCCTCATAGAAGTACGAGCCCACACCGCTCGCGCCCAACCTTGCGGTGGCGTTGAACACGAAGACGTCGCGCGCGCGATAGTCGGCGACCTCGGGCGCGAAGCGGTCGAGGGCGTTCGTTTTGCCGACCACGCGCTCGCGCTCGCGCGACGCCTTCAGGTGCTCGACGACGCTGCGATCGGCGGGCTCGTCGTTGAAGTCCCCGCACACGAGCAGCGGCGTCTCCCAGCGCGTCTGCAGCGTGGCCAGGTCGTTCGCCGCGCGCAGCGCCTCGTAACGCACTGCGTCGACCTTGAGCTGCCCTTCGATCAAGTAGGCGATGTTCTCGGCGACCGTGATGCGCGCCGGCTCGCTCTCCCAGCGCCCCTTAGAGCGCGACGGCCAATGCGAGGCGATCACCACCAGCGGTTCGCCGCTGGTGCGTACGAGAAATTCGACTTCGAGGATGTCGCGCGTGCGGTAGCGCAGGTGCACGACGTGCGAGCGGATCGCACGCAGCTCAAGCGCGGCTTCGTTGAACGCAAGCGCGACGTCGATGCCGCGCAGGTCGGACGTGCCCATCGGATCGCTGGCAACCGTCAGGTGGCGTTGCCGCGCCGTCGTCCGCAGCAGGCGCGCGAGCAGCGACTCCTTTTCGATCTCGCACACCGCGAGCAGGTCGAGCGGCTGACCGCCGTGCAGCGCGTCGAGCGCAGCGGCCAGGTTGGCGAGCTTGGCGGCGAGCGCCTTGTCGGTCCAGCCGTGCGCAGGCGTGTACTCGAAGTCGCGCGAAATCGGATCGTCGTCGGTGTCGAACAGGTTCTGCAGATTCCACCAGGCGAAGTTCAGCGTTCCCATCGGCGCCCCAAGCATCCGCTCGCAACGCCGCTACGGTGGCACCGAGCGGCCGACCGCAACAATCGACTATTCACGCGACGGCGCCGGTCGAAGCGCGCTGCGCCCGTATAATTTCGCGCGTTCCGCGGTGTGGCGCCGCGGGTACCAGCCCGAATCCTGGCCCGCCGCGCGCGAGGCGGGCGTCGGCATCCTGATCCAGCGCGTGCGCTTCGCAAGCGGCGCCTTCAGCCCCACCATGGCAACGATCCTGCAAAACCTCCCGGCCGGGCAGAAAGTCGGAATCGCCTTTTCCGGCGGACTCGACACGAGCGCCGCGCTGCTTTGGATGCGCAAGAAGGGCGCGATTCCGTACGCGTACACCGCGAATCTCGGCCAACCCGACGAACCCGACTACGAGGACATTCCGCGCCGCGCGCTTCAATACGGCGCCGAACGCGCAAGGCTGATCGACTGCCGTGCGCAGCTCGTCGCCGAAGGCATCTCGGCGCTGCAGTGCGGAGCCTTCCACATCTCGACCGCGGGACTCACCTACTTCAATACCACGCCGCTCGGCCGCGCGGTCACCGGCACGATGCTGGTGGCGGCGATGAAGGAAGACGACGTCAACATCTGGGGCGACGGCAGCACGTTCAAGGGCAACGACATCGAGCGTTTCTACCGCTACGGTCTGCTCGCCAACCCCGCGCTGAAGATCTACAAGCCGTGGCTCGACCAGGCGTTCATCGACGAGCTCGGTGGCCGCAAGGAGATGAGCGAGTTCCTGATCGCCAACGGCTTCGACTACAAGATGAGCGTCGAAAAGGCGTATTCGACCGATTCGAACATGCTCGGCGCGACGCACGAGGCGAAGGACCTCGAACTGCTGTCGAGCAGCGTGCGCATCGTGCAGCCGATCATGGGCGTGGCGTTCTGGCGCGACGACGTAGCGATCGAGCCCGAAGAAGTGACGGTGCGCTTCGACGAGGGCCAGCCGGTCGCCTTGAACGGCATCGAATACGCGAACCCCGTCGAGCTGATGATGGAGGCCAACCGCATCGGCGGCCGTCACGGCCTGGGCATGTCCGATCAGATCGAGAATCGCATCATCGAGGCGAAGAGCCGCGGCATCTACGAAGCGCCGGGCATGGCGCTGCTGTTCATCGCGTACGAGCGGCTGGTCACCGGCATCCACAACGAGGACACGATCGAGCTGTATCGGGATAACGGCCGCAAGCTCGGCCGCCTTCTGTATCAGGGCCGCTGGTTCGATCCGCAGGCGATCCTGCTGCGCGACAGCGCGCAGCGCTGGGTCGCGCGCGCGATCACCGGCGAAGTGACGATCGAACTGCGACGCGGCAACGACTATTCGATCCTCGACACGCGCTCGCCCAACCTGACCTACAAGCCCGAGCGGCTGACGATGGAAAAAGGCGAGGTCTTCTTCACGCCGCAGGATCGAATCGGGCAGCTGACGATGCGCAACCTCGACATCGCGGATACGCGCGACAAGCTGCTCGTGTACACGAAGGCCGGGCTGCTTTCCGCCGGCACCGGCAGTGCGCTGCCGCGGCTCGAGGGCGGCTCGCCAGCGCCCGTCGACCGACGCGCGACGGCCGACGATTAAACTATCACCGGTTCCGGCTCCAGCCAGACGTCGAACTTCTCGCGCACCTTGTCCTGCACCTCGCGCGCCAGCGCGAGGATCTCCGAACCGGTCGCGCCGCCGCGGTTGACCAGCACGAGCGCCTGCTTTTCGTAAACGCCGGCGCGGCCGCGGGTGGCGCCTTTCAGCCCCGCGGCCTCGATGAGCCAGCCGGCCGCAAGCTTGAACCGCCCCCCCGGCATCGGGTAGCTCACCAGCGACGGGTGATGCGCAAGCAGCGCCCTGTGCTGCTCGCGCGTGACGATCGGGTTTTTGAAGAAGCTGCCCGCATTGCCGATCGCCGCCGGGTCGGGCAGCTTGCGGCGCCGGATTGCGCAGACGACTTCGAAAATGTCGCGTGCGCTCGGTGCGGCGATGCCGCGCGCCTTCAGTTCGTTGCTCACGTCGGCATAGCCGGTGATCGGCGTCCAGCGTTTCGGCAGTGCAAGCGTCACCGACAGAATGACGCGGCGGCCCGCCAGCGCGCCCTTGAACGCGCTGTCGCGATAGGCGAAATTGCAATCGGCCAACGCCATGTTCACGACATCCCGCGCCTCGATGTCCCACGCGTCGAGCGCGTGGAAGCGCTCGGCAAGTTCCAGGCCGTACGCGCCGATGTTCTGGATCGGCGCCGCACCCACCTGTCCGGGAATCAGCGCGAGGTTCTCCAGCCCTGGGCGGCCCGCTTCGAGCAGCCGCTCGACCGTCGCGTGCCAGTTCTCGCCGGCACCGACTTCGACGAAGCGCGCGTGCTCGTCCTCGCCGACCTCACGCAGGCCACGGATGTCGACTTTGACCACGACCCCGTCGACATCGCGCGTGAACAGGATGTTGCTGCCGCCGCCAACGACCAGGCGCGGCACGCCGCGCAGCCTCGGATCGTCCTCGAGCAGCGCGAGATCCGCGGCACTGTGCACGCGGACAAAGTAACGCGCCCGCGCGTCGACCCCGAAGGTATTCAGCGCGCGGAGCGCGACGTTCTCTTCGAGCTCGATGGGCACGCGGCGATTATAGGAAGGGCACCGTCGCGGCCGCTTCGCGCCGGCGGAATCGCCGACGGCGCCAAATGTCAATGGCCGGCCGTCGGCTGGCGTGCGCCGAAACGAGGATTTGCCCCGCGCTTCCGTTGCCAATCAAACAGCCTACCGTTAACATGGTACTCGGCTGCAGAAAAAGTGGACCCATGAAGCCGCGTCCCCGTTCCTACGATCCATTCGCGCGCCTGCATACGCTTTCGCCGCCGGTGCGCGAGCGCGCGCCGGCGACGCCTGTGCGCAGCGCGTCGGACGCGCGCGACCGGTCGGTCCTGGAGACGCGCTATCCGGGGATCGCCCACGCGATCACGTTGATGTGGGGCTACCCGGAAATGAACGCGTACTTCCGCAAGCTCTGGCTCGCCGACGGCAATCAGACGCCGATCGAGCCGGAGGCGATGTCGGAACTGATGCTGCTTGCGCAGGTACATCTTCACATCGTTCCGGAAAAGCCGCAGCGCACGCTCGCTTCGATCTACGGCACGGCCTACGACCTGCCGTCCAAACACGACGTCTGGGAACACGTCAACCTGCGTCGCTGAGTACTCCCCGCAGCGGGGCCGTCGCCAGTCCCCTGCTCCAACGGTCGTAGAGCCGGGCCGCAAACGCGTTCATCCGGCTCGTTCGCGCCTGCACGTCGCGCAGCATCTCGGCGGCATCCTGGACCGCGAGACCACCATTGGTTCTGCGCTCTTCTTCGATCTCGGCGACCCACGTCCCGTCAGCGACCCACGCGCTCACCAGCGCGGGCGTCATCTCGCAATGAAACTGCATGCCGAGATGGGCGTAGCCACCGCGGTCGATCACGTAGGCCTGATACGCGCAGAAGTCGCTCGCAAGAAAATTGCGCGCGCCCGGCGGCAGCTCGAACGCGTCGCCGTGCCAGTGAAAGAACTCGACCCCGGCAACGGACTCCACACCGAGCCATTCGGCAGCCAGCCGCGCGTCGGTCACGCGAAGCGCGCCCCAGCCGATCTCCTTGACGGCGCTGCGCGCGACGCGCGCCCCGAGCGCTTTCGCCAGAAGCTGCCCGCCCAGGCAATGCCCGATCACCGGCACGCCGGCGGCGTCGGCTGCGCGGATCAGCTTGCAGGCGGGCTCGATCCAGGGCAGCGCATCGTTGACGCTCATCGGCCCGCCCATGAAGCACAGTCCGGAGAAGGCGCGCGCATCGGCCGGCACCGCGTCGCCGCGGTCGATGCGGATCGTCTCGTACGGCAGGCCGCGCTGCCGCAGCCAGAACTCGAAGTAACCCGGGCCGACGTCGCGTTCGTGCTGAAAGATCGCGACCGGCCGCACGATCGTGCCCATCGCCGGCATCACGCGGCAGGTCGGACGCGGCGCGTCTCGCGCAGCAACTCGCCGAAGCGCGCGCGGATCGACGCTTCGATGCCCGCTGCGTCGAGTCCGACCGAGGCGAGCAACCGGGCCGGATCGCCGTGATCGACGAAGCGATCGGGCAGCCCGAGATGCAGCATCGGCCGCGCCACACCGAGCTCGTCGAGGACTTCGCCGCACGCGCTGCCGGCGCCGCCCATGACGACGTTTTCTTCGACGGTCACGAACGCGTCGTGCGAGCGGGCGAGTTCTTCGATCAGCGCGCGGTCGAGCGGCTTGACGAAACGCATATCGGCGACCGTCGCGTCGATCGCCTCGGCGACGGCAAGCGCCGGCTGCACCATCGACCCGAACGCCAGGATCGCGATCCGCGCCCCGCGATGCGCGCCCGAGGCGCGCCGCTCGACGCCGCGCCCGATCGGCAGCGGCTCGAGCGTGCGCTCGACGACCGCACCCGGCCCGGCACCGCGCGGATAGCGCACGGCGGCCGGTCCGTCGTGGCGAAAAGCCGTCGTCAGCATCCGCCGGCACTCGTTCTCGTCGCTCGGCGCCATGACGACGAGGTTCGGGATGCAGCGCAGGTAGGACAGGTCGAATGCGCCGTGGTGTGTGGCGCCGTCGGCGCCGACCAACCCGCCGCGATCGAGCGCGAAAACGACCGGCAGGTTCTGGATCGCGACGTCGTGGATCAGCTGGTCGTAGGCACGCTGCAGGAACGTCGAGTAGATGGCGACGACCGGTTTCATGCCTTCGCAGGCGAGTCCCGCCGCGAAGGTCACCGCGTGCTGCTCGGCGATGCCGACGTCGAAGTAGCGGTTCGGGAACTCCTGCTCGAAGCGCACCATGCCCGAGCCTTCCCGCATCGCCGGCGTGATGCCGACCAGCCGCGGAGCGGCGGCGGCCATATCGCACAGCCAGTCGCCGAAAATCTGCGTGTAGGTCGGGCTGCCGGCGGCCGCCTTCTTGATGCCTTCCTTCGGGTCGAACTTGCCGGGACCGTGGTACAGCACCGGGTCGGCTTCGGCGAGCTTGTAGCCCTGCCCCTTTTTCGTCACGACGTGCAGGAACTGCGGGCCTGCCAGTTCCTTCAGGTTCGCCAGCGTCGGGATCAGCGAATCGAGATCGTGACCGTCGATCGGGCCGATGTAGTTGAAGCCGAACTCCTCGAAAAGCGTGCCGGGCACGACCATGCCCTTTGCGTGCTCCTCGATCTTGCGCGCCAGCTCGAACAGCGGCGGCACGGGTCTGAGCATCTGCTTGCCGACGTTCTTCGCCGCCGCATAGAACTTGCCGCTCATCAGCCTCGCGAGATACCGGTTCAGCGCGCCCACCGGCGGCGAGATCGACATGTCGTTGTCGTTCAGAATCACGAGCAGCCGGACGTTTTCGGTCACACCGGCGTTGTTCAGCGCTTCGAACGCCTGGCCCGCGGTCATCGCACCGTCGCCGATGACCGCGATCGCGTGCCGCTTTTCGCCGAGGTTGCGCGCAGCCACCGCCATGCCGAGCGCAGCCGAGATCGACGTCGACGAGTGCGCGGTGCCGAAGGTGTCGTACTCGGACTCGATGCGGCGCGGAAAGCCCGAGATGCCGCCGAACTGGCGCAACGTCTTCATCGCATCGCGGCGGCCGGTCAGGATCTTGTGCGGATACGTCTGGTGACCGACGTCCCAGACGATGCGGTCGTTCGGCGTGTCGAACACGTAATGCAGCGCGATCGCCAGCTCGACGGTGCCGAGGTTCGACGACAGGTGCCCGCCGGTCTGCGAGACGGACTCGAGCACGAACGCCCGCAGTTCGTCGGCGAGCTGTTTTAGTTGCGCGCGATCGAGCCGCCGCAGGTCGGCGGGCGAGTCGATCGTCGAAAGCAACGCTTGCATCGCGGCACGCGCGCCGCGCTCAGTGCGAGCGCAGCACGATGAAGTCGGCCAATTGTCGCAGACGCAGGGCGGACGCGCCGAAACCTGCAATCGCGTCGACCGCTTCGACGCGCAGCCGCTCGGCGCGCGCTTTGGCTTCCTCGATCCCGAGCACCGAAACGTAGGTCGGCTTGGCCTGCAGCGCGTCCTTGCCCGCGGTCTTGCCGAGCACCTCGGACGAGCTTTCGACGTCGAGCACGTCGTCGACGATCTGGAACGCGAGCCCGATCGCGCGGCCGTACGCGTCGATCGCCGCCAGCGCCGCCTCGCCGACCTCGCCGGCAAGCGCGCCCATGCGCACCGAGGCGTGCAGCAGCGCGCCGGTCTTCATCCGGTGCATGCGCTCGAGTTCGTCGGCACTCATCGTCCGTCCGACCGCCGCCAGGTCGATCGCCTGACCGCCGCACATGCCTTCGGTTCCGGCCGCATGCGCCAGCTCGCGCATCAGCGCAGCACGCGTCGCAGGCGGCAGCGGCGCATCGGCGAGCACCCTGAACGCCTCGGCCTGCAGCGCATCGCCGGCGAGCATCGCGGTCGCCTCGTCGAATGCGACGTGCACGGTCGGCTTGCCGCGCCTCAGAACGTCGTTGTCCATGCACGGCAGATCGTCGTGGACCAGCGAGTACGCGTGCACGTATTCGACCGCCAGCGCCGCACAGTCGAGCGCGTCAGGCCCGGCGCCGCTGACCTCGCCGGCCGCGTAGACGAGCAACGGCCGAACGCGCTTGCCGCCGTCGAGCACCGCGTAACGCATCGCTTCGTGCAGTCGGGCAGGGACGCGGTTCGCTGCCGGCAGGTGCCGATCGGCTGCATGCTCGAACCGCTCGAGCATCGACTGGACCCAGGCATCGAAGGCAAGCGGCTCGCCGGCGGGCCGCAGCAGGCAGGCTGCGCTCACTGTCCGCTGCCGCGAAGTTCGGACGGATCGAGCGGCTTGAGCATCTCGCCGTCGAGCTTCCGGATCTCCTGCTCGGCGGCGGCGAGCTTGCCCTGGCAGTAGCGTGCGAGTTCCGCGCCGCGGCGGTACGCGGCGATCGAGTCGTCGAGGTTGAGCTCGCCGGCTTCCATCCGACGCACGAGCGCGTCGAGCTCGTCGAGGGCCTGCTCGAAGGTCAGCTCGGCGACGGGTTTGGGGGTCGACGCACGCGCCATCGGGGATTGCGCTACGGAACGCATTGCGGTGGACGCCGCGATTGTAGAGCAGCGCCGCTCGGCCCCCGGTGTCGATCCAGTAGACTGCGGCCGCCTATGCAGTCGCTCTGGATGGTGTTCGCGTGCGCCCTGTTCGCGGTCATGGGGGCGTGCGTCAAACTGGCTTCGCAGTACTACAGCGTCGCCGAAATCGTCTTGTACCGCTCCGCCATCGGCGCCGCGATCCTGTTTGTGTTCGTACGCGCCAGCGGCGCGTCGCTGAGAACCGACGTGCCGTGGGTGCATGCGAGCCGCGGCGCGGTCGGCACGCTCGCGCTCGCGCTGTGGTTCTTCGCGATGTCGGCGCTGCCGCTCGGCACCGCGATGACGCTGAACTTCTCGTCGCCGCTGTTTCTCGCCGCGGCCACGGTGCTGGCCGCACTGTTCGCCGGCCGGCGCGTGCCGTGGCCGCTCGCGCTCGCCGTCGCCACCGGCTTCGTCGGCGTCGTATTCGTGCTGCAACCGAGCTTCCGAACGGACCAGACGCTCGCCGGCATCGCCGGTCTCGCTTCGGGCCTGCTGTCGGCTGCCGCGTACTGGCACGTGAAGGCGCTCGGCAGGCTCGGCGAGCCCGAGTGGCGAACGGTGTTTTACTTCTCGCTGTCGGGGATCGCGCTCGGTCTGGCCGGCGCGGCGCTGACCGGTTTCTCGCCGCATTCGTGGCGCGGTGTGGCGCTGCTCGCCGCCGTCGGCATCACTGCGACGGTCGGGCAGCTTGCGATGACGCGCGCGTACGGCAGGGGGCGAACGTTGCTCACCGCGAACCTGCAATTCTCGGCGGTTGTCTTCGCGGCATTGCTCGGCGAACTCGCGTTCGACGATCGGATTCCGCCGATCGGCTATGCGGGGATCGCGGTCATCGTCGCCAGCGGCGCACTGGCGACCTTCGTATCGGCGCGCCCGGTTCGCGCGACACTGCGCGCGGACGCGCCGCTCGCTCAACGAGGCACGCCGAAGTGAAAACGACGCTCGTCACCGTCGAAGAACTCGAAGCCCATCTGTTCGATCACGACTGGTGCGTCGTCGACTGCCGCCACGACCTGATCGATCTCGAGGCCGGCTGGCGCGCCTATCTGGCGGGGCACATCCCGGGCGCCACGTTCGCGAACCTCGAAGAGGATCTGTCCGGCGAAAAGACCGGCACCCACGGCCGCCATCCGCTACCGAAACGCGAAGACCTGGTCGCGGTGTTCCGCGACTGGGGCATCGACAACCACACGCAGATCGTCGCGTACGACGCGCACGGAGGGCAGTTCGCGGTGCGGCTGTGGTGGCTCGCGCGCTGGCTCGGCCACGCCAAAGTCGCGGTGCTCGACGGCGGCTGGCAGGCTTGGCTGGCGAAGACCAACTGGTCGAGCACCGCATTGCCCGATCGCGAGCGCGGCACCTTCGAGGCAGGCGCACCGCTCGTTTCGGTCGCGACCGTCGACGACGTGCTCGCCGCGCGCGCCGATCGAGCGACACTGCTCGTCGATGCGCGCGCGCCGGAACGGTTCGAAGGGCGCGTCGAGC
Source organism: uncultured Burkholderiaceae bacterium (assembly GCA_964539745.1). Classification (GTDB taxonomy): domain Bacteria; phylum Pseudomonadota; class Gammaproteobacteria; order Burkholderiales; family Burkholderiaceae_F; genus DSNY01. The sequence goes on along the minus strand of CAZIJU010000074.1, from coordinate 5,526 downwards.
CGATCGATCCGGTCGCCGGACACATCCCGGGCGCCGTCAATCGCTTCTGGCAGGCGAACCTCGCCGATCCCGCGAGCGGCCGCTTCAAATCGCCCGATCGGTTGCGTGCCGAGTACGAAGCGTTGCTGGCCCGGCGCGCGCCCTCGCAGATGATCGCCTACTGCGGCTCTGGCGTGACGAGCTGCCACCACCTGCTCGCGATGGAACTCGCGGGGCTTCCGGGCGCTCGCCTGTATCCGGGTTCCTGGAGCGAGTGGATCGCCGATCCGCGGCGACCGATCGCGAAAGGCGCGTAGGCCGGGGGCGAGTCGCGGCTCGGCATCGTGCCCGCGCGACGCGGGCCACTCAGAAGCCGTGAAACTTTCTCCTGCGCGGCCCGCTGGTGTCGTTGCGCGGTGTTGGCTGCGGCCGCCCGCCTGCGGCGGGCTGAACGTGCGCTGCGCGCACGTGAGCCTGCGCCGAAAGGCTGGCGCCTTTTCGGGCCTCGCCGATCCACTTGATCTGTCTCGGCCCTGCGGCTGCGAGCCCCCGGACTCGATCCGGGGCAGCGGCCCGCTCGTGACGAAATCTTCACAGCTTGTCAGTGCGCGTGCACCGCGCCCATCACGACGGCGGCGATCGCCACCCCGACCAGCACCAGACCCACTTCGGGCAGCGAGCGCGCGAGCGACTGGCGGCGCATCATCTCGGGCAGCAGGTCCGACAGCGCGATGTAGATGAAGCTCGCGGCCGCGATCGCCAGCGCATACGGCAGCAGCGACTGCGCGGAGTCGAGCACGAAGTAGCCGACCACGCCGCCGACCACCGCCGAAGCACCCGACAGAAGCTGGAAGACGAACGCACGCCGCTTCGTGAAGCCGGCGTTCAGCAGGATCATGAAGTCGCCGACCTCGTGCGGGATCTCGTGCGCGAGCACCGCGAGCGTGGCGAGCACGCCGGCGGCCGGATCGAGCAGGAACGCGGCGGCGATCACCACGCCGTCGGCGAAGTTGTGGAACGCGTCGCCGACCAGGATCGGCAGCCCGCCGCGCCGCGCTTCGTTCGCGTCGTGGCCGTGATCGTGACGGTGGGCATCGCCTTCGTGATGGTGCGTGTGATGGATCAGCGCCATCTTTTCCAGCAGGAAGAATCCGAGCACGGCCGCCAGCAACACCCAGCCGAGCGCCGCCGGGTCGGCGTCGCTGTGGAACGACTCGGGCACGAGATGCGTCAACGCGACCGTCAGCAGCAGGCCTGCGGACACGCACACCAGCCTGTCGACGAGTGACGCGAGCAGGCGAAAGCTCAGCACGGCCGCCAGCGCGATCGACACGACCGTCGACAGGACGTTGGCGATGACGATGTAGGCGAGCGTCTGCATGGCGGGAGTGCGGCGGCGCACGGCAAAACAAAGGGGCGCGGCGATGGCCGCACCCCCTTCCTGCATTGAGTGTAGCCGGGCTGTCAAGCCCGGCAGCGCCGGACTCCGCTACGCGACGCCGTGCTGCTTGAACCAGGCGAGCAGCCGCTTCCAACCGTCCTCGGCCGCTTCCTTGCGGTAGCTCGGACGGTAATCGGCGTGGAACGCGTGCGGCATGTTCGGATAAATCACGATCTCGCACTTCGTATTGCCGGCAGCCTTCAGCGCGTCGCGCATTTTCTCGACGGTGTCGTTCGGGATACCGCCGTCGGCACCGCCGTAGAGGCCGAGAATCGGCGCCTTGATCTGCGCGACCACGTCCAGCGGCGTCTTGTCGCCAGCGTGATAGGCGCGCGCGACTGGCCCGTACCAGGCCACGCCCGCAGTGAGCTTCGGGTTATGCGCGGCATACATCCAGACGATCCGTCCGCCCCAGCAGAATCCGGTGATGCCGAGCTTGTCGGCAGAGCCGCCGTTTTTCGCGGCCCATGCCGCCGTCGCGTCCAGATCGGCCATGACCTGCGCGTCGCCGACCTTGCTGACGATCTCGCTCACCAGCTTCGGGATGTCCATGTACTTGGACGGATCGCCCTGCCGCGCGTACAGCTCGGGGGCGACCGCGAGGTAGCCCTGTTTTGCCAGACGGCGGCACACGTCCTTGATGTGCTCGTGCACGCCGAAGATTTCCTGCACGACCAGCACCGTGCCCAGCCCGGTCCTGCCCGCCGGCATCGCGCGATACGCGGGCATCTCGCCGTCTTTGGTCGGGATCTTGACTTCGCCTGCGGTCAGGCCTTGCGTGTCGGTCGTGATCATCGTCTGGGCAATGACGGGAGTGACGGCAGCCGCAAACCCGGCACCGAGCGAAGTCTTGACGAAGCCGCGCCGGGTCAGTTCGAGCGCCGGGCTCAGGCTGTCGAGTTCTTCGCGGGCATCGCGCACGGGCGTCTTTGCATCGTCCATGGTGCCTCCTGGGAAGGTTGATCGGACGTCGGTCGGGGTGAGGTGCGGCAGTATGCCAGCGCGCAAACACCTCGACGCCGCTGGAAAATTCCGTCATCCCGTGAACTGGGGTCGCGCGCCGCGAGCAGCGGCGCCGAACCGGCGCAGCGATCGTTCGATGCAGCCGGTCCGCGCATCCAGGTTATCCCGGTACCGCTACTTCAGCGCCTGCAGCTTGTCGTAGGTCGCCTTGTCCCAGGTCGCGTCCGGCCCGTTGTGCAGCTTGACCACCGCGGCGCGGAACGGCGCGCGATCGACGCGCACGACGGTCTTGCCGCGCTTTTCGAACTCGGTGGCGAGCCGCTTTTCGATCTCGATGATCTCGTTGGTCGCGCGCGCCGCGGCCTCCTTGAGCACCGACTCGAACGTCTTCCGGTCGGCATCCGACAGTTTGTTCCACGTCGGGCCGCCGACGATCGTCAGCAGCGCGTCGGTGATATGGCCGGTCAGCACGATGAACTTCTGCACCTCGTAGAACTTCTTCGCTTCGATCGTCGGCAGCGGGTTCTCCTGCGCGTCGACCGTGCCGTTTTGCAGCGCCAGGTACACCTCGGCGAACGCGATCGGCGTCGGATTGGCGCCCACGGCGCGCGGAAACATCGTGTACAGCGGTGCGTCGGGCACGCGGATCTTCAGCCCCTTCATGTCCTCCGGTTTGTTGATCGGCTTGTTCGACGTGACGTGCCGCTCGCCGTAATAGGTGATCGCGACGACCTTGTTGCCGCCGCTTTTCTTCTGGTAGCCGTCGGCGAGTTCGGCGAACAGCGGGCTCGTGGAGAACGCCTTCCAGTGGTTGAAGTCGCGGAACATGTACGGCGCGCCGCCGATGGCGATCGGTCCATACGTGCGCCCGGCAAAAAGCTGCCCCGTGTAGATGATGTCGACGGTGCCGAGCGTGAGCCCCTGATTGATGTCGGTCTCCTTGCCGAGCGTGGACGCCGGAAACACCTCGATCTGGTACCGGTTGTTCGTTCGCTTGGCGATCTCGTCCGCGGCCCATAGCGCGGCCTTGTGATACGGCTCCGAGACCTCGTACACGTGCGCGAACTTGAGCTTGGTCTGCGCGTGGGCGATACCGGCGCTCGTGCACGCCGCCGCCGTCACGATGACCATCGCCGTCCAGGATTTCAATCTCATGGGTTCTCTCCTTCCGTTGTAATGCTTGTCTCACGCGGCATGTCGTCCCCGCGCAGGCGGGAACCCAGTGTCGTTCGCGTGCAAGTCGCTGGATCCCCGCTTTCGCGGGGACGACGATCGTCGTCTACATCACCGCTCCCACCTGCCACGGCACGAATTCCTGCTGACCGTAGCCGTGCAGCTCGCTCCTGGTCTTGCGGCCGGAAGCGGTCTCGAGCATCAGCTCGAAGATGCGCGCACCGAGTTCTTCGATCGTCGCTTCGCCGTCGGCGATCGCGCCGCAGTTGATGTCGATGTCGTCGCGCTGCCGGCGCCACAGCTCGCTGTTGGTCGCGAGCTTCAGCGAAGGCGCCGGCGCGCAGCCGTACGCCGAGCCGCGGCCGGTCGTGAACACGATCAAGTTCGCACCGCCGGCGACCTGACCGGTGGCCGAAACCGGGTCGTAGCCCGGCGTGTCCATGAACACGAAGCCGCGCTTGTCGACGGGCTGCGCGTACTCGTACACCTCGACGAGATTGGTGGTCCCGCCCTTGGCCACCGCGCCGAGCGACTTCTCGAGGATCGTCGTCAGCCCGCCCGCCTTGTTGCCGGGCGACGGATTGTTGTTCATCTCGCCGCGGTTGCGCGCGCAGTAGTCCTCCCACCACCGGATCCGCGCGACGAGCTTCTCGCCGACTTCGCGCGTGACCGCGCGCCGCGTCAGCAGGTGCTCGGCACCGTAGATCTCGGGCGTTTCGGACAGGATCGCGGTGCCGCCGTGCGCGACGAGCCGGTCGACCGCGTTGCCGAGCGCCGGATTCGCGGTGATGCCCGAGTAGCCGTCGGAGCCGCCGCACTGCAGCCCCACCGTCAGCGCACTCGCCGGCACGGGCTGCCGCGACACGCGATCCGCCGCGGGCAGCATGTCGCGCACCAGCGCCACGCCGCGCTCGATCGCCGCGGCCGTGCCGCCGACGTCCTGCAGGTTGTACGTGCGCAGCCGATCGCCCTCCTGCAGGCGCTCGGCGCCGAGCAAAGCGCTCACCTGATTCGCCTCGCAGCCGAGCCCGACGATCAGCACCGACGCGAAGTTCGGGTGCCGCGCGTAGCCGCCGAGCGTGCGGCGCAGGATCGTCATCGCTTCGTCCATGTCCATGCCGCAACCCGTGCCGTGCGTCAGCGCGACCACGCCGTCGACGTTCGGAAACGCGGCGAGCGCCTGCGGAAACACGTCGCGCCGGAAGCGGTCGGCGATCGCGCGCGCGACGGTGGCCGAGCAGTTCACCGTCGACAGGATGCCGATGTAGTTGCGCGTGGCCACGCGCCCGTCGGCGCGGACGATGCCGTCGAAGGTCGCCGGCTGCGCCACGTACTGCGTGGGCTTGACGTCCGCGCAGAACGCGTAGTCGCGTTCGAAAGCGCCGTGCTGCTCGCCGATGCCGAGGTTGTGCAGATGGACGTGCTCGCCCGCCTGGATGTCGCGCTTGGCGAATCCGATGATCTGGTCATAGCGGCGCACCGCCGCGCCGGCGCGGATCGCGCGCGCGGCGACCTTGTGCCCCGGCGGCACCAGCCCGATCACCGTGACGCCTCCCGGCAGCGGCGTTCCCGACACGAGCTGCCGGCGCGCGATCACGACGTCGTCGTTCGGGTGCAGCCGAAGGACGGGAGAGACCTCGGGGGTTGCAGTGACAGCGGACATGTTCACACCTCTGAATCCCCTGTCGTCACGCATCGCGAGAGGGCAACGGTGACGGGCTTCGGCACGACGGCGACGCCCCTTCGCCCGAGCCCCTCCCCGATCCGGGGCGAGGGGTCGATCCTTCACATCAACACTCGCGGCAGCCACAGGCTGATCGAAGGCACGTAGGTCACGAGGATCAGGCTCGCCAGCAGCGGAACAAGCCACGGCAGGATCGCCATCGTCGTGCGTTCGAAAGACAGCTTCGACACGCGCGCGAGCACGAACAGCACCAGCCCCATCGGCGGGTGCAGCAGGCCGATCATCA
>CAZIJU010000073.1:5912-18787 GCA_964539745.1 uncultured Burkholderiaceae bacterium | reverse complement strand
CTGCTGCACGATCGGCAGCAGCACCGGCACCAGGATCGTGATCGCCGCGGTCGGCTCCAGGAAGCAGCCGACGAACAACATCAGCAGGTTCGCCAGCAGCAGGAACATCCACGGGTCGGTCGTGAACCCTAGCACCCATGCGGCGATCGCTTCGGTCGTCCGCGTCACCGTCAGCATCCAGCCGAAGATCGACGCGGCGGCGACGATCAACAGCACGGTCGCGGTCGTCTCGATCGTGTCCATCGACACTTTCACGAGCATGCGCGCGTTCATCGTCCGGTACCACACGAGCCCGAGGAACAGCGCCCACACGCAGGCGGCGATCGCGCCTTCGGTCGCGGTGAACACGCCCGCGGTCATCCCGCCGATCAGCAGCACGGGTGTCAGGATCGGCAGCACCGCATTGAACCGGAACTTCCAGTCCGCGGCGAGCAGCACCGCCAGCGCGACGACGACCGCCGCCGTCGGCATCGCGCCGGCTTGCGTCGCAGCCCAGATCGCCACCGGAAAGGCCGCGATGATCGCCAGCTCCAGGAGCGCCTTGCCAAGCCTCGTCCACTGGAACTTCACGTCGCTGCCGAACCCGCGCCGGTGCGCGTAATACGCGACGGTGGCCATCATCAGCAGCGCCATCACCAGCCCCGGCAGCAAGCCGGCGAGGAACAGCGCGCCGACCGACACGTTGGCGAACATCGCGTAGATGACGAACGGCAGCGACGGCGGGATGATCGGACCGAGTGTGGCGGAGGCCGCGGTCACGCCGACTGCGAACTCGGCCGAGTAGCCGTGGTCGCGCATCGCCTTGATCTCAATCGTTCCGAGCCCCGCTGCATCCGCGATCGCCGTGCCCGACATGCCGGCGAACACCATCGAGCCGACAACGTTGACGTGTCCGAGTCCGCCCTTGAGCCAACCGACCAGCGCGAGCGCAAAGTTGTAGATGCGGTTGGTGATACCTGCCGAGTTCATCAGGTTCCCTGCCAGCACGAAGAACGGCACCGCCAGCAGCGGAAACGAGTCGATGCCGTTAACCATGCGGTGGATCACGACGAAGTCCGGCACCGTGCCCGTCACCAGCACGTAGATCAGCGACGAACCGGCCATCGCGATGGCCACCGGCACGCCCGCGCCCATCAGCGCGAGGAAGGTCAGCTTGAATCCGGCCGGCGTCATCGCGTGCCCGTCGTCGCGGCGCGGTCAGGCGGTCGCATCGGGCGCCTCGTGCAGCTCGGGGCGCTCGAGCACCGACGCGCCGCGCCGCCAGTTGGCCCCTGCCACATGGACCGCGCGCCAGGTCATCAGCGCGAACCCGAACAGCACGACCGCGTAGACGACGCCGATCGGCCAGTCGACGACCGACATCGGCTGCCCGCCGATACGCATCATCAGCGCGGCGGTCAGGTACACCGCGTACCCGAAAAAGGCAATCCGAACGAGGTCGACCAGCGTGGAAAGCACGCGGCCCAGCGACCTCGGCAGCAGGCGGTACAGGAAGTCGACCTGCACGTGATTGTTCTTGCGCACCGCGATCGCCGCACCGACGAAAACCGTGCAGATGAGCAGGTAGCGCGCGATCTCCTCGGTCCACGACGCCGAATCGTTCAGCGCATAGCGCGTGAAGAACTGCAGGAACACCACGCCGGCGAGCGCCCAGAAGAACGCGAGTGCGATCCAGTCCTCGAAGCGGTAGATCTTCAGATCGACCGGCTGGTCGTGCACATCGAACGTGCCGTCGGCCGACAGCACGTGATCGTCGCCCGTACCCGATGCCTGACTCACGTCCCCCTCCCTTCGAACGGCCGCGCCGAGCGCGCCGTCAGCCCCGATTGAAGCTCACCTTGAAGCGCTTTGCCGCCATGTCGAGGTGGCGCCGCATCGCCGCGCGCGCAGCGCCCGCATCGCGCGACTCGATCGCCGCGAGGATCGCCTCGTGCTCGGTGACGGCCGCGCTCCACAGAGCCGGCGTGTCGAAGTGGCGCTCGAGCCCGAGGAACAGCGGCCCCGTGCGCTGCGCCCACAGCGTGCGCACGAGCATCGCCAGCGCGCTGTTGCCGCTCGCGTCCGCCACGCACTCGTGGAAGCGCTGGTCGCCCTCCAGCGGAACGACGTTGCGCCTGCCGTCGGTGCGCATCGACGCGAGCGCCGCCTTCATCTGCCGCAGATGCGCGGCGCTCGCATGGCGGGCCGCCCGCGCCGCGCACTCGGATTCGACGAGGCGGCGCGCCTCGATCAGTTCGAACGGCCCCGAGTCGGGCGGCAGCGCCGCGCGACCGGCGCGCCCGGCGGCGCGGCGCGAGTGCGGACTGCTCACGTAGACCCCCGAGCCGATCCGCACCTCGACGAAGCCCTCGACTTCGAGCGCGATCAGCGCCTCGCGAACCGACGGGCGGCTGACACCGAGCTGCCTGGCCAGGTCGCGCTCGGGCGGCAGTCGCGCGCCCGGCTTGAACTCGCCGCGCTTGATCAGCGCAGCGATCTGGTCGGCGATCTGGCGATACAGTCGGCGCGGCTCGAGAGCCTGAATCGGCATGCGGATCGTCGTCGCTTTCGGTGCGGGTTTGGGCCGCGCGCGCATTTCTGGACAAGCGCCGAACGCAGCCCTTACACTCGCCGCGCCGCGCATTGGTAAAGTGGTCAGGCCAATCGGCAGGCAGCTTCACACACGCCGGCCGCCGGTGTCAAGGCCGGGCGGCGTACAACGACAAAGGGGGCGCGCTCCATGGCAGGTCGACTCGCAGGCAAGACCGCACTCGTCACGGCAGCAGGACAGGGCATGGGGCGCGCGGGCGCGCTCGCTTTTGCGCGCGAAGGCGCGCGCGTGATCGCGACCGACCTCAAACCCGAGCTGCTGCAGGAGCTGCGCGAGGCGGCCGGATCGCTGCCGGTTTCGACGCGTGTGTTGGACGTGCTCGACGACGACGCCGTGCGCCGTTGCGTCGAGGACGTCGGCGCGGTCGACATCCTGTTCAACTGCGCAGGCTACGTGCACCAGGGAACGATCCTCGACTGCAGCGTCGAGGACTGGGACTTCAGCTTCGACCTGAATGTCCGCAGCATGTTCGTCATGACCAAGGCCATGCTGCCCAAGATGATCGCCGCCGGCGGCGGCGTGATCCTGAACATGGCGTCGGTGCTCGGTGCACAGAAAGCGGCGCCGAACCGGCTCGCGTATACGGCGAGCAAGGCCGCGGTCGCGGGCTTCACGCGCGCGCTGGCGCTCGATCACGTCAAGCAGGGCATCCGCGTCAACTGCGTGTGCCCCGGAACCGTCGACACGCCCTCGCTCGCGGAGCGGATCAAGGCCTTCGCCGACCCGGTGCAGGCGCGCAAGGACTTCATCGCGCGCCAGCCGATGGGACGGCTCGCGACCGCCGAGGAGATCGCCGAAACCTTCGTTTACCTCGTCTCCGACGAGTCGTCTTTCATGACCGGACAGGCGATCTTCGTCGACGGCGGGATGAGCCTTTGATCGCCGCAAGGAATCGCACATGAAACTGCTCCGCTACGGCCCGAACGGCCACGAAAAGCCCGGGCTGCTCGACGCCGACGGCAACATCCGCGACTTGTCCGGCATCGTCAGCAACATCGACGCGTCGGTGCTCGCGCCGAAGCGGCTCGCGCATCTGCGTAAGTTCGATCCGGCCAAGCTGCCGCTGGTGAAGGGCAGGCCGCGGCTCGGCGTGCCCTACGTCGGCATCGGCAAGTTCGTCGCGATCGGACTGAACTACTCGGACCACGCCGCCGAAAGCAACATGCCGATCCCGAGCGAGCCGATCGTCTTTAACAAGTGGACGACCTGCATCACCGGGCCGAACGACGGCATCGTGATCCCCAAAAACTCCCAGAAGACCGACTGGGAGGTCGAGTTGGGCGTGGTCATCGGCACGAAGGCGCAGTACGTCGACGAGCGCGATGCGCTGAAGCACGTCGCCGGCTACTGCGTCGTCAACGACGTGTCCGAGCGCAACTTCCAGCTCGAGCGCGGCAGCCAATGGGATCGCGGCAAGGGCTGCGACACGTTCGGCCCGATCGGCCCGTACCTGGTCACGACCGACGAGATCGCCGACCCGCAGAACCTCGACATGTGGCTCGACGTCAACGGCCAGCGGATGCAGACCGGCAACACGCGGACGATGATCTTCGGTGTGGCCTACCTGGTCGCGTATCTGAGCCAGTTCATGACGCTGTTGCCGGGCGACATCATCACGACCGGCACGCCGCCCGGCGTAGGCATGGCGATGAAGCCGCCGCGCTTCCTGCGTCCCGGCGACGAAGTGCGCCTCGGTATCGCCGGGCTCGGCGAACAACGGCAGAAGGTGACGGCGTACGGCCCATGACGGCACACGCGGCATTGGGCCCGCCTTTCGTCAACGGGCTCGGCGAATTCCTCTGCGCCCCGAACTGAAACCCCCTGCCCCTTTTGACCAAAGGGGATGAGCCGTGCAAGCCGTCGAGCATATTCGTCACGACGCTCTCGCCCACTGGGCTGCTGCCTGCCTGCGCGCAGTCGGCTGCAGCGAAGAAGACGCGCGCACCGTCGCCGATGCGCTCGTTCAGACCAGCCTGTGGGGCATCGACTCGCACGGCATCTCGCGACTGCCGCACTATCTGGCACGGATTCGCGCCGGCTCGATCGAACCGCGGCCGCAGTACCGCATCGAGCGCACCGGCCCCGGCACCGCGCAGTTCGACGGCGGCCATGGGCTCGGCATCGCCGCGGCGTTCGCCGCAATGACGCTGGCGCAGACGCTCGCGCGCGAGGCCGGCGTCGCCGCTGTCGGCCTGCGCGAATCAACGCACTGCGGCGCGATCGGGCTGTACACGCGGCAAGCGGCGCGCGAGGGACTCGTCGCGATCGCGTTCACGCACGCCGATTCGATCGTCGCGCCCGCGCGCGGCACGCGCAAGTTCCTCGGCACCAATCCGATCTCCATCGCGTTTCCGCGCGCGGGCGGCGCGCCGCTGTGCCTTGACATGGCCACCAGCGCGATCCCGTGGAACCGCGTGATGAACGCGCGGCGCGAAGGCCACGCGTTGCCGCCCGACGTCGCGCTCGACGAGGCGGGCCGGCCGACGCAGGACGCGCAGGCGGCCGCGGCGCTGGTGCCGCTTGGCGGCACCGCCTACGGGCACAAGGGCTATGCGCTCGCGCTGATGATCGACCTGCTGTGCGGCCCGCTGAACGGCATGGCGTTTGCCGACCGCATCGCGCCGATGTTCGGCGATCTGACCCAGCGGCGCCGCCTCGGCGGGCTGATGATCGCGATCGACCCCGCACGCTTCGCCGGCGGCGCAACGCTGGCGCGCAGCGTCGCGGAGGTCGTCGAGGCGATCCGCCGCCAGCCCGGCGACGTGCTGTATCCCGGCGAGCCCGAGGAACGCGCCGAGGCGCAGCGGCGCCGCGAAGGCATTCCGATCGAACCCGGATTGCGCGCCGAATTCGACGAATGGACGCGCCGTCTCGGTGTGGCGCCGCTGCGATGAAGCCCGCGCTGCTGATGGTCGCGCCGATCCATGCGCCGACGCAGGCGCGGCTCGAAAGCGCGTATCGCGTCGAGCGCTGGTACGACGCACCCGACCATGACGCGCTGCTCGCGCAGGTCGCGTCGGACGTGCGGGTCGCGGTGACGAGCGGGGGCGCGGGGATGAAGGCTGCGCTGATCGAGAAGCTCCCCCGGCTTGAGCTGATCGCCTGCTTCGGCGTCGGTGTGGACGCAATCGATCTGGCCGCCGCGCGAGCCCGCAGCATCCGGGTGACCAACACGCCCGACGTGCTGACCGACGACGTCGCCGATCTCGCGCTCGGACTGATGCTGGCGACCGTTCGCCGTATCGTCGCGGCCGACCGCTACGTGCGCGAACGGCGCTGGCTCGAAGGGCCGATGCCGCTGACCGGCCGGATGAAGGGCACGCGTCTCGGCATCGTCGGCATGGGGCGCATCGGACAGGCGATCGCGCAGCGCGCCGCCGCCTTCGGCATGGACATCGCTTACTTCGGCCCGCGTCCGAAGCCCGTGCCGTGGCGCTACGAAAGCGAACTCGTCACGCTTGCGCGCGACTCGGGCGTGCTGGTCGTCGCCTGCCCCGGCGGCGAGTCGACGCGGCATCTGATCGACCGCGCGGTGCTCGATGCGCTCGGCCCGACGGGCATTCTGATCAACATCGCGCGCGGGTCGGTCGTCGACGAGGATGCGCTCGTCGACGCGCTCGTGAACCGCCGGCTCGGCGGCGCCGGCCTCGACGTGTTCGCCGACGAGCCACGCGTGCCGGCCGCCCTGCTCGCGATGGACAACGTCGTGCTGCAACCGCATCAGGGCAGCGCTACGCACGCCACGCGCGGCGCGATGGGGCAACTCGTGCTCGACAACGTCGAGGCGTTTTTTGCCGGGCGGCCCTTGCCGACGCCGGTCATTGCAACCCATTGAGACTTACGCAAGCTCGTGACATCGCGACCCCGCAAGCTTGCGTCGCCCGTGTGGACACCGATTCCGTCATCCCGAGCGACGCGAGGGGTCCCGGCGTTGCCAGCGGCGCAGATTCATCGCCTTGGGCTTGGAATGACTCCCCATCGTCATCCCGAGCGAACGCGGGGGATCTCGGCGTTGCGACCGGCGGAGATTCCTCGCCTGCGGCTCGGAATGACACAGGGCGACGGATGCGAGCGCCAGGCGGTCGGTCGCGTCGCGAAGATTCGTAATGCTCGATAGGTTGAATTGGGAGGCTGCGATGTTCGACGATCTGAAGGGAAAGGTCGTGCTGATTACCGGCGCGAGCAGCGGCATCGGCGCGGCCGCGGCGCGCGCGTTCGGCCGCGCCGGCGCGCCAGTGGCGGTGCACTACCACGCGAGCGAAGCGCAGGCACGCCAGGTCGCGGCGGACATCGCCGCCGACGGCGGCGAGGCGGCGCTGTTTCGCGCCAACGCGACCAAGCGCGACGAGCTGGTCCGTCTCGTCGACGACGTGCTGCGGCACTACGGCCGCATCGACGTGCTGGTCAACAACGCCGGCAACGTGTTCGGGCGCAGGCCCTTCACCGACTGCGACGAGACGTTCGTCGACGAGATCCTGCAACTGAACGTCCGCTCGGTCATCACGTTGTGTCGCGCGATCATCCCCGTGTTCCGCAGGCAGGGCGGCGGCAACATCATCAACGTCACTTCGATCGCCGCGCGCAACGGCGGCGGTCCCGGTGTGGCGCTATACGCTGCGACCAAGGGCTTCGTCAGCACGCTGACGCGCGGGCTGGCCAAGGAGCTGGTCGGCGACAGGGTTCGCGTCAACGCGGTGGCACCCGGCGTGATCGCCACGCCGCTGCACGACCGGCACACCCCGCAGGCCACGCTCGACGCGCTGCGCGCGACGATCCCGATGGGCCGGCTCGGCACGCCCGAGGAGTGCGCCGGCGCGTTCCTGTATCTCGCGTCGGACGCCGCCAGCAGCTACGTGACCGGGCAGATCATCGAGGTCAACGGCGGGCAGTTGATGCCGTAGCCGGCGCGACGCGATCGCGCTGCTGCGGTTCGAACACGGAGGGCAGCGAGCTTTCGTTGAATTTCTCCGTGCCCTCAGTGTTCCGGCGGTGAAACCCTCGGTCGCCGAAGGCGGTGATGCTTACCGCGAAGAACAGAGGACACGGAGAAAAGAACGGCTCGTCCCGCTCTGTTTCCGCGTCGAGATAGCGCCGCCGCTCGCGTTGTCGCCGCGCCATCTCGCTGACGAATGGCGAACGCTACCCGCGTCCCACGAACGGCATCTTGGTCGCCATCACGGTCATCGTGAGCACGTTGGCCTCGAGCGGCAGGCTCGCCATGTACAGCACGGCGTCGGCGACGATCTGCACGTCGATCACCGGTTCGGGCGCGATGCGGCCGTCGGCCTGCGGCACGCCCTGCGTCATGCGCGCGGCCATCGGCGTCAGCGCGTTGCCGATGTCGATCTGGCCGACGGCGATGTCGTACTTGCGGCCGTCCAGCGATGCGGCTTTCGTCATCCCGGTGATCGCGTGCTTGCTCGCCGTGTACGGCGCGGAGTTCGGCCGCGGCGCGTGCGCGGAGATCGAGCCGTTGTTGATGATGCGGCCGCCGCGCGGCAACTGATCCTTCATCACGCGAAACGCCTGCTGCAGGCAGAAAAAGGCGCCGGTCAGATTCACGTCGATGACCTGCCGCCACTCGCCGGCGGAGAGCTCCTCGAGCGGCACACCCGGCGCGTTGGCGCCGGCGTTGTTGAACAGCAGATCGAGCCGGCCGAAGCGCGCGACGACCGTATCGAACAGCGCACGGACCGATTCGGGCCGCGTCACGTCCGCGGGCACCGCGAGCGCACGCGCCGCGTCCGCCCCGGCGAGCCGGACCGTCTCGTCGAGCGCCTCAGCGCGGCGGCCGGCCAGCGCGACCTGCCAGCCGGCCCTCAGAAACGTCAGCGCGACCGCGCGGCCGATGCCGCTGCCGGCGCCGGTGATCAAGGCGACGCGCGACGGATCGCGCGCGGCATCAGCGTTCGCCATTGCGCGCCGCGCGCGGCGGCAGCGTCAGTGTGACTCCGAAACGCGACGCCTCGCGCAACCCGCCGGCATCGAAGATCGACAGATCGCCGTCTTCGGTCACGACCCACACCTCGACGGCCCCCGCGGCCAGATACGCGCGCTTCTTCAGTTCCATTTCCTCGGGCGCGTTCGACGGCGAACGGATCTCGACGCAGATCTCAGGAGCCTCCGGAAAGGGTGTGCTGTCGCCATGCTTCGCCAGAAATGCAGTGGATGCCCATACGACATCCGGGACACGCACGCCGATGTCGGTCGCGATCGCGCATTCCGTCAACGTGTCGCCGCCGGGCAGCAATCGCGCGAGTTCCTGGGCGATCTTCGCCTGCAGCCTCGCATGCCGGTTGCTCGCGGGCGTCATCTCGATGTTCCCGAAGGCGTTCAGCTCGATCTTGTAAGGCAGGTCGCGAAGCGAGGGGTCGTTGCACAGTTCCGCCCAGCGCAATGCCAGCGCTTCCCTGGAAGTCAGAGTGCCCATTGCGTGACCTCTTGATGCCGCCTGCAACGAGTATAGACGCGCGCTCCGTCTACTCCTTGACCGCACCGGTCATTCCCGCGACGTAGTGCTCGACGAAGAACGAGTACAGGATCGCCACCGGCAGCGAGCCGAGCAGCGCGCCGGCCATCAGCGAACCCCAGTGGTAGACGTCGCCTTCGACGAGTTCGGTGACCACACCCACCGGCACGGTCTTGACCTCCGAAGAAGAGATGAAGGTCAGCGCGTAGATGAACTCGTTCCACGACAGCGTGAACGCGAAGATGCCGGCCGAGATCAGCCCGGGGACCGCGAGCGGCAGCACGATCTTCGTGAGGATCTGCCAGCGCGAAGCGCCGTCGATCAGCGCGCATTCCTCCAGCTCGAACGGGATCGAGCGGAAGTAGCCCATCAGCAGCCAGGTGCAGAACGGCACGAGGAACGTCGGGTACGTCAGGATCAGCGCCCAGCGCGTGTCGAACAGGCCGAGGTTGAACACGATCGTCGCCAGCGGGATGAACAGGATCGACGGCGGCACCAGGTAGGCGAGGAAGATCGCCAGTCCCGTCGGCTTCGAGCCCCTGAAACGCAGCCGCTCGATCGCGTACGCGGCGAGCACGCTGGCCACGATCGACGCGATGGTGGACACCACCGAAACCAGGATCGTGTTCCACATCCATTGCGGGTAGGCGGTCTGGAACAGCAGCTTGTGGAAGTGCGCGAGCGTGGGGCTTTCGATCCAGAACGGGTTCGCCGCGCGCGAGACCAGCTCCTCGTTCGGCTTGAACGCCGTCATCGCCATCCAGTAGAAGGGAAACAGCAGCACGAACAGGAACACGCCGAGGGGGATGTACAGGGTCACCCAGCGCCGCGGCAGCGACTCCAGGTAGCCCATGCCCTGCGTGTCGGTCGCCTTCTCGGCGCCGGCCGCCGCGCTCATGGTTTGCCTCCGCCGCCGATGTCGTCACGGATGGGGTGCGGCGCGCGCATCAGTCCTTGCCTCCCTGCTGCCAGGCACGCCGCTGCAGGCCAAAGTAGCTGAACAGGATCGCCGCCAGCAGGAACGGCACCATCGCCGTGGCCAGCGCCGCGCCCTCGCCGAGCGAGCCGCCAGGGATCGCGCGCTGGAAGCTCAGCGTGGCCATCAGATGCGTGGCGTTCAGCGGCCCGCCGCGCGTCAGCACGTAGATCAACTGGAAGTCGGTGAAGGTGAACAGCACCGAAAACGTCATTACCACCGCGATGATCGGTGTGAGCAGCGGCAGCGTCACGTGGCGGAACTTCTGCCAGTCCGACGCGCCGTCCAGCGCCGCCGCTTCGTACAGCGACGGCGAGATCGTCTGCAGGCCGGCCAACAGGCAGATCGCGACGAACGGCACGCCGCGCCAGACGTTGGCGGCGATCACCGAGCCGCGCGCAAGCCACGGGTCGCCGAGAAAGTCGATGTAGCGGTCGATCAGGCCGAGCTTCTCGAGCGTCCACGACAGCACCGAGAACTGCGCGTCGTACAGCCACCAGAACGCGATCGCCGACAAGGCCGTCGGAACGATGAACGGCAGCAGCACGATCGCGCGGATGAACGCCTTGAAGGGCAAATGCCGGTTCAGCAGCAGCGCAAGCCACAGCCCGAGCGCGAACTTCAGCACGCTCGCCACCGCGGTATAAAAGATCGTGTTGAACAGCGACAGCCGCGCCACGCTGTCGCCGAACAGGAAAGCGAAGTTCTCCAGTCCGACCCACTGGCCCGGGCGCCCGATCTTGGCGTCGGTGAAGCCGAGCCAGGTGCCCAGGGCGAGCGGATACGTCAGGAACACCAGCAGCAATGCGCCCGCGGGCAGCATGAACAGCAGCCCGAGGGCGTTGCGATTGTTCTGTAGGCGTTCGAGAAACGCGTTCACGAGTCGAGCAGCCCGTCACCGATGCCGTGTCCCCTCGCCCCGCGCCGGGAAAGCGGGCCGGGGCGGGCGGGTCTGCGAGGCGCCCGGCCCGGCCCCGCCCTGCGCCCGCCGGCGCGGTAAGGGCGACGGATCACACCTTGTAGTAGCGCTGCAACCGGGTCGCCGCCCGTTCCGCGGCTTCCTTCGGCGTGCGCGCGCCGCTGGCGGCCTCGGCGACCATGTTGACGACGATGAAGTCCGCCATCGCCGCCGCCGAGTGGTAGCCAAGCGTGCCGGCGTAGCCGTGGTGCGTCATGTTCTTCACGCAGTCCCGATAGGGGGTGTGCTTCGGGTCGACCGTCCACACGGGGTTGCTCTCATACGCGCGCAGCGGCTGCGTGATGTATCCGATCGCCGCCTGCTGCCACGGCTCGTACTGCTCCTTTTCCATCATGAACGCGACGAACGCCTTGGCCGCGTTCGGCGCCTTGGTGTAGCGGAACACCATCGCCTGCGTTAACAGGTGCAGCTCGGTCGGACGGCCGACGGGGCCGATCGGATAGTTGGCGTGCCCGATGTCGGGGACGAGCTCCTGGACTTTCGGGTCCTTCGATGTCTTCGCCGCGTAGTAGATCGAGATGCCGTTGTTCGTGACGCTGACCTGTCCGTCGAGGAACGCCTTGTTGTTGTTCGGATCGAGCCATGACAACGTGCCCGGCACGAAAGTCGCGTACAGCTCCTTCGCGTACTCGAGGGCGCGGATCGTCTCCGGGCTGTTGATCACGACGTTGTTCTTCTCGTCGACCATGCGGCCGCCGAACGCCCACAACAGCCAGTAGCACCACGAATTGCCGTCGCCCACCGCGTTGCCGAGCGCGAAACCCGGCGGCGTGCCCCGCGCTTTCAACGCCTTGCACAGTTCGAGGAAGCCCGCGGTGTCGCGCGGAAACTGCTTGAAACCCGCCGCCTCGACATGACTGATCCGGTGCACGAACGTCGCGCCGGCCGCCCCGAGCGGCAGACCGATCCAGCGCCCGCCGCGCGTCGCGTACGTGCGCGCGACGTCGTACCAGCCGCCGTACTTGGCACCGAGGTAGTTGGCGACGTCTGTCAGATCGACGAGCTTGTCCGGGTACTGGTGCGGATCGTCGAACCAGCCATAGATGATGTCGGGGCCGGAGCCGACGTTGGCGGCCACGGCCGCCTTCGGGCGCACGTCTTCCCACCCCTCGTTGTCGACCCGCACCTCGACGTTGAATTTCTCGCTGAAGCGCTTGACGTTGGCCATGAAGGCATCTTCGTCACCCTGCACGAAGCGCCGCCACCGCAGCACGCGCAGCTTGGCCCCCTTCTCCGGCCGATAGTTGAACGCCGGCGCCTGCGCCTGCGCCGGGGCGTCGAACAGCGGGATGCCGGCCGCAAGGCCGGCCGTCAGCTTCAGTACGTCGCGTCGCTTGATGTCGCTCATGTCTCCTCCGTCTCTGGGGGTCGCCTGTGCCCGCGTCAGGCCAGTCGGGCGCCGGTCGCGGGATCGAAAAGGTAGGTCAGCCGGGGCGTGAAGTGCACGATTTCTCCGGGTTTGAACGTGTGCCGCTCGCGCACGACCGCGGTCACCTCGCGGCCGGCGAGCTTGCAGAAGATCTGCGTGTCGGCACCGGTCGGCTCCACGACGACGACTTCCGCGGGCACACCGCGGTCGACCACCGCGAGATGCTCGGGGCGGACACCGACGACGACCTCGCTGCCCGCCGGCGCGGCGGTGCGCGGCGCCGGCAGTGCGATGCCGTCGGCGACGACGACGTGCGCGCCATTGAGGCGGCCGTTCAGGAAGTTCATCGCCGGCGAGCCGATGAATCCCGCGACGAACAGGTTGGCCGGTTCGTCGTACAACTCGAGCGGCGTGCCGATCTGCTCGACGCGGCCGCCGTTCATCACGACGATCTTGTCGGCCATCGTCATCGCCTCGATCTGGTCGTGCGTG
>CAZIJU010000073.1:0-5902 GCA_964539745.1 uncultured Burkholderiaceae bacterium | reverse complement strand
GCGCAGCTTGGCGTCGAGGTTCGACAGCGGCTCGTCGAACAGGAACACCTGCGGATCGCGAACGATCGCGCGGCCCATCGCCACGCGCTGCCGCTGTCCGCCCGAAAGCTGGCGCGGATAGCGGTCGAGCAGTTCGCTCAAACCGAGAATCGACGCCGCCTTCGCCACCCGCGCGTCGATCTCCGCGCGCGGCCGCTTCGCCAGCAACAGCGAGAAAGCCATGTTGTCGCGCACCGTCATGTGCGGGTACAGCGCGTAGTTCTGGAAGACCATCGCGATGTCGCGCTCCTTCGGAGCAACGCGGTTGACGACGCGATCGCCGATGGCGATCTCGCCGCCGGAGATCTCTTCCAGACCCGCGATCATTCTGAGCAGCGTCGTCTTGCCGCAGCCCGAAGGGCCGACGAGCACCGCGAATTCGCCGTCCGCGATGTCGACGTCGACGCCGTGGATCACGGTCGTCGCGCCGAAACGCTTTACCACGCCGCGTATGGCGACTCTGGCCATGAAGCTCTGTCTCCTCATCCGGCGCCGCGAAATCGGCGCCGATGTGCCTACGTTTTCGGGCTCTTCGTCCCCTCGACCACAGAATACATGGGGCGCCCCGTCTTCGCCCATTGCACGACGTTCAGTGCCGCCTTGCGCCGCAACTCGACCTCGGCTTCGGTCGAATAGAACGCCGCGTGCGGCGTCAGCAGCACGCGCGGATGCCGCGCGAGCGGATGGTCCGTCGCCAGCGGCTCGACCGGCAGCACGTCGAGCGCGGCGCCGTCGAGCGTGCCGGCCTGCAGCGCGGCGAGCAGCGCGTCGACGTCGACGACCGCGCCGCGCGCGGTGTTGACCAGCACGGCGCCCCGCTTCATCCGGCCGAGCAGCCGCGCGCCGACCAGGCCGCGCGTCTCGTGCGTCAGCGGCACGTGCAGCGAGACGACGTCGCTGCGCTCGAACAGCTCGTCGAGTGTGACGCGCTCGACGTACGCCGGGAAGTCGCCGTCGATGATGTACGGGTCGCACGCGATCACGCGGCCGAAGCAGTTGCGCGCAAGGTGCGCGAAGCGCTTGCCGATGCGGCCGAGTCCGAGGATGCCGACGGTCAGGTTCGACGCGCGCCGGATCGTCCCCGGCGACAGGTAGCTCCAGCGGCCCGCGCGCACGTCGCGGTCGTACAAAGGCAGATGCCGCAGCAGCGCCAGCGCCATCGCCAGCGCGTGCGTGGCTACCTCGCCGACCCCGTAGTCCGGCGAGTTCGCGAGCCACACACCGTGCCGGGCGCACGCCGCCGTGTCGATCGTGTCGTAGCCGGCGCCGTAGCGGCTGACGATGCCCACGCGCGGCAGCGCCGCGAGCACGCGATCGGTCACGGGCGCGTACTGCACGAGCAGCGCGTCGCAGTCGTGCGCAGCGTCGATCACTTGGTCCTCGGTCCGGCACTGCGCCGACATCATCGTCCAGCCGGCCTCGGCGAACAGCGACTGCTCGAGCGCGAGCGACGGGAAGTCGGCGTCGGTGATCAGGACCTTCATGCGGGAACGACGATCACGGTCGCGCGTCATCGCCGCGCCGGCGGCGAACCGGCGGCTTCGAGCGAACGACACCGGGTTTCCGCTTTCGCGGCAACGGCACTCGGTCGAACACGGTCAGCGGCGACACGTTCAGTGGTTGTCCTTCGGCACTGCCGAGCCGCTCGAGCCGACGAGGAAATCGAGATCTGCGCCGCGGTTCGCCTGCTGCACGTGATCGAAGTACAGCTTCAGGTAGCCGCGGCCCATCGGCGGCTGCGGCGGCTTCCATTGCGCGCGGCGGCGCGCGAGCTCCTGGTCGCTCACCGCGAGATGCAGCCGGCGCCGCTCGACGTCCAGCTCGATGATGTCGCCGCTTTTCACGAGCGCGAGATTGCCGCCGTCCGCCGCTTCGGGGGCCACGTGCAGCACGACCGTGCCGTACGCGGTGCCGCTCATGCGTGCGTCCGAGATGCGCACCATGTCGGTCACGCCCTGGCGCACGAGCTTCTTCGGAATCGGCATGTTGCCGACCTCGGCCATGCCGGGATAGCCCTTCGGCCCGCAGTTCTTCAGCACCAGGATGTCGTCGGGTTTCACGTCGAGGCGCTCGTCCTCGACCTTCGCGTGCATCTCGTCGCTCGTCTCGAAGACGACGGCGCGGCCGCGATGCTTCATCAGCGCGGGTGTGGCCGCCGACGGCTTGATCACCGCGCCGTCCGGGCAGAGATTGCCGCGCAGCACCGCGATGCCTGCCTGTTTCTTGAACGGATCGTCCAGCGACCGGATCACGCGCTTGTGGCCGTCGAGGTCCCAGCGCGGCGCATCCTTGTTGTTGTCCCAGATCGACCTGCCGTTGACGGTCAGCGCGTCCTTGTTCAACACGGGCCCGAGTTCGCGGATCACGGCCGGCAGGCCGCCCGCATAGTAGAAGTCCTCCATCAGGTACTGGCCCGACGGCTGCAGATCGACGAGGCACGGCAGGTCATGGCCGAGCGCGTCCCAGTCGTCGAGCGACAGCGGCACGCCCACACGGCCCGCGAGCGCGAGCAGATGGATCACGGCGTTGGTCGAACCCCCGATCGCGGCGTTCACACGGATCGCGTTCTCGAATGCCGCGCGGGTGAGGATCTTCGACATCACGAGATCCTCCTCGACCATCTGCACGATGCGCCGCCCTGCCATCCGCGCGAGCACGTTGCGGCGCGCGTCGACGGCAGGAATCGCCGCGTTTCCCGGCAGTCCCATGCCGAGCGCCTCGACCATCGAAGCCATCGTCGACGCGGTGCCCATCGTCATGCAGTGGCCGTGCGAGCGATGCATGCAGCTTTCGGCCTCGAAGAACTCCGCCTGCGACATCGCGCCCGCGCGCACCGCCTCACTCATCTGCCACACACCGGTTCCCGAACCGAGTTCGCCGCCGCGGTACTTGCCCGACAGCATCGGGCCGCCGGATACCCCGATCGTCGGCAGATCCACACTCGCCGCGCCCATCAGCAGCGCGGGTGTGGTCTTGTCGCAGCCCATCAGCAGCACGACGCCGTCGAGCGGGTTGGCGCGGATCGATTCCTCGACGTCCATGCTGACGAGGTTACGGAACAGCATCGTCGTCGGCCGCATCAGCGTCTCGCCGAGCGACATCACCGGGAACTCGAGCGGAAACCCGCCCGCTTCGAGCACGCCGTGCTTGACGTGCTCTGCGAGCACGCGGAAGTGCGTGTTGCACGGTGTCAGTTCCGACCAGGTGTTGCAGATCCCGATCACCGGCCGGCCGTCGAACTGGTCGTGCGGAATGCCGCGGTTCTTCATCCACGACCGGTAAATGAATCCGTCGCGATCGAGCCGGCCGAACCAGGCCTGGCTGCGGCGCGGCTTGGCGCCCTTGCGGGCCGACCCGCCACCGTTGGAGTCCGATGCTCCGGACATACCGCTGTCTCCTCGTGCCTTTGTTCTGGTCGCCGCAGCGCATCGGCGCGGCGCCGGCGCACTGTAGCCCGCGACCGCTGCGCGGGTCAAGACCGATCGGTCAAGTGGTCAGGCCAATTTCGCCGCGCCGCGCCCGATGCACGGTATATTCGCCACCGACGGCTTCTGGGAGGAGGTGGCGTGAATCGACTCGACATGCAGGGCCGCGGCGCGATCGTCACGGGCGGCGCCGCGGGCATCGGGCTGGCCACGGCCACGCGGCTCGCCGCTTCGGGCGCCCGCGTTTCGATCTGGGATCGCGATGCCGGCGCGCTCGACGCCGCGCTGAAGACGCTCGGCAGCCGGCACCACGGACGCGTGGTCGACGTCACCGACGAGGACGCCGTCGCGGCGGCACGCGATGCGAGCATCGCCGCGCTCGGCCGCGTCGACGCGCTGGTGTGCAGCGCCGGGATCACGGGTCCCAACACGACGGTCGAGAACTATCCGCTGGCAGCGTGGCGGCAGGTGATCGACATCAACCTGACGGGCGTGTTCCTTTGCAACCGTGCGCTGCTCGCGCACATGCGCTCGCTCGACGGCGGCAAGGGCTACGGACGCATCGTCAACATCGCATCGATCGCGGGCAAGGAAGGCAATCCGAACGCGAGCGCGTACAGCGCATCGAAAGCGGCGGTGATCGCGCTGACCAAATCGCTCGGCAAGGAGCTCGCGACGACCGGCATCCGCGTCAACTGCGTGACACCCGCCGCCGTGAAGACGGGCATGTTCAGCCAGATGACGCAGGCGCACATCGACTACATGCTGTCGAAGATCCCGATGGGCCGCTTCGGCGAGGTCGACGAGATCGCCGCGCTCGTCGCCTGGCTGTGCACCGAAGAGTGCTCGTTTTCGACCGGCGCGGTCTTCGATCTGTCCGGCGGCCGGGCAGTGTACTGATCGGCTTGCGCGCCGGCGGCGATCGTGCACCAGGCAAATACCGTCACCGACCGGCCCGCGGCGTGACCGAATGAGATTCGCCTTCCGACGGCCCGCCGCGCCGGCGCAACACCCCTGCCGCCGCCTGTCGAAGGGCGGCCCGCACGGCAGGTCGTGGGGCAACGCGCACATCGACGCATGAATTGGGTCTCCGAAGCACCTCCACCCGCGCCGCGCTACGCGGCCCAGGCGCTGCTCGACTGCGCACGTGCGCTGCTCATGCGCGCGGGCGTTGCCGAGCCGCTCGCCAACGATGTCGCCGAGGTGCTGCTCGAAGGCGATCTGCTCGGCCACGACACGCACGGGCTTGCGCTGCTCGCGCCTTACCTTGCCGAAATCGAGCGCGGCGCGATGCGGCGCGACGGCGAGCCTGCCGTCGTCAGCGAGCGCCCCGCGGTCGCGACCTGGGACGGACGGCGGCTGCCGGGCCCGTGGCTTGCGCGCCGCGCGGTCGACGCCGCGATCGAACGCGCGAGGACCTACGGCACCGGCACGGTCGTCGTCCGGCGCAGCCATCACATCGGCTGTCTTGCGGCGTATCCGCGCCGCGCGACCGACCAGGGACTGGTTCTGCTGCTCGCCTGCTCGGACCCGAACACCGCGAGCGTGGCGCCGTTCGGCGGCACGCGCGCGTTCGTCACGCCGAATCCGATCGCGTTCGGGTTTCCGACGGCAGGCGATCCGGTGCTGATCGACGTTTCCGCTTCGATCACGACCAACGGCATGAGCGCGCGGCTGCATCGTCAGGGACGCAGGTTTCCGCATCCGTGGCTGCTCGACGCCAACGGCGATGCGACCGACGATCCCGCGGTGCTGTTCGCCGACCCGCCGGGCACGATCCTGCCGCTCGGCGGGCTGGACGCGGGCCACAAAGGCTATGGCCTGGCGCTGATGATCGAAGCGCTGACCGCGGGGCTGGCCGGTTTCGGCCGCGCCGATCCGAAGGAAGGCTGGGGCGCGACGGTGTTCGTGCAGGCGCTCGATCCCGCCGCGTTCGGCAGCATGGCCGACTTCCTCCGCCAAGCGGAGTGGCTGCGCGAAGCGTGCCACTCGAACCCGCCGCGACCCGGTGTCGATCGCGTCCGGCTGCCGGGCGAGCGCGGGCTCGCGCGCCGACGCCAGCAACTCGCCAACGGCGTCGCGTTGCACCCCGACATCCTTCCCGCGCTCGCCCCGTGGGCGGACAAGCTCGGCGTCGCGCTGCCGGCCGCACTGTAATCGCGTCGCGGATGCCTTGGGCCGCGGCGCGCCCCAGCGCGCGGCGTTTTCACCACCGTGGCGCGAAGAAACGCATCTTCGATGGCCGGCGGACGGCGTAGCGATGTACGGCGTACCTGTCCGTCACCGCTGGGCGCACACACGGACCAAGGCGGTTCGAACGCGAAAGGCGCGGTTGCACCACGGAGGCACAGCGAGCACCGAGGAACTGCAAAGCCCTGCGCCATTAGTCTTACTGTGTCATAAACGTCGTCTTCCGCTTTGACCGCGACAGCGTGGAC
>CAZIJU010000072.1:0-19151 GCA_964539745.1 uncultured Burkholderiaceae bacterium | reverse complement strand
GTCATCAGCGCGCGGCCGATCGCGAGCATCTGCTGCTCGCCGCCGGAGAGCTGGTTGCCGCCGTAGTCGATGCGGTCCGCGAGCCGCGGAAAGGTGTCGAGCACGCGCTCGAGCGTCCAGTCGACGCGGCCGTCGGTGCCGGCGCGCGCGGCCATCACGAGGTTCTCGCGCACCGACAGGTTCGGAAAGATCTGGCGACCCTCGGGCACGTAGCCGACGCCGAGTTGCACGATGCGCTCGGTCGGCAGCCCCGTCACGTCGCGGCCGGCCACGCGGATGCGGCCGCCGCTGACCCGCACGAGCCCGAGGATGCAGCGGATCAGCGTCGTTTTGCCCATGCCGTTGCGCCCCAGCAGTCCGACCGACTCGCCGCGTCCGATCGCAATCGACACGCCGTGCAGCACGTGGCTCGCGCCGTAGTGCGCGTGCACGTCCTGCGCTTCGATGATCGGCGCTGAAGCGGTCATCGCGGCGAATCCGCCGGCGCGTCCGTCGCGCGCAGGCCGTCACCGAGGTAGGCGCGCTGAACGTCGGCATTGGCGCGCACCGCCACCGGCGCGTCGCTGGCGAGAACGCGGCCGTTGACCATCACCGTGATGCGGTCGGCGACCCGGAACACCGCGTCCATGTCGTGTTCGACGAGCAGGATCGCGTGCCCGGGCTTCAACTGCTCGATCAGCGCGAGCATCCGTTCGCTTTCGTCGGGCCCCATGCCCGCAAGCGGCTCGTCGAGCAGCAGCACTTGCGGCGATGTTGCGAGACACACGGCGATCTCGAGCTGGCGCCGCTCGCCGTGCGACAGTGTGGCGACGATGCGATGCGCCACCCCCGTCAGCCCGACGCGCTCGACCGCCGCCTCGGCCGCGCGCATGCTCGCGCGGCAGCGCGCGGCGGGTGTGACCCAGTCCCACGCGCGTTGCAGCTTCGCCTGCGCGGCGAGCCGGCAATTCTCCAGCACGGTGAAGGGCATGAACAGCGTGCTGCGCTGATAGCTGCGCCCCAGGCCCGCGCGCGCGCGGCGCGGCTGGCTCCAGCGCGTGACGTCGCGTCCGAGCAGTTCGACGCGGCCGCCGCTGACGGGGATCTCGCCGGCGAGCACGTTGATCAGCGTCGACTTGCCCGCGCCGTTGGTGCCGATCACCGCGTGCAGCCGGCCGCGCTCGAGCGTCAGCGAAACCTCGTCGACCGCGCGCAGCCCGCCGAAGCGGCGCGACACCGCGTGCGCGGCGAGCAGCGTTTCGGCGGCTGCGCTCATCGCGGTCCGCCTTTGCGGTCGAGCAGTCCGATCAGTCCGCGCGGCATCAGCGCCACTGCAGCGATGATCGTCAGCCCGAGCGTCAACTGCCAGTGCTTTGCCAGCGGTCCGAAGATCGCGTGCCACTGGAACAGTTCCTGCAGCAGCGTGAACGCGAACGCGCCGAGCACCGCGCCGCGCAGATGGCCGATGCCGCCCAGGATCACCATCAGCAGCACGGCGCCCGACTGGTGCCACGACAGCAGCTCCGGGTTGACGTAGCCGTCCTTCAGCGCGTGCAGGAAGCCGGCCAGCCCCGCCAGCGCTGCGGCGAGCACGAACGCGACGAGCTTGTACGCGTATGTGTCGAAGCCCGCGGCGCGCATGCGCTGCTCGCTGACGCGGATTCCGGCGAGCGCGCGGCCGAAGCGGCTGCGCAGCATCACCGCGAGGAAGCCGAAGGTGCCGACCAGGCAGACGAGCACCGCGTAGTAGAAGGTGTGGCCGGCGTCCAGATCGAACGGACGCCAGCCGGCGAGCGACGCGTCGGGGCGGAAGTTCAGGTAGATGCCGTCGCTGCCGCCGCCGAACGGCGTGTCGTGGAACACGAAGTACGCCATCTGCGCGAAAGCGAGCGTGATCATGATGAAGTACACGCCGCGCGTGCGCAGCGACAGCGCGCCGACGGCGAGCGCGTACAGCGCCGCCGCACCGATCGCGGCGGGCGCCAGGATCCACAGCGACGCTGCTTCGTTCTTCGGTGTCGCGAGCGCTGCAGCGTAGGCGGCGATGCCGAAGAAGGCCGCGTGGCCGAAGCTCACGAGCCCGGTCTGGCCGACGAGCAACTCCAGGCTCAGCGCGAAGATCGCCAGGATCATGATCTTGGTGGCCAGGTCCACGTAGAACTTGCCGCCGATCCAGGGAAACACCCCGAGCAGGATCGCTGCGATCGCAAGCGGCGCGGCGCGCGCCAGTACGTCGCTGTCGCGCCCGGCGCGCGCGCGGTGGGCGCTTTCGGGCACGGCGACCGTGGGTGAAGCGGGCGGATTCATGCGGCAGTGGCTGCGGGCGTCATCCGACCTTGAACAGGCCTTCGGGCTTCCACAGCAGCACCGCGGCCATCAACAGATACACGAGCATGCCGGCGGCCGCGGGAAACAGCACCTTGCCGAAGGTGTCGACCACGCCGACGAGCAGCGCGGCGACCAGCGCGCCGCGGATCGAACCGATGCCGCCGATCACGACGACGACGAAGCAGATGATCAGCACCTGGTTGCCCATGCCCGGGTACACCGAGCTGACCGGCGCGGCGATCATTCCGGCGAGCGCGGCCAGCGCCACGCCGGCCGCGAACACCAGCCGGTACAGCAACCGGATGTCGATGCCGAGCGCGCGCACCATTTCGCGGTTGCTCGCGCCGGCGCGAACGCGCATGCCGAGCCGCGTGCGCGTGATGACGATCCACATCGCCGCCGCGAGCGCCAGGCACACGCCCGAGATGAACAGGCGGTAGACCGGATAGCTCAGCACCTCGGACAGTTGAATGCTGCCGGCGAGCACGGCCGGCGCCTGCACGCCGTGCACGTCGTCGCCGACCAGCAGGCTGCGCAGCTCCTCGAACACCAGGATCAGACCGTAGGTCATCAGCACCTGCTGCAGGTGTTCGCGCTCGTACAGGTAGCTGAAGAACAGCCACTCGAGCAGGTAGCCGAGCAGCACGGACAGCGCGATGCCGATCGCGAGCGTCGCGAAGAAGCCGCCGCCTGTCCACTGCTGCACCCACGGCGCGAGCCCGTAGGCCATGTATGCGCCGATCATGTAAAAGCTGCCGTGGGCGAGGTTGATGACGCCCATGATGCCGAAGATCAGCGTCAGGCCGCTGGCGACGAGAAACAGCAGCAGCCCGTATTGGACCGCATTCAGGCACTGGATCAGGAAGGTCGCGAAGTCCATCAAAAAATGGGGTCAGACACCATTTTCCGGCGACCCGACGAGGGCGACCGGCACAGCAACGCCCCCGCGCGTGGCACGGGGGCGGCGTCGGTGCTGCGGCGTCTTTGCCGGCGTGCTACATCTTGCAGCCGCGCGCCGGGTCGGCGAGCGCCTTGACGGCGACGCCGACGACCTTGTTCTGCTTGCCTTCGACCTTGCGCAGATAGAAGTCCTGCACCGGGTTGTGCGCCTTGGACAGCGTAAAGGCCCCGCGCGGGCTGTCGATTCGCGCCTTTTCCATCGCCGCGATCATCTGGTCGCGCTTCGAGACATCGCCCTTGACCGCAGCCAGGCCGATGCCCAGCAGTTGCGCGGCGTCGTAGCCCTGCACGGCGTACACGTCGGGCTGCAGCTTGAACGTCTTCGCGTAGTTCAGCCGAAACGCGTTGTCGCGCGGCGTGTTCAGATCGTCGGCGTAATGCAGTGCGGTGAGAATGCCCTGCGCCGCCTCGCCCTGCGCCTCGAGCGTGCCGTCGGTGAGGAAGCCCGTACCGTACAGCGGGATCGTCTTGTTCAGACCCGCCGCGGCGTAGTCCTTGACGAACTTCACCGCGCCGCCGCCCGCGTAGAACGCGAACACCATCTCGGGCTTCAGCGAAGCGATCTCGGTGAGCAGCGCCTGGAACTCGACGTTCGGGAACGGCACCGTCAGGTCCTTCAGCACCTTGCCGCCGCCCTTCTCGAAGGCTTCCTTGAAGCCTTCGACCATCTCGTCGCCGGCGGCGTACTTCCACGTGATCGTCACCGCGGTCTTGTGCTTGCGCTGCGCCGCCGCCACGCCGGTGGCGAATCCGGTCTGCCAGTTGGAAAACGACGTGCGGAAGATGTTCGGCGCGCACATGGCGCCGGTGACCGTACCGGCACCGGCGTTCGGAACGATCAGGATCGCGTTGCTGCCGCGCACCGCCTTGGCCATCGCCATCGCCACGCCGGAGTGCACGGTGCCGACGACGACGTCGACCTTGTCGCGATTCAGCAGCTTGTTGACGTTGTCGGTCGCCTTGGCCGGATCGGATTCGTCGTCGACGACGAAGTACTCGATCTCGCGGCCGCCAAGCTTGCCGCCCTGTTCCTGCACGTACAGCCTGAAGCCGTTGTCGATCGCGGTGCCGAGCGCCGCGAACGTGCCGGTGAAGGGCAGCATCATGCCGACTTTCAGCTTCTGCGCGTGCGCGGCGCCGGCGGCGGCGAAGAGCGTGGCGGCCAGCAGACCGGCCAGGATCCTAAATCGAGTCATCGTGTCTCCTCCTGTCGTTGGGGTGGTTGCCGAGATGATGCATCAACCGGTGGCGCCGGATGAAGTCGATCGTCGCCGGCGTGACCGCTTCGGGCTGGTCGCGGTGCGGCGAATGCGCGCAGTCGTCGAGCTTCAGCACCTCGGTCTGCGGCACGCGGGCCGCGAGGCCGTCGACCTGCGCCATCGTTCCGTACTCGTCGTCGTGTCCCTGCACCGCCAGCACGGGCACGCGGATCGCCGGCAGCAGCGGCTCGATGTTCCAGTGGCGAAACGCCGGGTCGAGCCATACGTCGTTCCAGCCCCAGAACGCGGAATCGACGTCGGCGTGATGGCGCGCGAGCTTGCGGCGCAGGTCGGTCGATTCGTACGCGGCCTTCGCCTGCTCGATGCTGCGCACCGACAGATCCTCGACGAAGATGTGCGGCGCCAGCACGATCAGGCCGGCGAGCCGGTCCGGATACGTCGCCGCGTAGATCAGCGCGATCGACGCACCGTCGCTGTGGCCGAACAGCCACGGCGGGTCGGCCCGCACGTCGACGCCGACGGCATCGAGAAACGCGGGCAGCACCTCGCGCGCCTGAACGTGCATGTAGTCGGTCGTCCAGCGCTCGCCCGGCGCGCGCGGCGTGGAGCGGCCGTAACCCGTGCGCGAATACACGAGCCCGCGGAAGCCACCGGCTTCGCACAACTGCGCCGGGTAATCCTTCCACATCGATGCCGAACCGAGCCCTTCGTGCAGGAACACCACGAGCGGCGCGGCGCGATCGACGGCGCCGACCCAGCGGTACTCCAGTCGCACCGGGCGGCCGCGCTGCGCGACGGTGGCGTAGTGCACGTGGGTGGCGGTGTCGTCGTCTCTCATCGTCCGGCGGGTCGGGTGCAGGCCGAATCGTAGCCGCCGGCGGCCGGGTCAGTGCGGGGCCCGGGATTTCTCGCTTTCCCGCAGCCGGAAGCGCTGGATCTTGCCGGTCGCGGTCTTCGGCAACTCGTCGATGAACTCGACCAGCCGCGGGTACTTGTGCGGCGCGAGCCGCGCCTTGACGAACTGCTTGAGCTCCTCGGCGAGCGCTTCGCTCGCCTGCGTGCGGTCCTTCAGCACGACGAACGCCTTGGGCCGCGTCAGGCCGTGCTCGTCGGTCACGCCGATCAGGGCGGCTTCGAGCACCGCGGGGTGCTGAACGAGCGTGGCTTCGACTTCGAACGGCGAGACGTACTGGCCGCTCACCTTGAGCATGTCGTCGCTTCTGCCGGCGTACACGTAGTAGCCGTCGGCGTCGCGTTCGTACTTGTCGCCGGTGCGGGTCCATGCGCCCTGGAAGGTCGCCGCGCTGCGCGCGCGGTCGCCCCAGTACAGCAGCGCCGATGATGGTCCGCGCACGTACAGATCGCCGATCTGGCCGGGGCCTTCGATCGCGCGGCCGGCTTCGTCGCGGATCTCGACGTCGTAGCCGGGCACCGGCCTGCCCGACGTGCCGTAGCGCACGTCGCCCGGCCGGTTCGAGATGAAGATGTGCAGCATCTCGGTCGAACCGATGCCGTCGATGATCTCGCAGCCGAAATGCGCGGTGAAGCGGCTGCCGATGTCGCGCGGCAGCGCTTCGCCGGCGGACGAGCACAACCGCAGCGCGACGTTTTCCTTCGCGGGCAGGTTGGGGGATGCGAGCATGCCCGCGTAGCCGGTCGGCGCGCCGAAGAACACCGTCGGCCTGCGCTCGGTCCAGCGCTTGAAGATCGCGTCCGGGGTGGGCCGCTCGGCCATCAGCAGCACGCTCGCGCCCACGGCGAGCGGAAACGTCAGCGCGTTGCCGAGCCCGTACGCGAAGAACAGCTTTGCTGCGGAGAAGCACAGGTCGCGCTCGTTCAGTCCGAGCACCGGCTTGCCGTACAGCTCCGCGGTCCAGTACGGATTCGCGTGCGTGTGCACGGTGCCCTTCGGCCGGCCGGTCGAGCCGGACGAGTACAGCCAGAACGCGATCTCGTCCGCGCCGGTATCGGCCGCCGCGGCCACTGGCGCCTGCGCGCCGAGCCAGTGCTCGAAATCGAGCATCCCGGCCGGCAGATCGTTGCCGCGCGAGACGATGACCGCCCGCACCTCATGCCTGCCCTTGGCCATCGCCGCCTGCAGCACCGGAACGAGCGGCGCCGACACCAGCGCGGCCTGAGCGCGGCTGTGCGCGAGCATGAAGGCGTAGTCGTCTGCGGTCAGCAGCGTGTTGACGGCGACCGGGACGACGCCCGCGTACAGCGCGCCGAGGAAGGCGACCGGCCAGTCGCTGGTATCGTGCATCAGCAGCAGCACGCGCTCCTCGCGGCGCACGTCCGATGCGAGCAATGCCGAAGCGCATCGGCGCGCGCGCGACTCCAACTCGCCGTAGGTGAGCGCGCCCGCATCGTCGTAGTACGCGACCTTGCCGGCGCGCCCGGCGTTCAGTTCGAACAGATGCCGGGCGAAGTTGAATCGCTCGGGGGGCGGTAGCGCCCGGGCTGCGGCGGTATCGTTCATCGCGGACCTCCGACACGACGCGGGGCAGGGGGCGGGCAACGGCGCCGGCGGTGCGCGTCCGGGCATCCGCCTTCGGACTCGTGCAACGCGGCCCCTGCGCATGCCCGCGTTGCGCCGATCGGTTCCGGGTTCTTCCGACCCTCGACCAAAATCGGTATTAGGTTACTATAATTGCGGCCGAATGGAGTGGGGAGCCCCGATGAACGCGCCCGATGCCGCTGTCCTTGCCCGCGTCGATTACCGAACCGACCCGTCGCGGTACCGGCACTGGCGGCTGTCGTTCGACGGCCCGATCGCCACGCTGGCGATGGACGTGGCCGAGGATGCGGGGCTGGCGCCCGGCTACCGGCTCAAGCTGAACAGCTACGACCTCGGCGTCGACATCGAGCTGGCGGACGCGCTGAACCGGATCCGCTTCGAGCATCCGGAGGTGCGCACGGTCGTCATCACGAGCGTGAAGGAGCGGATTTTCTGTTCGGGCGCGAACATCTTCATGCTCGGCCTGTCGTCGCACGCGTGGAAAGTCAACTTCTGCAAGTTCACCAACGAAACGCGCAACGGCATCGAGGACGCGAGCGCGCATTCGGGGCTGAAGTTCATCGCCGCGGTCAACGGCGCATGCGCCGGCGGCGGCTACGAGCTGGCGCTCGCCTGCGACGAGATCATCCTCGTCGACGATCGCTCTTCTTCGGTCAGCCTGCCCGAGGTGCCGCTGCTCGGCGTGCTGCCGGGCACCGGCGGGTTGACGCGGCTCACCGACAAGCGGCGCGTGCGGCACGATCTCGCGGACGTGTTCTGCACGACCACCGAGGGCGTGCGCGGCGAACGCGCGCTGCAGTGGCGGCTCGTCGACCGGCTGGCCAAACCGGCGGTGTTCGCGCAGACGGTGCGCAGCCGCGCGCTCGAACTGGCGAGGCTGAGCGACCGGCCGACCGACGCGCAGGGGGTGGCGCTGACCCCGCTCGACTGCGCGATCGAACCCGACGCGCTGCGCTACCGCCACGTGACCGTCGAGATCGACCGTGCGCGGCGAACGGCGACCTTCACCGTTCGCGCCCCGACCGGGCCGCAGCCGCAGACGATCGAGGAGATCGTCGCGGCGGGCGCCGCCTGGTGGCCGCTTGCGATGGGGCGCGAACTCGACGACGCGATCCTGTCGATGCGGACCAACGAGCCGGAGATCGGCCTGTGGCTGCTCGCGACCGCGGGCGACGCGCAGGCGGTGCTCGCTGCCGACGCGCTGCTGGCTTCGCACCGCGATCACTGGTTCGTGCGCGAGACGATCGGTTTGCTGCGGCGGGCGTTCGCGCGGCTGGACGTTTCGTCGCGGTCGATGTTCGCGCTGATCGAGCCGGGCTCGTGCTTCGCCGGCACGTTGTTCGAGCTCGCGCTCGCAGCCGATCGCAGCTACATGCTGGCGGTGCCGGACGATGCGGCGCGCGCGCCGAAGATCGCGGTGAGCGAGGCCAACTTCGGGTTCTATCCGCTCGCGACGGGTCAGGCGCGGCTCGCGCGCCGCTTCTACGAGGAAGCGGCCGCGCTGGAGGCGGTGCGCGTCCGTTGCGGCCAATGGCTCGATGCGCGGGACGCTCAGGCGCTCGGCCTGGTGACCTTCGCGCCCGACGAGATCGACTGGCCTGACGAGGTTCGCATCGCGATCGAGGAGCGCGCCAGTCTTTCGCCCGATGCGCTGACCGGCATGGAAGCGAATCTGCGTTTCAACGGGACCGAGACGATGGCCACGCGCATCTTCGGGCGGCTGACCGCATGGCAGAACTGGATCTTCAACCGCCCGAACGCCGTTGGCGACAAGGGCGCGCTGAAGGTTTACGGCAAGGGCGAGAAACCGCAGTTTGACTGGAAGCGGGTCTGATCCCGCAGCGATGAACAACCGCCCGCGCGGCCGCGGGTGCACGGAGCCAACCGATGTCAACCGTCGACTACAGCGAGAAGATCCCCAACAACGTCAATTTGTCGGAGGACCGGGCGCTGCAGCGCGCGCTCGAGCACTGGCGACCGAACTACCTGGCGTGGTGGAGGGACATGGGTCCGGAGGGCGCGCAGGACTTCGACGTATACCTGCGCACCGCCGTCAGCGTCGATCCCGGCGGCTGGGCGCACTTCGACTACGTGAAGATGCCCGAGTACCGCTGGGGCATCTTCCTGAATCCGCCCGAGCCGGGCCGCCAGGTCAATTTCGGCGAGCACAAGGGTGAGCCGGCCTGGCAGGAAGTGCCGGGCGAACACCGCGCCAATCTGCGGCGGATCATCGTCACGCAGGGCGACACCGAGCCCGCTTCGGTCGAGCAGCAGCGCCATCTCGGGCTGACGGCGCCTTCGTTGTACGACCTGCGCAACCTGTTCCAGGTCAACGTCGAGGAGGGCCGGCACCTGTGGGCGATGGTCTACCTGCTGCACAAGTACTTCGGCCGCGACGGCCGCGAGGAGGCCGAGGCGCTGCTCGAGCGCCGCTCGGGCGACGCCGACAACCCGCGCATCCTCGGCGCTTTCAATGAGCGAACGCCCGACTGGCTGTCGTTCTTCATGTTCACCTACTTCACCGACCGCGACGGCAAGTTCCAGCTCTGCGCGCTGGCAGAGAGCGGTTTCGACCCGCTCGCACGCACGACGAAGTTCATGCTGACCGAAGAGGCGCATCACATGTTCGTCGGCGAGTCCGGGGTGGCCCGCGTGATCCAGCGCACCTGCCAGGTGATGAACGAACTGAAGACCGACGATCCCGACCGCCTGCGCGCGGCCGGCGTGATCGATCTGCCGACGATCCAGCGCTATCTGAACTTCCATTTCAGCGTGACGATCGACCTGTTCGGCGCCGACGAGTCGAGCAACGCCGCGACCTTCTACAGCTCCGGATTGAAGGGACGCTTCGAGGAAACCAAGCGTGACGACGACCACCGGCTGCACGGCATGACGTACAAGGTGCTCGGCGTGCAGGACGGCCGCTTCGTCGAGCGCGAGGTGCCGATGTTGAACGCGCTGAACGAAGTGCTGCGCGACGATTTCATCCGCGACTCCGTCGCAGGCATCGGCCGCTGGAACCGCGTGATCGAGAAGGCCGGGCTGCCGCACCGGCTGGTCGCCCCGCACAAGGCGTTCAACCGCCGCATCGGTACGCTGGCCGGCGTGCGCGCGAGCCCCGACGGTCGCGTCGTCAGCGAGGCCGAGTGGCAGCAGCGGCGCAACGAGTGGCTGCCGAGCGAAGAGGATCTCGCCTTCGTCGCGTCGCTGATGGGACGCGTCGTCGAGCCCGGCAGGTTCGCCAACTGGATCGCGCCGCCGGCGGTGGGCATCAACCGCCAGCCGATCGACTTCGAGTACGTGCGCTTCAACTGAACCGTCGCCGCGCCTGCCGATGAACGCGCCCGAGCTGCTGCGGCAGCACCTGATCGACCCGGAGATCTGCATCCGCTGCAACACGTGCGAGGAGACCTGCCCGGTCGGCGCGATCACGCACGATGCGCGCAACTACGTGGTGCGCGCCGACAAGTGTCAGGCGTGTCTGGCGTGCATCGCACCGTGCCCGACCGGTGCGATCGACAACTGGCGCACGGTGCTGCGCGCGCAGGCGTACTCGATCGAGGAGCAGTTCGGGTGGGACGCGCTGCCCGCGGAGCAGTCGCTCGGCGAGGCGGTCGCCGCGGCGGCCAGCGAGCTCGCCGCCGAAGACGCGCCGCCGGTGCCCGCCGCGGCGGTGCCCGGTTCGACGGTGCCGCCGTGGTCGGCGTCGCATCCGTACGTGAACCTGTACACGCAGCGCAATCCGGCGATCGCAACGGTGATGGGCAACTACCGCGTGACCGACGCCGCCGCCGAAAGCGACACGCGGCACATCGTGCTCGACTTCGGCGCCACGCCGTTTCCGGTGCTCGAAGGTCAGTCGATCGGCATCCTTCCGCCCGGCGTCGACGCCGACGGGCGCCCGCATCATGCGCGCCAGTACTCGATCGCGTCGCCGCGCGACGGCGAGCGTCCCGGCTACAACAACATCGCGCTGACGGTCAAGCGCGTCACCGCCGACCACCAGGGCCGTCCGGTGCGCGGCGTGTGCTCGAACTACCTGTGCGATCTCAGGAAGGGCGACGCCGTGCGGGTGATCGGCCCGTTCGGCAACACCTTTCTGATGCCGAATCACTCGCCCAGTCACCTGCTGATGATCTGCACGGGAACCGGCTCGGCGCCGATGCGCGCGATGACGGAGCGGCGCCGCCGCAGGCGCGGCAAAGGCGAAAGCGGCAAGCTGATGCTGTTCTTCGGCGCGCGCTCGCAGGCCGAGCTGCCGTACTTCGGCCCGTTGATGAACTTGCCGCGCGACTTCATCGACATCAACCTCGCGTTTTCGCGCACCCCGGGGCAGCCGCGCCGCTACGTGCAGGACGCGCTGCGCGACCGCGCGCCCGACGTCGGCGCCCTGCTCGCCGATGCGAACACCTACGTCTACGTCTGCGGACTGCGCGGGATGGAACAGGGCGTGCTCGATGCGCTGCGCGAAGCCGCAGCCGCGCGAGGGCTCGACTGGACCGCGCTGCATGCGAAGCTGCAGCAGGAAGGGCGGCTGCACATCGAGACCTACTGACTCGCGCAATGGGCAAACCGGTCGAAATGCGCGTATACTCCGCGCTCGTCGTCGCTGGCCGATCCGGCCGGTGAACCAGTTGCCGCGGGGTGGAGCAGTCTGGCAGCTCGTCGGGCTCATAACCCGAAGGTCGAAGGTTCAAATCCTTCCCCCGCAACCATATGTCCGTGACTAGGGCCTCCGCGTGGGGCCCTAGTCGTTTCTGCGATCCGGGCGCAAGCCCAGTGCGGGTTCGGGATGTCGGAACAGCAGTCGCTCTTCGCCGCGCCGGATGAAGGCGCGGAAACGCTCGCGCTCGCGCAGTTCGCGAGCCGCGCGTATCTCGACTACGCGGTGTCGGTCGTCAAGGGCCGGGCGCTGCCGGACGTGGCCGACGGCTGCAAGCCGGTGCAGCGTCGCATCCTGTATGCGATGAACGAAATGGGCCTGGCGGCCAACGCCAAGCCCGTGAAAAGCGCGCGCGTCGTCGGCGACGTGCTCGGCAAGTTCCACCCGCACGGCGACCAGGCCGCGTACGACGCGCTGGTTCGCATGGCGCAGGATTTCTCGCTGCGCTATCCGCTGATCGACGGGCACGGCAACTTCGGCTCGCGCGACGGCGACGGCGCGGCGGCGATGCGCTACACCGAGGCGCGGCTGGCACCCATCGCGCGGCTGCTGCTCGACGAGCTGGACGAGGGCACCGTCGACTTCGGGCCGAACTACGACGGCGCGTTCAAGGAACCGAAGCTGTTGCCGGCACGGCTGCCGTTCGTGCTGCTCAACGGCGCGTCCGGCATCGCGGTGGGGCTCGCGACCGAGATCCCTTCGCACAACCTGCGCGAAACGGTCGCCGCGCTGCATGTCGTGCTGAAGAACCCGAAGGCGCCGCTCGAAGAACTGCTCGCGGCGCTGCCAGGGCCCGACTTTCCCGGTGGCGGGCAGATCATCTCGAGCGGCGAGGAGATCCGCGAGGTCTACGCGACCGGGCGCGGCAGCCTGAAGGTCCGCGCGCGCTACACCTTCGAGGAGCTCGCGCGCGGCCAGTGGCAGCTCGTGATCACCGAGCTGCCGCCCGGCGTGTCGGCGGCAAGGGTCGAGCAGGAGATCGCCGAACTGACCGACCCGAAGGTCAAGGCCGGCAAGAAGTCGCTCACACCCGAGCAGCAGAACCTGCGGCAGATGGCCAAATCGCTGCTCGACCGCACGCGCGACGAATCGGACAAGAGCGCTGCGGTGCGCTTCGTGATCGAGCCGACGACCTCGCGCATCGACCGACAGGAACTCGTCAACTTCCTGCTCGCGCATACGAGCCTCGAAACGAACGTTCCAGTCAATCTCGTGATGATCGGCACCGACGGCCGCCCGCGGCAGAAGTCGCTGCCCGAGATCCTGCGCGAATGGATCGAGTTCCGCGTGGCGACGGTACGCCGGCGCACGCAGCACCGGCTCGCGAAGGCGCACGACCGCATCCACATCCTTGAAGGCCGTCAGCTCGTCCTGTTGAACATCGACAAGGTGATCAAGCTGATCCGCAACGCGGACGAGCCGAAGCCCGAGCTGATGAAGGCGTTCAAGCTGACCGAGCGCCAGGCCGAGGACATCCTCGAGATGCGGCTGCGCCAGCTCGCGAAGCTCGAGGGCATCAGGATCGAGCAGGAGCTGTCCGATTTGCGCAAGGAGGCGGCCGGCCTGCAGAAGCTGCTCGATTCCGACGCCGCGCTGCGCAAGCAGATCGCCCGCGAGTTCGACGACGATGCGAAGAAGTTCGGCGACGCGCGCCGCACGCTGATCGAAGCCGCGGAGCGCGCAACCGTCGAGACCAAGGTGATCGACGAGCCGGTCACGGTGATCGTCTCGGAAAAGGGCTTCGCGCGCGCGCGCAGCGGCCACGGTCACGACGCCACGCAGTTCACGTTCAAACCGGGCGACGCGCTGTACGGCGCGTACGAATGCCGCACGGTCGACCACCTGATCGCGCTCGGCCGCAACGGGCGCGTGTATTCGGTGCCCGTCGCGCAACTGCCTTCGGCGCGCGGCGACGGCGCGCCGGTGACCTCGATGATCGAGCTGGAACCGGGCACGAGGCTCATCGCATACGTGGCCGGCGCGGCTGCGCAGCCCGTGCTGGTTTCGACCAGCAACGGCTACGGCTTCGCGTGCACGATCGGCGACATGGTCTCGCGCGTCAAGAGCGGCAAGCAGTTCGTCGCGGTCGAGGAGGGCGCGGTGCCGCTGCGGCCGGCGCTCGTCGATCCGGCGACCGACGACCGCATCGCCTGCCTGTCGGAGAAAGGGCGGCTGCTCGTCTTCGCCGCCAACGAAATCAAAGCGCAGTCGGGCGGCGGCCGCGGCGTGACGCTGATGGGGCTCGACGACGGCGAGTCGATGATCGCCGCGGTTGCCTGCGGCGCGGGCGGTGTCGTTGTGCACGGCGCCTCGCGCGCTGGCAAACCGGTCGAGCTGCTCGTCGCCGGCGACGAACTTCAGGCGCACACGGGCCATCGCGCGCGCAAGGGCACGCTGGTCAAGTCGAAGCTGAAGGTGAGCCGGCTCACCAAACCTGCGGCGCCGCTTGCGCAGTGAAGCCGATGCGCAGCGCGTGGCGCACCGGTGTCGCTGCGCTGGTGGCCGGCGTGATCGCCGCGACGGGGTGCTCGACGGTGAATCCGTACTACGACCCGCGCAAGCCACATCATCGACCCGACGGCTTCCAGAATGTCGACCCGCGGGCGCGCATGCCGCGTTCGGCGGCCGAATTCCTCCGCTGGCAGCGCGAACGGTTCGGGCTGACGATCCCCGCCCCGCGGATCGACCTCGCGCCGGTCGCCGCGGATGTCGCC
Organism: uncultured Burkholderiaceae bacterium; assembly: GCA_964539745.1. GTDB lineage: Bacteria > Pseudomonadota > Gammaproteobacteria > Burkholderiales > Burkholderiaceae_F > DSNY01. The sequence continues at coordinate 4,769 of CAZIJU010000072.1, read as the reverse complement.
TTCATCCGCGCCGCGACGAATCACTTCGCGGTGACGTGGATCGGGCACGCGACCGCGCTCGTGCAGATCGGCGCGGTCAACGTGCTGACCGACCCGCACTTCTCCGAGCGCGCCTCCCCGGTGCAGTGGATCGGGCCGCGCCGCTGGCAGCCGCCGGCGATCGCGCTCGCGGACCTGCCGCGCATCGACGTCGTGCTGATTTCGCACAACCACTACGATCATCTGGACGAGGCCTCGGTGCGCGCGCTCGCCGCGCAGCCCGGCGGACCCCCGCTGTTCGTCGTCCCGCTCGGCGTTGAGCGCTGGCTCGAAGGGGTCGGCATCACGAACGCCCGCGCGCTCGACTGGTGGGACCGCATCGAGGCAGCCGGGCTCGCGATCCACATGACCCCCGTGCAGCACTGGAGCCGCCGCACGCTTGCCGACACCAACGCGACCCTATGGGGCGGTTTCGTCGTCGAGGGCCGCGCGGACGGGCGATCGCGGCGCGTGTTCTTTGCCGGCGACACCGGTTACTCGGCGCAGCACTTCAAGGAGATCGGCACGCGCTTCGGTCCGATCGACCTCGCGCTGATCCCGATCGGCGCGTACGAGCCGCGCTGGTTCATGTCCGCGCAGCACGTCAACCCGGAGGAAGCCGTGCAGATCCACCGCGACCTGCGCGCGCGCCGCTCGCTCGGCATCCACTGGGGCACGTTCCAGCTCACCGACGAGCCGCTCGACCAGCCGTTGCGAGATCTCGCCGCCGCGCGCGAAACGCTCGGCGTGCCGGCGGACGCGTTCGCCACGCTGCGGCACGGCGAGACGCTGCGGATTCCGTAATCAGGGTTGCGGTTCGACTGAGTTTTTCAGGGTCGCTCGCGTCGCGCGTTCGGTGCGACTTTCAGTCGAGCTGCGCCTCGCCGCTGAACACCGGCACGCAACCTCCGCCGACGGTTGCGCGGATGCCGTCCGGGCCGCGCCGGGCCGAGGTTTTCAGCAGGCTTGGCCGCCCCATCTCCACGCCCTGCGCGATCTCGTAGTGCGCTTCCTGCGCATCGCGAAGCGACAACAGAAACGCGGCCAACGCGGCGTTTGCGCTGCCGGTGGCGGGATCCTCCCAAGTGCCGGAGATCGGCGCAAACATGCGCGCGCGCAGCCGGTGCGGCGCATCGCCTTCGGCATAGCAGTGCAGGTGCAGCGACAGCCGATCGCGCGTGCCGGCGCGTTGCGCGAGCGCTTCGAAGGCGGCCAGGTTCGGCCGCGCGCGCCCGAGCCCCTCGGGCGTCACCTGCACGAAGCAAAACGGCAGTCCGACCGAGGCGATTCGCGGCCGGTGCGCGGTCAGCACCAGATCGGAGACTGCGAGCCCCGCGCAGGCGGCGACCGCGTCGGCCGGCAGTTCATCGCCAACCGACAGCGGTTGCGGCGCGTCGATGTGCGCGCCGACCGGCCGGCCCGCCTCGTCGCGTTCGATGCGGACTTCGACCCGCCCGGCGATCTCCTCGAAGCGCAGCACGTTGCCGTCGCCGCGCCCCAGCGCAGCCAGCACGCAGCCGGTGCCGACGTTCGGATGCCCCGCGAACGGCATCTCCGCCGTGCGGTTGAAGATGCGCACGCGCGCCGTGTTCGACGGGTCGGACGGCGGCAGCACGAAGGTCGTTTCGCTGTAGTTCATCTCGGCCGCGAGCGACTGCATCTCTGCGTCGGTGAGCCCGCGCGCATCGGTGAACACCGCGAGCGGATTGCCGCCGAAGCGGGTGCCGGTGAAGACGTCGACGGTCGCGTACGGAAAGCGGCGGGTCATGCGTTTCTCCTCTGCCCGGTGCGGCCGATCGCGATCGTCGCGACGACGGCCGCGGCAAACAGCCACGTCACCGGCTCGACGCGTTCGCCGAACAGCAGCGCCGCGAAGCCGATCGTGAAGAACGCCTGCAACAACTGCACCTGGCCGACGCGCGCGATGCCGCCCAGCGCCATGCCGTTGTACCAGGCGAAGAAGCCGATCAACTGCGAGATCAGCGTCACGTAGCCGAATGCGGCCCACGACAACGCGGTCGCGTGCGGCGGCGCGTTCCTTACGAGCGCGAGCGTGATCGGCGCGGTGACCGGCAGCGCGACCGCGAGCGCCCACAGGATCACCGCGATGCCGCCGAGCCGCGCCGACAGCCGCCCGCCGGCGACGTATCCGACGGCGCCGATCGCGACCGCCGCGAGCATCGCCGCCTCGCCGAAGCCGAAGGCGTGTGCTTCGCCGCCGCGCAGTGCGAACGCGATCACCAGCGCCGAGCCGATCGCCGCACACAGCCAGAAGCGGCGCGAGTGGCGCTCGCCGAACCACAGCGCGGCGAGCAGCGCCGTCGCGAACGGCAGCGCGCCGTTGATGATCGCGCCGTGGTTGGCGGGGATCTGCTTCATCGCGAGCGACGACATCAGCGGAAAGCCGATGACGACGCCGACCGCCGTGCGCAAGCCAGCGACGCAGCGCCGCACCGACCCACGCCCACAGCACGAGGCTCGCCGCACAGGCGATCGAAAAGACGACACAGACGATCGCAGCGCGCTGCCACGGCCGATCCGTCGCGAGCCAGGCGGCGGCGGTCGCGACCGAGAGCATCCACGCCTTCGGATTCAGGTACTGGAACACGGCCGACTGCCAGAACGCGAGCGGCAGCTTGAACGGCCCGCCCGCGCTGCCACTGTCGCGCGAACGCGCGAGCCCCCACGCGAGCCACACCAGGTATGCGATGCCGAGCCACTTGAGCAGCGCCGACAACGCGGGCGAGGCGACGACGAGCGCCGCCACGCCGCCGGCCGCGGCGAGCAGCATCGTCGAAAAGCCGAAAGGCACGCCGGCGATGTGCGGCAGCGTGGCGGCGAATCCGTGGTTCGCTCCGGTCGCCGTCGCGATCGCGTTGTTCGGCCCCGGCGTGAACGATCCGACGAGCGCGAAGACGATCAGAGCGAGCAACTGATCGGCGCTCATGCGTCTGCGCCCGCGAGCACGCGCGCGAAAACGTCGCCGTCGACGTTTCCGCCGGTGAGCGTCAGACCGACTTTGAGGCCGGCCAGCGATTCGCGCTGCCGCAGCGCCGCCGCGAGCGAAGCCGCGCCGGCGCCTTCGGCCGTGTTGTGGGTCGTCGCGAAGAGCCACCGCATCGCGTCGGCCACGTCGGCGTCGGTCACCTGCACGATGCCGTCGACATGCGAGAGCATGATGTCGAGCGATTCCGGATCCGGCACGCGGCACGCGAGTCCGTCGGCGAGCCGCGTCGTCACCGGCGCCTCGATCGGTCGGCGCGCCTCGAAGGACAGCGCATAACACGGCGCGTGCGCGGAGACCACACCGAAGATGCGCGTGCGCAGGCCGAGCGCGTTGCGCGCGGCGATACAGGCATTGATGCCCGAGCCCTGGCCGACCGGCACGTAGACGACGTCGAGCGCGGGTGCCGCGCCGAAGAACTCCATCCAGTAGGTCGCCACCCCGCGCACCAGATCCGCGTGATATGACGGCACGTAGTGCAGCCCGTTCGCCCGCGCGTAGCGGTCGGCTTGTTCGCGCGCGGCCTGGAAGTCGTCGCCGTGCTCGATGAGCCGCGCGCCGAGCGCGCGCATCGCGGCGTTCTTCTCGCGGCTGTTGCCGTGCGGCACGAAGATCGTCGCCGCCAGTCCATGCCGGCGCGCGGCAAAGCCGATCGACTGCCCGTGATTGCCGCGCGTGGCGGCGACCACACCGCGGCAGTCCGGCGCGCGGCGCTTCAGCCCGTCGAAGTAGACCAACCCGCCGCGCAGCTTGAACGCGCCGACCGGCGTGTGGTTCTCGTGCTTGACCCACACCTCGGCGCGCAGCAGTTCGCACAGTTGCGGCCACGCGTATTGCGGTGTGGCCGGCATCGCGGCATAAACGATGCGGGCGGCGTCTTCGATGGCGGTTCGGTTCGGCAGCATTACACCCTGCAAGTTGGCGATTGGTCGAAGCGTGGGCGCACCTCCCGCTTCAAGGGGAGGAGAACGCGGCCGCATGGTCTCGCCTTCGACGTATTGGCTTCGGCATCGGCCTTGCACTTTACCCGCAATGACCAGTACAGTGCCAGTACAGTTGAACGGTTAATCGCGGCCACTGGCCTGCCGCTGCGGGCAGGACAGTCGGGCCGCCGGAGGCGCGGATGACGCAGGCCGACGTGCGTTACGAAACGGCGGAGACGGCCGGCGAGGCCGATATCGAGGCGGTCGACGCAGGGTTGCACCTGTACAACCTGCAAGCGGCCGATCTCGGCGCGGTGCGTCCGCTGTTCTGTTTCGCGCGGGACGCGAACGGCCAGATCGTCGGCGGGCTGCGCGCGCGCGGGTGGGGCAGCGCATGGGAAGTGCAGCAGCTCTGGGTCGATGCGCGCTACCGGCGGCGCGGCATCGGCACCGAGCTGCTGCGCCGCGTCGAGCGCGCCGCGCGCGAGCGCGGCGGCACCTTGATCTATCTGGACACCTTCAGCTTCCAGGCACCCGCGCTGTACGAGCGCAACGGCTACGAGGTCGCGTGCCGTTTCGACGGCTTTCCGGACGGCATCGTCAAGTACGTGATGCAGCGAAGGCTCGATCACACGGAGGTGCAGCGATGAACGACCTCGCCCGCGACGAAGCGGCGGCAATGGCGGCGGCCACGCCGCGCGTGCTCGCGGGCGCCGAACGCACGCTCGCCGACCAGCTTGCCGCGTGGCTCGCGCTGCGCATCGACGAGCACGCGCTGAAGCCCGGCACGCGGCTGCCGTCGATCCGCCGCTTCGCCGGCGACA
>CAZIJU010000071.1:0-19198 GCA_964539745.1 uncultured Burkholderiaceae bacterium | reverse complement strand
CGCCGACGAGGCCCGCGACGCCGAGCTGCTGTACAAGCTCGACAGCCTCGGCCGCCTGGCGCGCGGCCTGTTCGGCGTCACCTGGCTGGTCACGGCCCGCGCGCCGACCGCGGCGATGACCGAGCGCGCGCGCGAGCAGCGCATCCGCATCATGGGCCCCGCCGAACTGCCGCGCCTGCGCCAGCATGTGCTGGACTGGATGGCAAGCCCCGGTACCTGACAAACGCTGCGGTTGCCCGCAAGCTTGCGGACAGCGCGGATTCGCGCGCGCAGTCCAATACTGCCGGCGTCGCCGTTGCGATGTGTGCACGATGGCCACGGACAGTGCCCGCGACCTCTACCTTGCCGCTTACGACGTGGTTGCGCCGCGCCGTCTGCGTGCCGCGCTCGACCTCATGCGCGGCTACGCCACCGGCGGCCAATACTCGGTGCACGAATGCTGGCTCACGGCCGCCGAGCGCGCGCAGCTCATCGCCGATGCCGCGAGCATTCTCGACCCGGAGGAAGACCGCATGCTGCTGCTGCGGCTCGATCCGCGCGGTGTGGTGATCGCGCTCGGCACGGCCGTTGCTCCGGCAGACCCGTCCTGCTTTTACGTGGCCTGAACCATGAGCACCCTCGTGCTGGACAAGCCGGAGCTGGAGCTGCGTTGCGACGGCGCCGCACTCGCCCTGTATGAGAGTGGCGAGCGGCGCGGCACGGTCCCGCTGGCGCTGCTGGAGCGCGTGGTATTGCTCGGATCGCGCATCCGCCTGGACTCGGGCGTCCTGGCGCAGCTTGGCGAGGCCGGTGTGGCGCTGGCGGTGATCGGCCGCCGCGGCGGCAGGCGACTGTCGCTCGCGCTGGGGCCGCGGCACAACGATGCCGCCGTGCGCATCGCCCAATGCGCCGCCGCACTGGACGAGCAGAACGTGCTTGGCATGGCGCGCGACATCGTTCGCGCCAAGCTGCGCGCGCAGCAGCGCGCGCTGGCGGCGATGCTTGCGGTACGTGCCGACTGCCGCAAGCCGCTGACCGATGCGCGCGCAGCGCTTGCCGATCTGCTCGGCACGGTCGATGCGGCCTCCAGCGTAGATGCGCTGCGCGGTGCCGAAGGAGCCGCCGCCGCAGCGTACTTTCGGGCGCTGATCGGCGTGTTTCCTCCGTCGCTGGGGTTTACCGGGCGCAACCGCAGGCCCCCGCGCGATCCGGTCAATGCGCTGCTTTCGCTCGGCTACACGCTGCTGCACGTCGACGCCGTGCGCGCCTGCCACGTTGCCGGACTCGATCCGATGGTTGGTTTCTACCACCGGCCCGCGTTCGGGCGCGAATCGCTTGCTTGCGATCTGGTCGAGCCGCTGCGGCCGCGGGTGGACACGTGGGTCTGGCATCTGGTGCGCGCGCGAACGCTGCGCGAGGAGCACTTTGCCACGTCGGCCTCCGGTTGCCAGTTGCAGAAAACCGGGCGCGCCCGCTTTTACGCCGAGTACGAAACCGCAGCCCGCCCCTGGCGGCGCTGGCTGCGCAGCCGCTGCGCTGCGCTGGCGCGCGCCATGCGCGCACGCGGCGAGCCTCTGCTCGACGCCGACGCAGCGGGACTGGAATTCGACGAGCAGGCGCAATGACTGCAACGGCGACGAAGCACTCGCCGGGTACTTCAGCGTTCGGCGCCGTCGCGCCCTTGCGCCACCCGCCGGCTGCGAGAGCGGTGCGCTTGTTCGATGCCGCAGGGCCGCGCAAACCGCTGCATTTGGACGGGCGCGCGTATGCGATCGAAGTCGGCGCAGCGGGTCCGGCGCTGGCGGTTGCGCGAGGCGCCCAGCGCATGCAGTTCCCGCTGGCGCGACTGTCACGCGTTCTCGTTCGCGGCCGGGTGCGCTGGGATGGTGAGGCGCTGGCGCTTTGCCTGCGCCAGCGGGTTCCGGTGGTGTTCCTGGACTCGCGTGCGCAGCCCATCGGAGCGGCGCTTGCCCTGCAGGCGCAACCGGGGGCTCTTGACGAGCTGCTGTCCGACTTTGTCGAACGCCCGGATTGGCGCATCTGCTACGAGAACTGGCTGCGCAGCCAGCGGCTGACGATTCTGCTGCGCTGGCGGCGGCAACGCGCGGCGCGTGGCAAGCCCCTTGCCCGCACCGAATGGAACGACGCTGTCCGCACAAACGTATACGTGCCGCAGTTCGCGGTTCCGGGGCCTGAGGCGGGCGCCGCGTATGGACTGTCGCTCGCGGTGCTTGCGCGCGTTGGCGTGCGCAGCCAGTACCGAGCGTTCGACGGCGATGTGCTTGCGCTCGGGGCCGACCTCGGCCAGCTGCTCGACCTGTTTATTTGCACACAGGCGGGCACGCTGTCGAGTCACTTCGACGGGCACGAGCGGTTGCGGGCGCGCGCATTCGAGGCCCGCGCCGCGGAACATGAGGCGTTTGTACTGACTCTGCTTGGGCGTCTGCGTCGGTGCCTGGGCGAATGGATCGAACCGTGGCCTTGAACGAATCTCGCCGTTGGCTGGTTGCTTACGACATCCGCGAGCCGCGGCGCCTGGCTCGCGTGCACCGGCTGCTTGGCCGTGTGGCCGTGCCCGTGCAATATTCTGTCTTTGCCGCAAGCGGCAGCCATGCCGACATGCGCAGACTGGCCGACGAGCTGCGCGGCCTCATCGACGAAAGCGTCGACGACGTTCGTATCTATTCGATTCCGACCAACGCGTTCGTGTATTCGATCGGCCGGACCCTGCTTCCGGAGGACGCTTGGCTCCTCGACGGCAGGACCGATCTCGGTGCTCTGCTGGCAAATGACCGCCGCGGAACCCGTTGCCAGCCCGCGGCCAACAGCGTAAGTTGTTCGGGTGACCGCGAGTCCGACAAGGGCGCCGCCAAATGCCCGCCGCGCAAGGAAAATTCAACGCGGTCAGCGTGAATCGCAGCCCTGATGAAGAAGGGATTACGACTTTGCGGTTGGCCTCGATCTCCTTGAGGGTCTCCGCGTGAATCGCAGCCCTGATGAAGAAGGGATTACGACTTCGTCTTGCCGAGGACCTCGACGAGGGCCTTGGCGTGAATCGCAGCCCTGATGAAGAAGGGATTACGACAGGCGCAGGTCTGGTGCCAATAGCGCGCGGTGTGCGTGAATCGCAGCCCTGATTAAGAAGGGATTACGACGCGCGTGCAGCAGTAAATGCACGCGTTGACCCTGCGTGAATCGCAGCCCTGATGAAGAAGGGATTACGACCCTCCCCGAGGGGCCAAGCCTCGAAGTAGTACTCAAGCGTGAATCGCAGCCCTGATGAAGAAGGGATTACGACCGGATTGCGCGCGACGACTTGCCGCCCGAGTTTTGCGTGAATCGCAGCCCTGATGAAGAAGGGATTACGACACGGCTGAATGAACGAGCCGACGTTCAGGAACGCGTGAATCGCAGCCCTGATGAAGAAGGGATTACGACGCGCGTGAGGTAGACCTTACGCGAAACCCAGCGTGAATCGCAGCCCTGATGAAGAAGGGATTACGACGTGAGCCGGAAGCCCCATTTCTCGGCTTCCTGCGGCGTGAATCGCAGCCCTGATGAAGAAGGGATTACGACGCGTCGTCGACGATCTGATACACCCAGCTGCGGGGCGTGAATCGCAGCCCTGATGAAGAAGGGATTACGACGAATACAGCCGGTCCACCTTCTTCCTAAGCTTCGCGTGAATCGCAGCCCTGATGAAGAAGGGATTACGACGGCAGTACCGCCGGCGAAACAACGGCAGGAGTGAGCGTGAATCGCAGCCCTGATGAAGAAGGGATTACGACATGCGTGCGGTAGCTCGATTCGCGCCATCAGAGGCGTGAATCGCAGCCCTGATGAAGAAGGGATTACGACCGACGAGCGCCCACGCGGTTACGCGCTTCGTCTGGCGTGAATCGCAGCCCTGATGAAGAAGGGATTACGACTCCGTGTCGGGCTCATCCCGTAGGCTGCGACCGGGGCGTGAATCGCAGCCCTGATGAAGAAGGGATTACGACGAAGCGCTCGAGGTACGCGACGATCGCGTCGCGCGTGAATCGCAGCCCTGATGAAGAAGGGATTACGACTAACAGTTAGCGCAACACCAGCGCTACTGGTGAGCGTGAATCGCAGCCCTGATGAAGAAGGGATTACGACCCAGCGCCGCCGGCATGTTCATCCCTCCCATCAGCGTGAATCGCAGCCCTGATGAAGAAGGGATTACGACCCCGGGTTGGTCAGATATACGTCCGCCGCCTGCGGCGTGAATCGCAGCCCTGATGAAGAAGGGATTACGACCTCGTCTGAGCGCAGAACACGCACTGCTTGCCCGCGTGAATCGCAGCCCTGATGAAGAAGGGATTACGACCTGCGCGCGCCGCGACCCTCGACGAGCTTCCACCGCGTGAATCGCAGCCCTGATGAAGAAGGGATTACGACAGCGCGCGTCGAGCACGGCGGAGATAGCGGCCTTGCGTGAATCGCAGCCCTGATGAAGAAGGGATTACGACTCCGCGCGCGCGGAACAATGAGCCCTGCCGGGGCGTGAATCGCAGCCCTGATGAAGAAGGGATTACGACAGGCGCCCTTTGGGCGCCTTGAACTCTACCCATGCGTGAATCGCAGCCCTGATGAAGAAGGGATTACGACCCCATCGCATCACGGCGCTGATGCCCACACCCTGCGTGAATCGCAGCCCTGATGAAGAAGGGATTACGACGCAGGAGGGAAGCCATGCAAACCACCAAACCCGTGCGTGAATCGCAGCCCTGATGAAGAAGGGATTACGACGACAACCACGAGTCCGACTTCATGTCGCCTTCCCGGCGTGAATCGCAGCCCTGATGAAGAAGGGATTACGACAATGATCGCCTCGACCTTCTCCTCGTCGAGCCCAAGCGTGAATCGCAGCCCTGATGAAGAAGGGATTACGACCGGGCGGACGCTGACGTCCTTCCGTGACCAGTTTTGCGTGAATCGCAGCCCTGATGAAGAAGGGATTACGACCTTTCTCATGATTTTTGACGCCTCCTGCATGGAATGCGTGAATCGCAGCCCTGATGAAGAAGGGATTACGACCCCGTCGAATGCGTAGTACTCGACGGCTACCGGAGCGTGAATCGCAGCCCTGATGAAGAAGGGATTACGACCACCGTCGCGTTGGCGAGGTTCCACACCTGATAGGCGTGAATCGCAGCCCTGATGAAGAAGGGATTACGACCGTGATGGCGTCTAGGTCCTCGTCAACCCCCAGGCGTGAATCGCAGCCCTGATGAAGAAGGGATTACGACACGCCTCCTGCATGGAATACAGCCGGTCCACCTGCGTGAATCGCAGCCCTGATGAAGAAGGGATTACGACCCATCGACTTAAAAAGTTTTCAAAATGGCCAAGCGCGTGAATCGCAGCCCTGATGAAGAAGGGATTACGACCGTCTGGCCGCGCGAGCTTCAACTCCGCGCGCGCGCGTGAATCGCAGCCCTGATGAAGAAGGGATTACGACGCCTCCTGTTCGACGCGCTCAGGTTCGGACGGCGGCGTGAATCGCAGCCCTGATGAAGAAGGGATTACGACGGCCGCCCCGGTCGAAGAAGCGCATGATCGGCCGGCGTGAATCGCAGCCCTGATGAAGAAGGGATTACGACGTCCCATGCAATGATGATTGCAGGCTTGATTCGCGTGAATCGCAGCCCTGATGAAGAAGGGATTACGACATGATCTCGGCCTTCAAATCCTCGGCCCACCCTGCGTGAATCGCAGCCCTGATGAAGAAGGGATTACGACGATATTTGATCATCAACGACAATGCCTGTGAGGCGCGTGAATCGCAGCCCTGATGAAGAAGGGATTACGACAGCTTTCAGCAAGGAACTCTGCACCATATTGTGCGTGAATCGCAGCCCTGATGAAGAAGGGATTACGACGAGGTGCAGGCGGCAATGATGCTCGCGCGCGCGCGTGAATCGCAGCCCTGATGAAGAAGGGATTACGACGTACCGGTCAAGACCATTTAACCGGTTGATATTGCGCGTGAATCGCAGCCCTGATGAAGAAGGGATTACGACCTGCGCTGTTAGTCTCATGTCAGATGCGCATCGGCGCGTGAATCGCAGCCCTGATGAAGAAGGGATTACGACTCGGATCTGGCGGCGCGCACCAGATCATCGCGGCGCGTGAATCGCAGCCCTGATGAAGAAGGGATTACGACCCCCGTTGGGAATCGACTCCCCGGCGAGGGCGGCGTCAACCGCCACCCTGATGAGGAAGGGATTACGACTCGTCGCCGACCGGGGACAGTAGGCCACCATCGAGCATTACAACTCTTAGTGACACCACCGGCTGTCTGGCGCTTGAATCTGTCGCCCTTGGTGACTCTGAGCCGCAACGCTGCGATTGTCATTCCGAGCCGCAGGCGAGGAATCTCCGCGGCTCGCAACGCCGCGATCCCTCGCGTTGCTCGGAATGACCAAAGCGGTGCCCGAACGGGAAAACAAACTTGCGGGGCCGCGGTGTCACGAGCTTGCGTAACTCTCAATCGTCGCACGTGAACCGCAGCAGGGATGAAGAATGTATTACGACGCCTCGCCCGAAATTACTTGTTCCAAGCCTAGGACGAGGTGTGAACTGCAGCCGTGTGAGAATGCGCGCGAAGAGGCGCTGCCGTGGATTTCCGTATTACCGTGCCCTGTTGCTTTGCCGTGAATTGCTCTGCCGGCTGGCTGCCGGTGTCACCGAATCACGAGATCGAACCGCAAAGGCAATGCCGCGCAGTTCGACGCGCCGGTGCCGCAAGCGCAAATCGTTGCAACGCAGCCGGCTGCTTCCAAGCCGTCACCCATGCCCCACCCGCGATGGCCGATCGCCACGGGCGTCATGCGCCGCATCCGGGCGCTGGCCAGTCGCCGCGGTGGCAGCCGGCGCAGGCGATGCCTCTTCACCCGCAACGCGCTGCGGCTGGTTTATGCCCGGCGGCCGTGTCTTCTGCGTCGGTTGCCGCGCTTCGAGTTCCCACGGCATCCCCGGCACCTGATGCCCCCAGCGGGCAAGCTCGGTCAGTTGTGCGTTGGCCGCGGCGAACCGTCGATGCAGCAGCGCGCTTTGCAAATCGTCGAACGCGCTGGGGATCACGATCGCATCGGACGGCGAGCCGTCGAGCAGCAGATCGATACGCGCCGGCCGGTCGCCGCCGGGCAGATACGTCAGCGTTACCGTTGCCGTTTGCGCATCGCTCGCCAGCAGCGATTCCAGCGCCACGCGCCGCGCCGCAAGCGCTCCCAAGCGGTCGACCTTGAAGAAGTCCTTGCCGGACCACGCACCGCCGCCCACCGGCACGCCGGGGCCGTAGGCGTCGACGACGAGTTTCTTGCCGGTTTGGCCGTTGTCGCCGTTCGGCCCGCCGCAGACGAACATGCCGGCGCCGTTGAGCACGATGTCCGGCAGCGGCCAGCCCGCGCAGGCCGTCTCCACGGCTTCCTGCGCGATCTGCCGCAGCAGCAGCCAGTCGGACTTCTCGTGGTGGTGCAGCGACAGCGACACCAGCCGCGGGCGAAACGTCTCCGGCCCGCCGCTGGTCACACCGTGCACGATCACCTTGCCGTCGGGCCCCATCTGGCCCGCGCCACGCTCGGCGCGCAGCCGTACGAGTTCGCGCCCGATGCGCCGCGCCAGCCAGTGCGCCGGCGGCAGCCAGTTCGTCGCCGGGCTGCGCACCGCGTGGCCGACGCAGATCGCCTGGTCGTCGCTCAGGTGGCGCAGTTCGTCCTCGTGCGGCTCGAAGCGGCCGACGTGCAGGAGCCTGCCCGGCATCATCGCGATCTTCAGCTCGTGCGGCAGCGGCTCCCACACGTGGCCGGCGGCATCCTTGCCGTAGCCTGCCGAGGCGTAGGTCTGGCGCACCAGCCTGACGAGTTCGCCGCTCATCAGCCGCTCCTTGTAGCGTGTGAGGTTGAGCTGCAGCAGTGGCGATCCCGGCGGGACGGGGTCAGCGCCCAGCAGCCACGACGCCAGCGTCTCGTCGCGCACCGCGATGCGGCCGGTGATGAAGAAGCGGTCGAAGATGCAGCCGGCCTCCAGCCCGCACTGGCCGCGCCGCTCCCGCTGCCGCACGTAGTCGACGATTGCGTCGACCGCGGCGTCGCACAGTTTGTCCGGGTGGCCGGGCAGCACGAATTCCGCCGCCTCGCAGCGCGGGGCGGCGCGGTTGGCAGCAGGTGTGGTCATCACGCTTGCTCCTTCGACGCCGGCAGCCGCCACACGCGGCAGCCGAGCGCTTTGGCGAAAGACACGTCGCCGTGGGCCGAGACCACGGCGGCAAAGCGGCAGCGCCGCTGCGCCAGCAGGCGCGCATGTTCGGCAGGCACCTTGCCGACCCAGCCGTCGGTGATGAACACGGCGCGGCGGATGCGTTGCTCGAGCAGGTGGCGCGTGACTGCCGCGAACGAGGTGCCGCCGGTGCTGACGCGCACGCCGCGCGCCAGGGCACCGAGCCCGACGTCGGCCACCGTGGTGCTGAACAGGTGCACCTTCGGATGCAGCAGATGCGCAAGCGGCCGCAGCGCCGCGTAGACGAAGGGCAGCTCGCCCTCCATGCTGCGCGACACGTCCACGTACACGTGCGTGAGTTCGTGCGCAAGCGGTCGGCGCACCAGCAACTGCACCTCGTGCAGCAGCGCTTCGCAGCCGAGCGCGGCGCGCACGAAGTCGCCGCGCGCGGGCCGCGGGGCGTAGGGCAGCGTGGCCGCCGCAACATCCCACGCCGGCGTACCGCGCGAGCCGGCTTCTCCGGCGATGGCCACCGAGGCGAGCGCGCGGCGGATCTGCGCCACCGCCTCGCGCCGCGCCTGCGCGCGCGGCACCGTCTCGGCGTGCGCATCGGCCCCGTCGTCGCAGCCCGACTTCGGCACGACCATCGGCCAGTCGGCCAGGATGCCGCGCAGCTCGCGCAGCACGTCGGGCGAGGCGCTTTCGTCCGGCTGCGCCGCATGGTTGCCGAGCAGCCCGTCGAGGCCGTGCTCGGCGCCCACCAGCTGCGGCAGCAGCGCGTACAGGTCCGCGTAGCTTGCCGAGTGATCCGAGTACAGCGCGCGATGCACCTCGCCCGCTCGGCCCGGCAGCCAGCGCTCGTCGTTAGTGCGCCAGCCCGCGGGCGGCCGCAGCAGTGCCTCGGGGAACACGTCCGCCCGGTAGCACGCGCGAAACAGCCGCGTCCAGTGCGGCTGCGGAAACAGGCGCGCCAGCTGCGCGTTGATCACGCAGTCGAAGGCCCAGTTCTGCGCGCGCGTGACGCGCGGAAACAGCCGCGTGTGCCCCAGCGCGACGTGATGCAGCTCGTGCAGCACCAGCATCACCAGGTCGTGGTCGGTGCTGCACATGCGCTGCACGAACTGCGGATTGATTTGCAGCACCGAGCGGCCGCCGAGCGTGACTGCGGCGGTGGGCACCGCGTCGGTGGCCTCGATGTCCAGCAGCGCCAGCAGCCGCATGAACGCGGGCTGCGTCACCGGAAATGCGTCGAAGATGCGGCTACGCAGCGCCGCGGCGATGCGGGCGTCGCTCATCGCTCGGCCTCCTGCGGCGTCCACAGATCGAACGCGCGGTTCACCGCCGACGGCACGAGCGGGTCGGCCTCGCGCAGAAAGACGCCGCCGCGGCGGCGCGCCAGCACCGCCACGGCCACGCGCATCGGCACCCTGCGCCGACGGCGCGCGGCCACGGCCGGCCGCAGCAGCCCGAAGACGGGCAGGCCCAGCGCGATGCAGTCGGTGCGCAGCGCGACCTCGCGCAGCCCGTCCAGCACCGCATCGGCCGGCATCGTCCCGACGCGCACCGCCAGCGCGGAGTCAGGCGCGCTCCTGCCGCGCTCCTCGGCAAGCGCCTGCGCGAGTAGACGGCGCTGCGGCTCCAGCGTCTGCTCCCACAGGATGTCCTCGGCGGGATCGCGCGGCACGCCTGGCGACGCGGGCCAGAAGTACCCGACCACGTCGATGCGGCAGACGAACCGGAACCCGGCGACGGGCGATTCGCGTCCGTCGGCGCCGGGCATCCGCAGCGGACGGACGGTCAGCGTCGCGCGCGGCGGCGCGCTCATGTTGTACAGCCGCGGCTGCGGCGCTTCGCCGCCGACGCGGGCCGGCGGCGCGGCGATGGCGGCGCTCATCGGCAGGCTTCGGCGCCGCAGACTTCGCGGTCGCCGCCGCCGGCGGCGTCTTCGCCCGCCGCGGCGGGCGCGAACATCGCCTGCCACTGACGGTCCAGCGCGAGGAGTTCGTCCACGTCGAAGGTCTGCTGCTCCACGGCCGTCACCGTCAGCAGGATGTTGGCGAGTTGAACGTCGCCGGCTGAGCCGCGGGCCAGCGCCCGCACGCGCTCGACCACCGCGTTCCACTCCGGCATGCGGCTGCGCGGGATCTGGAAAGTCAACGATTCTTCCGCGCACGCATCGAGCAGCTTCGCGAGCGGCTCGGCGAGCAGCTCGTAGGCGGGCACCGTCAGGCACTGCAGTGCTGCCGCGCGCGGCAGCGCGTGGCGCGCGAAGACGTAGCGCTGCGGAACGGTCAGCGCGGCCCAGGCGTCGGTGACGAGCGCGGAGATCTCGCTGCGGTCGATCTGCGCGTCGGCGTGCCGAAGCGCCTCGGCCACGCGCGCCACCGGATCGGGCAGCGCGCGGATGCGCCGCCATCGCGCACCGAGCGATTCGTCCGCGCCGTGGACCGCCGCGCGGTGGATCGCGCCAAGCTTGGCGGCCTCAATCGCCCGGCCCTGCGCGCGCTGCGGCAGCCCCGCGCGCAGCGCGGCGAGCGCGCAGTCGGCAAGCTTCTCCGTTCGGCCGAGCGCAAGCGATGCCGCGCGCACGGCGCGGACGCTGGCGGCGAGCATCACCGCGCGGCGGCCCGAGATCGCAAGCTGCGCCTGCGTAAGCGGCGTGATCAGTTCGCTGACGTAGCGTGCGGCCCATGCGTGCTCGAGCGCGTCGAGTCCGGACAGCGCCTCGCGCGTGGCGGACACGAGCTGCGCCAGCGCCTCGGCGCACTCCGGCGCGACCGACTGGCCGCCGTGGCGGATCAGCGCGAGCCGGTCTTCGGGGCCGAGGTCCGCAAGCGAGGGCAGTTCGACCACCCAGGCGAAGCGGTCCGCAAGCGCCGGATCGAGCGGCAGCGAACCGGTGTAGGTGTCGTCCGACTCCGTATCGTCCGTGGCCGGCGGGTTCATCGCGGCCCAGCGGTAGCGCAGCTTCGGAAGCTGCATGCCCTGCACGCGCTTCTCGTGCACGACCGAGAACAGCTTGTTCTGCGTCTCGGGTCGGCAGCGCGAGATCTCGTCCAGGAAGACCGACTCGGCATCCCATAGATCGCCGGGCGTGCGCAGGTAGCGCACGGCGGCAGCGCCGGGCTCGGGCACCGGATAGCCGAGCAGATCGTCGAAGCTGATGAGGCTTGCGTTGTAGTGCCGGTGCGCAAGGCCCAGTGCCGCGGCGAGACGGCTCAGCAGCTCGCTCTTGGCGGTGCCGTGCGGGCCGATGAGCAGCAGCGGCCGCTCGTCGGCCAGCGCGGCGAGCACGATGGGGTCCAGAAAGTCGAGCCCGAAGAGGTTCAGCGACCGCATGAGCCGGTACGGCTCGCGGCGGGCATTGCAGGGGAAAGCCATGAACGCGAACTCCTATGGTTCACGCCCCGTTTAGCGGCCTTGTTTTACGTCGCGGCAAGTGGGGCTAAATCACGACGTGCTGCACCGTCGCCGCGGAGCACTGGCCGGTGTCCGCTTCGACGGCAGGCGATTTATATCACCGCCCCGGGCTCATGGCGTGAGCCCGGGGCGGGGATGTGGCGCAAAGCTCACGTTCCGCTCTGCGGCGTCTTCAGGCATCGACATCGAGGCTGCGTCGATTAGAGCGCTTGCCCCTCCCGGCCGCCGCGTTCGTCGGAGGTGTGACGAGGCAGCTTCCACCGCGCGGCGTGGATCGCGTCTGCGAGTCGGACGAATAGTGCGGGGATGCCGGCAAGCCGCCGCAAGACGTCGCGGTCGGATTCCTGTCGAAGCAACGCTCCCGCCCCTTCGGCCAGTCGCGCGAGTTCCGCACTTTGCCGCGCCAGCTTGACGAGTTGCTTCATTGCTCCGTCGGCGAGCGACTGTTCCGCCGCGAGGCGCAGTTGCGTCTTTAGAGACAGCAACTCGCTGAGCTGGCCGTCGAGCAGGCGCACGAGCACGATCGCGGCGATGGCATCGACGTTCAGCCCGAGGCTGGCTGCCTGGCGGAAGACCTCGTCGAAGTCGGCAGCCAGACCGGATTCGGTGAGCAGGTCCACGGCGCCCGCTTCGGAAAGTCGCGAAGGATTCGCCTCGATCAGTTCGATCAGCCGGCGATAGGGCTCGGGCAGACCGGCACGCCGCGCGCGCTCGGCGGCAGCAGCTGCGCGCGCATCGATGGCTGCGATGGGTTCGAAGTCGATCGGGGCAGGTTCGCGGTAGCAGGCGGGTACCGCTCTGGCTTCGCTGATCGAAAACGCAATGTCCATCGTCACGCTGCCGCTGCCGCCCCAGCCCGCGGCGAGCGTCTGCGGCACGGTGCGCAGCGCAGGCATCTCGTGCGCCTTGTCCTGCTCGACGCGGGGGGCGACGACCACCCAGTTGGTCCACGGACTCGTGAGCCGGTAGCGAAGCGCAAGCTGCGATCCGGCGGCCTCGTCGTCGATGTCCTTCAGGCGCAGCGCGGCGGCGACGCGGGCCACCGTGGACAGCCCGTCGGCGCTGCCTGCAGGCACCGCTGCGGGCAGCGAAAGCGTCTGACGAAACACTTCGCCGGCTTCGGTCTCGACTTCGAGGATCGCGCAGTCGTGCGCGTGCGGGCGCGCATACGATGCGCAGGCGACGACCGTGTCGCCTTCGAACACCGCACCCAGGCGCGCCGGCGCGATGCCGGTGGCGCCGTCGGGCCAGTACACCGCCACGCGCCGGGCGCGCGGCGCGCGCAAGCGCGCGAAGTGCTGCATTACGCGCTCGGCTATGCCTTCGCGGGGCGACACCAGTTCGCACGCACCGCCCGTGGCCGCCGCAAGGCCGCGCACGAACGCCTCGGACACGGCACTGCCCACGCCGACGGTGAAGACGCGGTGCCCGGTCTTGCGGGCCTCCTCGACGATGGGCTGCCAGTCGCCGACCTCGCCGTCGGTCACGAGGAAGACGTCGGCCGCTTCGGTGCGGCCGAGCGCGGCATAGGCCGCGCGCAGCGCGCCGCCGATTTCGGTGCCGCCCATGTTGGCATCCAGCGACCTGGCGAAGCCTCTGGCCTTGTCGAGATTGGCTTGGTTGCAGGCGAGCAGCCCGTCGGACAAGGCCTTGGTGGTATTGCCGAAGGCGATCAGCGTCATGCGGTCGTTCGGCTGCAGGCTTTCGAGGATGCCGTCGAGCGCCTGTTTGGCCTGCTCGATCGAGTCGCCCCCCATGGAGCCAGAGCAGTCCACGACGATGGGCAGCGCAAGCGGGCGCGGCGTCCGCAGCCCCGGGAAAAACGGCTGGAAGCTGGCGATCGCCGTCATGCCCGCGCCGTCCTGCCCGCACAGCGCGAAGCTGCGCGTGGCATTGGGCGCGCGGATGTTCAGCACGAAGTCGCGGTCCATCACCGCCTTGGGCTGCGCAAGCGACAGCACGACCTTCTCGGCCATCCTGACCAGTTCGATCGCGTGGGTGGGGCACTCGAACTGCGCATCGCGCAGCGCACCGAACACCTCCATGCGCAGGGCGAAGCGGTTTTCGACGGCAAGCGACGTTTCGGGCGCCTGGTGCGGCCGGTGCGGCCAGTCCCCGTAGCGCGGCGCGATCGTGGTCGGCACGAAAAAGCGCAGCCGCTCGCCCGTCCAGCGGTACAGCATCGCGTAGCGGAAGGTGATCTTCGCGGTCTCCTGCGGCAGCAGGTTGCCGACGTTCATCGTGTACAGGCCAGGCTCGATCGCCTCCAGCATCACCGCCGCGTCGCCGGACTCGATTGCCTCCTCGTAGGCGCGCTCCGCGGCTGCCTTGGCGACGACCGCGCCTCGCAGGCTGCGGCCGCCGATTTCCACTTCGAGATCCAGCAGCACCGCATCGAGCGGCAGCGGAAAGGTGTACACCGCCTCGATGTTCACGGGCTCGTCGTTGCGGTAGGTCTGCGAAACGGTCACCTCCGCAAGCAACTCCTGCAGGACCGCGCTGACCGCGACCTCGCACAGCGCGACGCGTTCGCCCTGCGTGCCGGTCAATGCCGATGCCGGTAGCTTCATTCTTTTTCCTCGCTTTCCTGGACTTGCGCGTACGCCTGCGCGACCGCGCGAAAGAAGGCCCGCACCTGCTCCGGGGTCAACCCGGCACGGCCGGGCTCGAGCACGACCTCCACCCCGTCGGCCACGACCAGGTGGCTCCACACCTCCACCGTGCCCGGGCGGCGCGGCGCAGGCGGCAGCGGGCCGGCCGCCTGGTTCTTCAACAACTCGCCGATGCGTTCGAGCGACAGCCCGGCCAGCTGCCATTTGCGTATCAGCAGCAACTGCTCGACGTGGTGCTGCGTGTAGTACGCACCCTTGCCCACGCCGTGCGGACGGTCCACTAGCCCGATCTGGATGTAGTAGCGCACCGTGCGCCGTGGCAGCTCGGCCAGGGCGGCGATTTCGTCGAGGGTGAACCGCTTCGGATCGTTCATGACACTAATACGATACACTAACGCTGTATAGTACAAGCGCCGCCAGGAAGATTCAAAAACGCGGTACGAAAGGCAGTCACGGTCTCGGTGCAGGTAAGCGCTCCTGCGCAGATGCTCGACGGCGAGCAGCGCCTGAAACCGGCGGCCTCCGGGTGGAATCGACCAAGAGCTTGACCGACCGGGTGGCGCGGGCGCGGCGCAGCAGCCTCCACACGACTGGCCGTCGCTGCAGCCAGCCGATGACGTGCGGGTCGAGGCGGTGCGGGTCAGCGCGATCGTGCTGCGCCGTCGTGTTGCTTGGAGCCCGCGCGCGGCGGCATCAGCTTCTGGCGCTCCAGCACCTTCGTTCGAAAAGCGTCCAGCGCGACGATGACGTTGCCGTCACGGTCGAACACGTTTGCGTTCCAGACCCGGTCGAAGTACCAGCGTGCCTTGTCGAAGTGCCCGAGCCGGCGATGGTATTCGCCGAGCAGATACAGCCCGGCGAGCCGCGCGCGGCGGTCACTGCTTTGCGCGAGCAGCTTTTCGACGAGCGGCAGGGCCTTGCGTATGTAGCGCGGGCCATCGACCGGGTCGTTGCGGTACTCATAGGCGGCGAACCGGTAAAACGTCAGCCAGAATGCCTCAGGCATCTTCCGCAGTCGGTAGAGTTGCTCGATCCACGGCAGGGACTCGATCCGCGTGAAGTCGCAGCCGTCGGCAAGTTGCCAGCGCGCCAGAGAGGGCGCACGGCCGCGTCCGTTTTCGTCCTCGTCCGTGGCATTGGGCGAGCGCTTTTCCCAGCGGCCTGCCCAATACGCGCCGCACCAGCCGGGGGCGGTCTGATCCAGCCGGCGCGACGGCGGCCGGTAATTGTCGGCAAGCCACTTCGCAATGGCGGCCTTCTCCGCCGGGGGCGGGCCCGCGAAACCCTCGCCGAACGCTGCATAGCCGCTGCCCGGATTCGCGCAGATCGAAGCACGTAGGACATGCGCGGGGATAACGTCATATCCCTCTTCGTCGTCGCCGACGCTGAAACTGGCGATGCCTGCGCAATCCACGCGCTCGCCGTTGATCGGATCGACGAGCGTTCTTGGAACGAAACTGAGCGCCGAAGCGGAAAAGGCCGCGGCCCCTGCAATCGCGGCGCAGATCGTTTTGGTCAGCAAAGCGCGGAAAGGCTTCATATTCCTAGGCTCCCGTCGGCATCGCACGCGATGAAGTCGTTATCGAAGAGGCGCCGATGATGCGCCGGTCCAGGCTCAAGGGATGAGCCCGACGACCCCGTCCCACGGAGTTGTGCAAGTCGACAGACTCATCTGGCGGAGCCGCCGGTGCTCAGCCGATCACGGCCGATGGCCGAGCGGATCGAGTGTCGGCGAGGCGCTGCGCTCCTTCACCCCGGATACTGCAGCGCCGCGCGTGATCAGACGATTCGCTCCCAAGGAAGATCCAGGTCCGGACGGCCGAAGTGTCCGTACGCGGCGGTCTGCCGGTAGATCGGCCGCAACAGATCGAGGCGGCGAATGATCCCGGCCGGCGTCAGATCGAACTCCGCTTGAAGTTCTTCGGCGATCCGTCGCGCCGGCCGCGTGCCAGTGCCGAAAGTTTCGACCGCGAAGCTGACCGGTTCGGCCACGCCGATCGCATAGGCGAACTGGATCAGACAGCGGCCTGCCCAGCCGCGGGCGACGACCTGCTTGGCGAGGAATCGCCCCATGTAGGCCGCAGAACGGTCGACCTTGCTCGGATCCTTCCCGGAAAACGCCCCGCCGCCGTGCGGGGCTGCGCCGCCGTAGGTGTCGACGATGATCTTGCGTCCGGTCAGTCCCGTGTCCCCTTTCGGGCCGCCGATCACGAAGCGCCCGGTCGGATTGATCAGCACGCGCAGGTCCGGGCCGCGCAGATGGGGTGGGATCGACGGCAGGACGATCTGCTCGGTGACGGCATCGCGCAGTTCCGCATCGCCGACGTCCGCACGGTGTTGGGTCGACAGCACGACGGCTTCGACGCGTGCCGGCTTGCCGTTTTCGTAGCGGACCGACACCTGCGATTTCGCATCCGGCAGCAGCCAAGGCAGCACCCCCTGCTTCCGCAGTTCGGACTGACGACGAACCAGCGCGTGCGCGAGCGATATCGGCAGCGGCATCAGCTCCGGCGTCTCGTCGCAGGCGTAGCCGAACATCAGACCCTGATCGCCGGCGCCGAGCTGGCCGTCCGCACGGTCCACGCCCTGGCTGATGTGCGCGGACTGCTGGTTGAAGTGCACGAGCACGGTGCAGCGGCGCGGATCGATGCCGGTTTCCGCGCTGTCGTAGCCAACCTCGCTGAGGATGCCGCGAACGAGACCGGGGACGGCATCGCGCACGCCGTCGAAGGTGGCTTCGTCGCGCGTCTTGAACTCGCCGGCGACGATCACGACCTGGTCGGCGAGCATCGTCTCGCAGGCGACACGGGCGTTGGGTTCGAGCGCCAGAAACGTATCCAGCACCGCATCGGAGATCTGGTCGGCGAGCTTGTCGGGGTGGCCCTCCGAAACGCTCTCCGACGAAAACAGCCCATCCAGAATCATTCGCTTCTCCGTTCAGATCGGATTTGCCGATGGATCGGTGCCGCCATTCTGGCGCAGCCTGTCGGGCGGGTATCGAAGGTAGGGTATTGCGGGATCATCGGATGCATGAGTGTCACCGTGCCTCCACGCTGCATTCCCGCAGCCACGCTGTCTTCTTGGTGGTGGCCCTTCCAAGGCGACAGCATCCGCCACATGCGGCGGATGCCGTTCGATGTTACGAAGCGGATCCGTCCCCGGCCGCCTCCGCGCACCGTGGTCCGACGGTGTTGCGCAAGGCTGCGCGTGCCGAATGCCGACCGGCGCGCGGGCGCTCCGCCCGCCTCACTTGGGCCAGACCGACTGGGCGATGGCATCGATGTCGGAGGACTTCAGCAATCCCTCCTTGACCGTGCCCTCCGGCCGCGAGCTCAGGTGTCCGAGGTCGCACTCGGCACGCCAGCCGCACAGAAACAGCTCCATTGCTGCCCGCCGCGCGTCGCGGTGGCGGCGCGGCATGTAGGCATAGACCTGGTGCACCCACCCCTCGCCCAATTCGTCGTCGTAGTAGCTCAACCACAGGAACCAGTGGCTGCGCGTGCGGTTCGTCGACAGCCAGTATTCGTCCGAGCGCTCGCTTGCCGCCGACTGGGAAAACAGATCGACGTGCGCGACGAAGCGCGCCGACCGCGGGCGGGTGGCGGGACAGTCGACGCCCTCGGGCATGGAGTAGTTGGCAAACGACGCTTCGGACGAAAACACCGTGGCATCGGTGGACAGTGCGGTCATCGCATAGCTCCTGAGGTTGGTCGGGCTCGATACAGTTCCTTGCATCGGTCGATCGGCCGCCGATGACCGGCGCAGTCGGCGCATCGGCGACCGCGCGCACGCCGCGCGACGAAGTCGACGATGCTCGCGCTGGGATCGCACCGCCCGGTCGGCGGCGCGCGTGACGGGTTGATTCGGCTCATGCCATCTCCTTCCGACCGCGACGGCCAACCCCCTTCGGAGACGGCCGCGTACTACAGCACTCTGAGTCGCCCGCAATCGGCGGAACGAATCGGAGACCGGGACCGCCGTTCGCGGCGCCGCACGGTCCGGCATTCGACGCGACGGCCTGCCCGTGGTCGCGTCGATGCCGAAGGCCGCGCCGACCGACGCCCGGACGTTTCCAGCAAGGCGACGCGAACTCTGATGCCGGCGAGGCTCACGGGATGAGCCCGTGCGGTTTCGCAACGCCGCGCGACCGCCCGCTCCGCGGTGCGGTTCGCGCGCAGGCTCACGCCGTGAGCCTTTCGCCGCACACAGTATGTCTGCCTTGAACAGGGCCCGAGGCGCTGCGCGCGTAGCGGGCCTGCCTTCGCAAAAGGAGACGTCGATGCGAACGACACTTGCAAGACTTGCGACATTACTCGTTGCGGTGCTGTCCTTCGGGCTCGCCGCCTGCGGCGGTGGCGGCGGCAGTACGCCCGCGACACCGCCGCCGCCCGCGCAGACCTCCGGCGCCGAAGGTTTCTGGAGCGGCACGACCTCGAGCGGCTTCAGCATTCTGGGCGCCGTGCTAGAGAACGGCGAGTACTGGGTCATGTACTACGCCAACGGCGTGCTGTACGGCGTCGTGCAGGGCACCGGCACTTCGAACAACGGCAACTTCACCTCGACGAATGGCCTCGACTTCTACCTCGGCGGCACGGTGACACCGGTGGCCGTCTCCGGAAGCTATCGTGAGCGCGCTTCGCTGCAGGGCGTGGTGACGCCGCAGGCGGGCGGCACTCCCGTGACCTTCACCGCGGCCTACGACGCAGCGTATGAAACCCCGGCCACGGCTGCGGCGGTCTCGGGCGTCTGGCGCGGTCGGCTGGCCAACGGCGAGACCTACTCGATCAACGTCGGCGCCAACGGCACCTTCACCGGCGCCGGATCGTCCGGCTGCACGTTCAGTGGTGCGATTGCACCGCGTCCCTCCGGCAAGGCGGTCTACAACGCGTCGGTCACGTTCGCCGGCGGCGTGTGCCTGCTCGGCACGCAGACGATCACCGGCA
>CAZIJU010000070.1:0-19206 GCA_964539745.1 uncultured Burkholderiaceae bacterium | reverse complement strand
GCAGCTCCTTGCCGCCGCCGTACTTGTGCCACGCGAGCAGCATGTTGGCGTCCATCCCGTACGCCGGGCCGGAGCCCCACAGCGCGAGCGCGTTCTGCTTGCCGTAGTGGTAGACCAGAACGCCGTGGCCGCCGTCGAGCGTGCCCTTGGAAACCGCGTCGAGCAGGCCGAAGGCGGGAACGACCGCGCCAGCCGGCAGCACCTCGATCTTGAGCTCGCCGCCGGTCATGTCGTTGACCTTCTTGGCGAAGTCCAGCGCGTATTCGTGGAAGATGTCCTTGGCCGGCCAGGTCGACTGCCAGCGCATCGCGATCGGGCTGGCCTGGCCGCGCGCGATCATCGGCGCGCCGAGCGTTGCCGCGGCGGCGGCCCCAATGAACTTGCGGCGCGCGGGTTTCGCGCCCTTGCTTTTCAGGAAGTCCATGCTGTCTCCTTCAGTAGGTGGCTGGTATCGAACGCGGCCCGTTCTTGTTCTCGGCGTCACGCCTCGCAGGTCCTGGTCGAGCCGCAGCCAGAACCGATCGTCGCGCCGGATTCTAGAAGAATCCCGTGCCCGCCGGTAAGAAACCCTCGGCGCATCCGGCCCCGTGCCACTGCCTACGCAGATGATCGGATGCGCCCCGTGCGCGCCGCCGCCCCGCCACCGAGGAACGGGGCGGCGGTCAAAAAAATCCTACACCGACCTGGAACAGCTTCTCGATGCGCGGGATCAGCCGCTTGTTGGCGACGAACAGGATCAGGTGGTCCTCGGCCTCGATCACCGTGTCGTGATGCGCGATCAGCACGCGTGCCAATTCACCCTGCCCGCGCACGATCGCGCCGATCGTCGCGCCCTTCGGAAGCTCGATGTCCTCGACCTTGCGCCCGACCACGCGCGAGCTCCGGGCGTCGCCGTGGGCGATGATCTCGAGCGCCTCGGCGGCACCCCGGCGCAGGCTGTGCGCGGCGACCACGTCGCCACGACGCACGTGTTTGAGCAGGCTCGACAGCGTCGCATGGCTTGGCGAAATCGCGATGTCGATCGGACCGCCTTGCATCAGGTCGCCGTAGCTCTTGCGGTTGATCAGCGCGATCGTGCGACGCGCGCCCATGCGCTTGGCGAGCAGCGCGCTCATGATGTTGTTCTCGTCGTCATTCGTCAGCGCGATGAAGAGGTCGGTTTCGGCGACACCCTCCTCGTCGAGCAGATCCTCGTCGGTGGCGTCGCCGTGCAACACCAGCACCGACGACGAGAGCTGGCCCGCAAGGTACTCGCAGCGGCGCTTGTTGGTTTCGATGATCTTGACGTTGAACTTCTCCGGCGTGCCCACGCCTTCGCCGGTGTCGAGCGCGCGCGCCAGCCGCAGGCCGATGTTGCCGCCGCCGGCGAGCATCACGCGCCGCACCGGCTTGTCCATCCGCCGCAGCTCGGCCATCACGGTGCGGATGTTCTCGCTGGCGGCGAGGAAGAACACCTCGTCGCCGGGCTGGATCATCGTGTGCGCCTCGCACTGGATGCTGCGGTCGTTGCGGAAGATCGCGACGATGCGCGTGTCGACGTTCGGGATGTGCTTGCGCAGCGCCTGGATCGGTTGCGAAACCAGCGGGCCGCCGGCGAACGCGCGCACCGCGATCAGGCTGACGCGGCCGTCGGCGAAATCGAGCACTTGCAGCGCCTCCGGAAACTCGATCAGCTTCAGGATGTAGTCGGTGACGCTCTGCTCGGGCCAGATGATGTGCGTGGCCTTGAAACCCTGGTCGCCGGTGAGTTCGGGATGCCCCTGCAACTCGGTGTTGCGCACGCGCGCGATGCGGGTCGGCACGTTGAACAAATCGGCCGCGACCTTGCAGGCGACGAGGTTCGTTTCGTCGCTCGCCGTGACCGCGATCAGCATGTCGGCATCGTCGGCGCCGGCTTCCTTCAGCACCGACGGCATCGTCGCATTGCCGACGAGCCCGCGCAGGTCGTAGCGCGACTGCAGATCCGCGATGCGCGCGCCGTCGGTGTCGATCACCGTGATGTCGTTGGCTTCGGAGACCAGGCTTTCGGCCACCGAGCTGCCGACACGGCCGGCGCCGAGGATGATGATCTTCATCGCATGTGTGCGCGAACGCGCGCGTCAAGGTCCGGTCCGCTCAGAAGCCGTGAATCTTTCTACTGCGCCGCCCGCTGGCGTCGTTGCACGGTGTTGGCTGCGGCCGCCCGCCTGCGGCGGGCTGAACGTGCGCTGTGCGCGCGCGAGCCTGCGCCGAAAGGCTGGCGCCTTTTCGGGCCTCGCCGATCGACTCGATATGTCTCGGCCCTGCGGCTGCGTGCCCCGGACTCGATCCGGGGCAGCGGGCCGCTCGCGACGAAATCTTCACGGGTTCTCAGTTCGGTCCGTCGCCGCCTTCGCCGTCCGCTTCGTGTCCGTTGCGCTCCGCGCGGCGCGCACCGCGGGCGAGCTCGACGCCGAGCTGCTTGAGCTTGCGATACAGGTGCGTGCGCTCCAGCCCTGCGCGGTCCGCGACCCGCGTCATGCTGTAGTTCTCGCGCGCCAGGTGGTATTCGAAGTACAGGCGCTCGAACTGGTCGCGCGCCACGCGCAGCGGCTGGTCGAGGCTGACCGCGCCCGACTCGCCGAGGCTGACGATGCGCGCGCGCGCGTTGTCGACACCGTTGGCCGGTTCGGCCGGCTGCGCGGGCACCGGCGCGGTGCGCAGGTTGCGCATGATGCGACCGCGCTCGAGTCCGCTCTTGACGGCCGCGAGCAGGCGCGCGAGCGCGATCGGCTTCTCCAGGAAGTCGAGCGCGCCGAACCGCGTGGCCTCGACCGCCGTGTCGATGGTTGCATGGCCGGACATCATGATGACCGGCATCGTCAACTGCCCGTTCGCCGCCCACTCCTTCAACAGCGTGACGCCGTCGGTGTCGGGCATCCAGATGTCGAGCAGCACGAGGTCGGGCGGCTCGGCCGCGCGCAGCCTGCGGGCAACACTGGCGTTTTCCGCGGTCAGGACCGCGTGCCCCTCGTCGGACAGGATCTCGGACAGCAGCTCGCGGATGCCGATTTCGTCGTCGACGACCAGAATCGTGGCCATGCTCGCAGAGCGGCGCGCCGCCGCGTCAGTGCACCGCCGCGCCGGAGGCGGCCGAAGACGCCGGCGCGGTCTGCGCCAGCCGGCGGAAAACGATGATCACAGTTGCGCCGCCTGCGGATCCGGTGCTGCGATTGACCAGTTCCACCCGGGCGCCATGTTCGTCGACGATCTTCTTCACCATCGCCAGACCGAGCCCGGTGCCGCTGGGCTTGGTGGTCACGTAGGGCTCGAATGCGCGCCTAAGTATATTCGCCGGGAACCCCGGCCCGTTGTCCTCGACCGAAAGGCGGACCGCGGAGGCGGCGCGTCCGCCGCCCGCGCCCCCTTCGCCGCGCCGCTCGGACAGGCTCACCAGCGCCGTTCGCAGCACGATCCGCCCGCCGTCGGCGCGGCCGGCGGTCGCGAGCGCGTCCTGCGCGTTGGCGATCAGGTTGTGGATCACCTGGCGCAACTGCGTGGCATCGCCCTCGATCGGCGGCACGTCCGCGCCCAGTTGCAGTTCGATCTGCGCGCCGGTGGAAGTGACGCCGCGCCTGCCCTCGACGCCGTACAGCGCGGCCACTTCTTCGATCAGCCCGTTCAGATCGAGCGGCGCGAGCTTGGCCGGCGGCAGGCGCGCGTAGTCGCGGAAGTCGTCGACCATGCGCTTCATCGCGGCGACCTGGCCGACGATGGTCGCCACGCCGCGCGCGAGCACGTCCGCGTGCGCGGGCGGCAACACGCCGGCGAGCTTCATCTGCAGGCGTTCGGCGGCGAGCTGGATCGGCGTCAGCGGGTTCTTGATCTCGTGCGCGAGCCGACGCGCGACCTCGCCCCAAGCGAGCGCGCGCTGTGCGGATATGACCTGCGTGATGTCGTCGAAGACGACGACGTAGCCGGGCCCGTTATCGAGCGGCAGGCGCGAACCGCGCGCCAGCAGCGCGAGCGGCTCCGCACCCGCGGGCGCGCCCGCGCGCGGCACCTGCATCTGCTGCTGCCAAGAGTCCTTCGGCGACGCTGACAGCTGCTGGTCGGCGAAGGCGCCGGCGATCTGTTCGGCCATCGCCGGCACCAGCGCCGAAAGCGGCTCGCCCGCGTGCGGCGTCAGCGCCAGCCCGAGGATGCGGCTCGCCCCGTGGTTGGCCGTGACGAGCCGCCAGTCCTTGTCGAGCACGATCACGCCGGCAGACAGGTTGGTCAGCACGCGTTCGAGATACGCGCGCGCGTTCTCCAGCTCGCGCGAGCGCGCCTCGACTGCATCGCGCGCTTCGCTCAACTGGCGCGTCATCGCGTTGAAAGACTGCGTCAGCAGGTTCAGCTCGTCGCTGCCCTTGTACTCGCGCACCGGCCGGAAGTCGCCCTCGGCGACCGCCTTCGTTCCTTCGGCCACCTGCAGCAGCGGCGCCGTCATCGAGCTGGCGAGCAGAACCCCCGATGCCATCGCGGCGAACACCGCGAGCAGCAAGGTCAGCGTCAGCGTGACCGTGTAGATCTTGCGCAGGCCGCTGCGCGCGAGCGACAGCTCCTGGTAGTCGCGGTAGCCGCTTTGCAGCGCCTCGGCGTTCGCCGCCACCGATGGCGGTACGCGCTGCACCAGTTGCAGGTAGCGCTGCTCGGCGCGCAGCCGCGGCGCGGCGGCCAGCGCGGCGGGGGCGGGAATCGGCACGATCACGCGCGTCCGGAGTCCGGCGCGCGGCTCGGTCGCCAGCGGGTCGCCCTCGATCACCGCGAAGCCGCGCTGCGTGCGCGCCTGCCGCAGGTGCGCCGTCGTCGGCAGTTCGGGAACGAGGTTGTCGATTCGCGCGCCGCTGGCGCCGATCAACTGGCCGCCACCGGTGACGATCAGCGCCTCGTGGATGCCCGCGCGCTCGCGCAGCCGGTCGAGCGCCTGCAGCTGCTGCGACTCGGGCACGTCGGCCAGCTCGAGCGCCATCGCGCGCGCCTTGGCCGTCACGTCTGCCAGTTGCGCCTCGAGCACCGCGCGCCCGAGCGCCAGCCCCGACTCCAGCGCGCGGTCGACGCGTACGTCGAACCACGATTCGATCGAACGCGACAGGAACTGGACCGACACGACGTAGATCAGCACGCCCGGCAGCACCCCCATCAGCGCGAAGGCCACCGCGAAGCGCGTCATCAGCCGCGCGCCGAAGCGGCCCTGCCGCCAGCGGCGAACGAGCCGCGCGACGAGCGCGGCGACGAGCACGGCGAGGATCGCGGCGATTGCGCCGTTGATCGCGAGCAGCACCGGATAGTTGCGCTCGAAAGCCTGCGTGTTGCTGCTTGCCGAGGCGAGCAGGAACAGCAGCACGCCGCCGAGCGCCAGCGCGCCCAGCAACCCGTAGCGCAACGCGCGGCTCGCGGCGGCCATGACTAGCGCAGCAACTCGCGCGGCACCTGGACCGTGCGCCAGTCCGACGCGAGATTCCAGTCGCGGTTCGTCAGCGCGGTAATCTGGAACGGCTTGGGTAGCTGCGAGATGTCGAGCCGCATGCGCGTCTGCGCGCGGTAGTCCTCGCCCTTGTGCAGCACGCCGGCATCGACGACGCGCCAGCCGCGCACGCGCCGCAGCGTGGCGAGCGCTTCGGCGAGCGTTTCGAACGGCTGCGCCAGCGTGCCGCGCGCGAGCCGGTACTGGCGCGTCAGCGGACTGTAGGTCAGCCGATAGGTCAGCGATGCGTCGACCAGCTTGCGATCGAACCAGTACCAGCGCGTCCGGTACAGCTCGAAGTCGATGACGAAGTACAGCGCGATGCCGCGATTGACTGCGTCCTCGAGCACCGCCGGCAGGTCGAAGTCGAACTGCGCGTCGAGCACCGCCGCCCCGTCGGCGTCGTCGGACGCGCGCAGCGTCGCTTCGGCGACCGTGACCGCCTGCGCGGCCGCAGGGCGCGCGGGCGCGACCGCGGCGACCGCCAGCGCGATCGCAGCCGCCAGCACGAACCCGTCGCGGCGTCGGCGTACCGCGACGGCGCAAGCGTTCAGACCCAATGTGCGCTTCATAGCCGGCGCTCGGCACCTGCGGGACGTTCGATCGCGCCGCCATGAGGCGGCACGCACCCTGCATCGCCGCGCAGCGCGCTCGGGCCCGCACTGCGTGCCGCCAGGGTCGATCCGGCGCAACCGGCCGCTCGCGATGAGATGTTCACGGCTTCTCGGCCTTCTCGAACAGCGCAAAGAAAAAACCGTCGTGCAGCGTCGGACACGGCGCGGCAGCCGGGTACGCGTCCGGGACGGCCGCCAGCGGCGCGGGCAGCAGTTGCAGCGTATTCGCCGTCTGCCCGGGCAGGACCGCGGGCCGCGCATCGGTGTGACGTTCGACGAATCGTTCTGCCTGGCGCGCGCCTTCCTCGGGGAACACCGAACAGGCCACGTAAAGCAATCTACCAGCGGGCTTGACCAGCGGCCACAAGGCGTCGAGCAATCGCGCCTGTCGTGTTGCCAATTGCGCAACATCGGAGTCGCGACGCAACCACGGGATGTCCGGATGGCGCCGCACGATGCCGGAGGCGGTGCAAGGCGCATCGAGCAGGATGCGGTCGTATTGCGGCCCGGCCGCGTAGGCACGCGTATCCGCCGCGTCGGCCACATGCAACGTGATCGTCGCGTGCTCGCGCGCACGCAGCCGCGCGAGATTGTCCTCGATGCGCCGCGCGCGTTGCGCGTCGATCTCGACCGCGTCGATCGCGAGCCCGTCGGCGAGCTCGGCGAGCTGCGCGGTCTTGCCGCCGGGTGCGGCGCACGCGTCGAGCACGCGTTGCCCCTTGCGCGCGCCGAGCCATTGCACGGCGAGCTGGCTGCCTGCGTCCTGCACCGAAACGAGCCCTTCGCCGAATCCGGGGATCGCCTCGACCGGTCGCGGCTCGCGCAGCCACACGGCGGTCGCGCCGACGCGAACGGCGGCCAGCCCGGCGTTTTCGAGTCGCCGCAGATAGTCGTCGACGCCTATGCGCCGCACGTTGATCCGCAGCACGAGCGGGGGCGGCTCGCGCTGCGCTTCGACGATGCTCTGCCAGGCGTCGGGGTACGCACGCCGCAGCCGTTCGATCCACCAGCGCGGCGCGTTGTAACGGACCGTCTCGTCGCGTTGCACTTGCTCGATCAGCGCGGACTGCCGGCGCAGGAAGTTGCGCAGCGTCGCGTTGACGAATCCGGCCGCCGCGCGCGTGTCCGCCGCGGCCTTCGCGGCAGTCACGGCCTGGTCGACGACCGCGTAGCTCGCATGCCGCTGCGCGAGCAGTTGCGCAAGTCCCATCGCGAGCAGCGCCGCCACCGGCGGCGCCGGTGGCGTCCGCGCAAGCCGCGCGATGAGCGCGTCGAGCAGCGCCAGTTGGCGCGCGGCGTGATAGACGATGTCGCGCGCCGCCGCCGCCACGCGCGGATGCGTCGCGCCCGCCGCCGGCGCGGCTGCGGCGAGCGCGCGATCGAGCGCCGCGCCCGCGCGGAAACGCTGCCACGCCGCCGCGGCCACGCGCAGCGCGTCGGCCAGCGGCGGTGCGCCGGCAGCAGGCTGCGGTGCGCTCACGATGCAGGCTCCGCGACGCCGAACGTCTCGCCCGCAGCGATCGGCATCCCCGCGAGGAACTCGCGCGCCGGCAGACGCCTGCCGCCGGCGCGCTGCAGTTCGGTGACGACGAGTGCGCCCTCGCCGCAGGCGATGCGCACGCCTTCGGCGTTCGCCGCGAGCACCGCGCCCGGCGTCGCAGGCTCGGCCGGCTCCGCGTGCGCGCGCCAGAAGCGGATCATCTGCCCGCGCAGCGCGCCGCAGGCGACCGGAAAGGGATCGAAGGCGCGTACCTGGCGCGCGAGCCGCTGCGCGGGCTGCGTCCAATCGAGCCAGGCCTCGCGCTTGTCGAGCTTGTGCGCGTAGGTCACGCCTTCGGCGGGCTGCGGCGCAGGGCGCAATTCGCCGCGCGCGCCGCGCACGAGCGCCGGCACGATCATGCGCGCGCCGAGCGCGGCCAGCTTCGCGGTCAGCGTCGCGGTCGTGTCGTCGTCGGCGATCGGCAGCCGCTCGGCGGCGAGCATCGGTCCGGTGTCCAGCCCCGCTTCCATCTGCATCAGCGTGATGCCGGTTTCGGCGTCGCCGGCCTCGATC
Source organism: uncultured Burkholderiaceae bacterium (assembly GCA_964539745.1). Taxonomy (GTDB): domain Bacteria; phylum Pseudomonadota; class Gammaproteobacteria; order Burkholderiales; family Burkholderiaceae_F; genus DSNY01. Next base: position 11,072 of record CAZIJU010000070.1, on the reverse strand, counting down.
GCGCGCGCCACGGGGGCGGCGCCGCGCCAGCGCGGCAGCAGCGAAGCGTGGATGTTGATCGCCCGGATCGGTCCGGCGGGCGATGGCAGCCCGCGCGGAGTGTCGAGCACCGCTTGAGGAAGGATGAGACCGTAGGCAGCCACCACCAGGACGTCCGCATCGGCCGAACGCAGCGACTCGATGGCGGCCGCCGCTTCGGCGCCGCCGCGTTTCGGGCTCAGCGACGAAGGCGTTGCCACGCGCAGCCCGTTCGCCAGCGCAAGCTGCTTGACCGCACTGGCGACGAGCTTCATGCCGCGCCCGGCCGGACGGTCGGGCTGAGTGAGTACGAGCGGGATCGTGAAGCCCTGCGCCGGTGCGGCATCGATCAGCGCGGCCAGCGCCGTCGCGGCAAACTCCGGCGTACCGGCGAAAACGATTCGCATGCGCGCAGTTTATTGAACCCAGATTTGCCATTAGGCCGGCCAGTGCCTTCGGCTGGTATCTCGTTGTGCAGACAGCATCCCGTCGCTGGGTCATCCCGGCCTGCGCGCGCCCTGGCGGCCGCCTTGGCCGTTCCTCGAAACTCCGCTTCGCTCCGTTTTCGGCATCTTCGCGCCCGTGCTTGTGGGCCTGAGGCCCATCCCTCGCTGCGCTCGGGACCGCCACTGCGTGGCGTCCTGCGCCCTGCGGGCTGGTCTCGCCCATAGGCCCAGCTATGGGCTCGTCGCCCGTGCGCAAATCTGCTCGAAATCCGGCTCGCCATCATCGCGCGCCCTAATGACAAATCTGGGTTGAACCCGGCTTGATCGGACCCGACCGACGCCGCCGAACCGCGCAAGCGCGCGAAACACAGAGGAAGAACCCGGCGCTGCGCAGCGACGCGGATCACCCGGCGGGTCGGATGCCGCCGAACCGCAGCACGTCGATTCAACGTCTGTGCCGCCATGGTGAAGCTGCGGGGTTGAACCCCGCTCGCGCGGCCAGGCAGCGGCGTCAGCGCACGGCGCCGCCCCCTTTGGCTCGGCGCTGCCCGCGTCGTACCATCGCCGTGTAGAACACGTCGCCCCGACACCCGATCCGTGAAACCGCTGAGCGGGCTCGACTCGCTGTTTCTGTACCTCGAGACCGCTGCAACGCCGATGCATGTCGGCGCGCTGCATCTGCTGGAAGCCGCGCCCGGCCAACGCGACGACTTCGTCGCCCGCGTGCGCAGCCACATCGCCGATCGGCTGCACCGCTTGCCGCCGTTCACGCGCAGGCTCGCGCCGATGCCGCTCGGCTTCGCCAATCCGGTGTGGGTGGAAGCCGACGAGGTCGACCTCGAGTATCACGTCCGGCGCATTCGCTTGCCGACACCCGGAACGCATGCGCAGCTCGAAGCCGCCGTGGCGCGGCTGCATGCCCAGCGGCTCGACCGCTCGCGGCCGTTGTGGCTGATGCACGTGATCGAGGGACTCGAGTCCGGCCAGCGCGCCGTCTACACGAAGGTGCACCACGCGGCGGTCGACGGCGCGGCCGGCGTCGCACTCGCGCAGGTGCTGCTCGACGCGCACCCCACGCCGCGCGCGGCTGCGCCGCGCGCGCTTCGGGGCGAACACCCCGGCCGGGCGGCGCTGATCGGCACCGCGCTGCGCACGAGTGCGGCGCAGACCGTCCGGCTCGTGCGGCATCTCCCCGAAGCGGTGCGCGTGCTGGCGCAACTGGCGCGGTCGGGCGGAGGTGGCGTTGCGGCACTGCGCCGGAACTTCTCGTTCGGCCCGCGCACGCCGCTGAACGTCGCGATCGAAGGCGCGCGCAGCCTCGCCACCTTGTCGCTGCCGCTGGACGCGGTCAAGCGCGTCGCTGCGGCGAACGAAGCCAAGCTCAACGACGTCGTGCTCGCGATCGTCTCCGGCGCGCTGCGGCGTTATCTCGAAGCGCACGGCGGCATTCCGGCCGAGCCGCTCGTCGCGGCGGTGCCGGTGTCGCTGCGCGAAGCGGGCAATACCGAGGCGACCACACTTGCGACGATGACGCTGGCGCGCCTGGCGACTGACGTCGCCGACCCACACGAGCGGCTGGCCGCGATCCGGGCAGCGACCGGCGCGGCGAAGTCGCTGACGCGAAAGCTGCACGCGATCATCCCGACCGATTTCCCGTCGCTCGGCCTGCCCTGGCTGCTGTCGGCCGCCGCCGCCCTGTACGGCAAGACGCGGCTCGCGGAACGCATACCGCCGATCGCGAACCTCATCGTTTCGAACGTGCCGGGGCCGGCAGCGCCGCTTTACCTGGCGGGCGCAAGACTGCTCAGCGACTGGCCGCTTTCGATCGTCGAGCACGGCCTTGGCCTGAACGTCACGGTGCAGAGTTACGCGGGGTCGCTGGACTTCGGCGTCGTCGCGGCCCGCAACGCGCTGCCCGACACGCGCCAGTTCGCCGAGGACATGCATGCGGCCTTCGTCGAGCTGCTGCCGGCAGCGGTGCCGGCGCGCGCTCGCACGGGGGCGCGCCGCGCATCGACGTCGCGCCCGCGCGCGCCACGGCGCGGCACGCGCCCGCTCTCGCAGGATTGAAGGTCATGGCGCCGGCATCCAACTCAGCAAGCAGATCGGCAATGCACTACCCCGAGCACTGGTATGAATTCGGCCTGATGCGCCCGCCCGGGCTGCTGCGGCTCGCGCTCGAATGGCGCGTCGTGTGGGAGTACGGCGCAAGCTGGCTCGCGCTGCCATGGCTTGCGAACGCGCCATCCGGCGACGGCCATCCGGTGCTGGTTTTCCCGGGGCTGCTCGCCTCCGACACGTCGACGCGGCCACTGCGCCGTTTTCTCGAAGCGCGCGGCTACGCCGCCTACGGCTGGGATCAGGGCACGAATCGCGGGCCGCGCGCGGGCGTGCTTGACGCGTGCCGCGCACGGATCAAGGCGATCCGCAAACGGCACAAGCGCAAACTGAGCCTGATCGGCTGGAGCCTCGGCGGCATCTACGCACGCGAGTTCGCGAAGGAGTTCCCGGACGACGTTCGCTCGGTGATCACGATGGGCACGCCGTTCACCGGACATCCGAAGGCGACCAATGCGTGGCGTCTGTACGAACTCGTGACCGAGCACCGCATCGGCGCGCCCGAGATCCACGCGCCGCTGCGCACGCCGCCGTCGGTGCCGACGACCTCGATCTACAGCCGCACCGACGGCATCGTCGCCTGGCAATGCAGCGTCGAGAAGGTCACGCCGTTGCACGAGAACATCGAGGTCGAGGCAAGCCACTTCGGCATCGGCGTCAATCCGCTGACCTGGTACGCGATCGCCGACAGGCTGGCGCAGCCGGAAGGCGCATGGAAGCCTTTCGACCGCAGCGGCGTGCGTGCGTGGCTGTACTGGAATCCGAAGCGGAAGACGTGGTACTGACGGCGGGCGTCGGCCGCTGGGAGTCAGCAGCCGGGCGTCGCGGACCCTTCCTCGCTGAATACTGAATCCTCGATCCGGCTCCAAATGCCCGCCGCCACCGCCAACGGGCTGACGCTCGACTACGAATCGTTCGGCGATCCGGCCGCGCCGGCGCTGCTGCTGATCATGGGGCTCGGCATGCCCGCGCTCGCCTGGCCCGACGAGTTCGTCGATGCGCTCGTCGCGGCGGGCTTCCGCGTGGTCCGATTCGACAACCGCGACTGCGGTCATTCGACCAAGCTGCGCAACGCGCCGCTGCCCTCGGCTGCGCGGGCGATCGCGCGGGCGTTGCTGCGCCTGCCGGTGCACGCGCCGTACACGCTCGACGACATGGCCGCCGACACGGTCGGACTGCTCGACGCGCTCGGCATCGATCGCGCGCACCTGGTGGGCGCCTCGCTCGGCGGCATGATCGCGCAGCTCGTCGCCGCGCGTCATCCGGCGCGCGCCGCGAGCCTCGTGTCGATCATGTCGTCGACCGGCAACCCGCATCCGCGCGTCGCCATCGGGCACCCTCGCGCGCTGCGCGCGATCCTGTCGCGGCCGCTCGACCCGACCGACGTCAACCACGTCGTCGATCACCTGGTGCGCGTGCTCGGCGTGATCGGCAGCCCGGGCTTTCCGACCGACCAGACGCTGCTGCGCGATCGGCTCGAACGCGTCGCGCGGCGTGGCTGGTATCCGGCCGGCACCGTGCGGCAGCTTCTCGCCGTCCTCGCCTCGGGCGACCGGCGGCCGCTGCTTGCGCATATCGTCGCGCCGACGCTGGTCATCCATGGCCGCGACGATCCGCTCGTTCCGCTCGCCGCCGGCCGCGACACCGCGCGCAACATCCCCGGCGCGCGGCTCGAAGTGATCGACGGCATGGGCCACGATCTGGCGCCCGGCGTGCTGCCGATCCTGATCGACAGAATCGTGCGCTTCTGCCGCGAGGTCGAAGAAGCTGTGAATCTTTCTACTGCGCGGCCCGCTGGCGTCGTTGCGCGGTACTCAGGCCTCGCCTATCCACTTGATGCGTCTCGGCCCTGCGCTCCGTGCCCCCGGACTCGATCCGGGGCAGCCGGCCGCGCGTGACGAAATCTTCACAGCTTCGAAGCCCCGCCCTGAGCTTGCCGAAGGGCCGCCCGCGCGAGCGCCCCCGCCTCGACTTGAACGGGTGCGCGTTCGGTCGCGCCGGTGGGTCGGCTCTGCCGCGCTCCGTCGGACCGCTTGCGCCGTACCTGCACCGCCGCGGCGTCCCGGACCGCCCTCCGCGGTGTCCCGCCTTGAACCCAGATTTGCCATTCGGCCGGCCAGTGCCTACGGCTGGTGTCTCGGTGTGCAGACAGCATCCCGTTGCAGCGTCATCCCGGCCTGCGCGCGCCCTGGCGGCCGCCTAGGCCGTTCCTCGAAACTCCGCTTCGCTCCGTTTTCGGCATCTTCGCGCCCGGGCTCGTCGCCCATGCGCAAATCTGCTCGAAATTCGGCTCGCTACATCATCGCGCGCCCTAATGACAATTCTGGGTTGCAATCGGCGGCGCCGACACGGATCGTTACGCGGTCGCGGCCGGCGCCCGCGCCGGCGAACCGTCAGGCCGCCTCGCGCGCCTTGCGCTTCCTGAGCTTGGTGCGGATGCGTTCCTGCTTCAGCGGCGACAGGTATTCGACGAACACCTTGCCAAGCAGGTGATCCATCTCGTGCTGCACGCACACCGCGAGCAGGCCCTCGCAGTCCAGTTCGAACGTCTCGCCGGCGACGTCCTGCGCCCGCACGCGCACCCTCGCGGGGCGCCGGACCTCGTCGTAGATGCCGGGAACCGAAAGGCAGCCCTCTTCGCAGACGACCGTCTCCTCCGACGCCCAGACGATCTGCGGGTTGACCAACACGTGCAGCTTGTCCTTCGTCTCCGACACGTCGACGACGATCAGCCGCTCGTGCACGTCGACCTGCGTGGCCGCCAGGCCCACACCCGGCGCCGCGTACATCGTCTCGGCCATGTCCGCGGCCAGCTTTCGCAGTCGCTCGTCGAAGCGCGTGACGGGTTGCGCGACCTTCTTCAGCCGCGGGTCCGGATATTCGAGGATGCGCAAAAGGGCCATGGTCGATTTTCGCCGTGCGGGCGCTCAGCGTTCATGAATGAGGTGATTGGTACCGCTTTTCAACGATTTCCGCCATTTGAGAACGAACATACTCGGCGCGGATCCCAGCCGCTTGGCATCGCTCATTACGGGTATCGATGCCAACCGATATCCGTTGCGATATCAAGGCCCTATGGGCAGAATTTTAAGCGCTGCATCACGTTCGGGCGGGCTCGACCCGCACCCGGAGCCGAAGCCAATCCGCGCCGCGGTCGCCGAGCCGCGAATCCGCGCAACAGGGAGCATCGATGAAGACGGTGATTGACGCCTTTGGCCCCGCCCCGCTGGCGCTCGCCCTGGCCGGCGCCCTGCTGGCCGGCGGTGCGCAGGCGCAAACCACGCCCGACGGCCGATATCCGGTCACGGACCAGCAACGCAGGACCGCCGATCAGGTCGCACAGGCGGGGGTTCCGCTGTCCGCGCTGGCGCCGAACGCGCCCGACGTGTACACGGTCAAGAAAGGCGACACGCTGTGGGACATCTCGAGCGTGTTTCTGACCAGTCCCTGGCGCTGGCCCGAACTGTGGGGCATGAACAAGGAGCAGGTCCGCAACCCGCATCTGATCTATCCGGGGCAGGTCCTGCGGCTGGTGAAGGCCGACGGTCGCGCCACGCTGCAGATCGCCCAGCCCGAGGCGCTGCCGGGTGCGCCCGGCGAGACCGTGCGGCTTGCGCCGCGCGTCCGCGATGCCGGCGCCGAGCGCGGCGCAGCGATCTCGGCGATTCCCAACAACGCGATCGAGCCGTTTCTGTCGAAACCGATGGTGGTCGAGGCCAACGAGCTGGCGCGCTATCCGCGCATCGTCGCCACGCAGGAGGGCCGCGTCTACCTCGGCCGCGGCGACACCGCATACGCGCGCGGCATCACCGACGACCGCATCGAGAACTATCACGTGTTCCGGCCGGCGCGCCCGCTGTATGACCCGGACGATGCGGCGCGCAAGAGTCCGATCGCGTACGAAGCGTTCTATCTCGGGACCGCGCGCATGGCCAAGCGTGGCGAGGTCGCCACATTGCGAATCCAGGACAGCAAGCAGGAAATGGGCGTGGGCGACCGGCTGGTGCCGATCGAGCGGCAACCGCTGATCGCGTACGTCCCGCGCCGTCCCGAGCGCGCGATCGACGGGCGAATCGTGTCGGTCTACGGCGGCGTCAACCAGGCCGGCACGCAGAGCATCGTCACGATCAACCGCGGACGACGCGACGGCCTCGAGGTCGGCCACGTGCTCGCGCTGCTTTCCACGGGCGAAACGATTCTCGACCGCACCGCGGACAAGCGCGAGTTCATCAAGCTGCCCGACGAGCGCATCGGCGAGATGTTCGTCTTCCGCGTCTTCGACGGCATCTCGTACGCGCTGGTGATGCGCGTCGAACGCCCGGTCAAGGTGGGCGACCGCTTCCAGCAGCCCGACGACCTGCAGCTCGCGACCGGGGAGCCGCGTCCGGCCGCGTCGGCGGTGCCGATGGCCGCGCCGATCGTGTCGCCCGGACCGCCGGGCAGGTAGCGCCCCGGTCGATCGAACGCGGCGCGCGCGGGCAACCGGCGCGCCGTTTCCTTTTCTGGATCGACGCTTGTCCCGACCCTCGCCATGGATGCCGCCGAACGCGCCGCCTGGCTGCGCCTGACGCTCACACCGGACGTCGGTCCGCGCACGGCGCGCGCGCTGCTCGCGGCGTTCGGTCTGCCGACCGCGATCTTCGAAGCCGGTGTCGCTGCGCTGGGCAAGCACGTTCCCGAAAGGCTCGCGCGCACGCTCGCGGCCGAGCCCGACACGGCGCTGCGCGCGGCGATCCAGGCGACCGAAGACTGGCTCGCGCGCGATCCATCGCACGCATTGCTGACGCTTGCCGATGCCGAGTATCCGCAGGCGCTGCTCGCGATTGCCGATCCGCCGCCGCTGCTGTTCGCGATCGGGCGGCGCGAACTGTTGAACCGGCCCGCGTTCGCGATCGTCGGCAGCCGCAGTGCGACGCGCCAGGGCGAAGCCAGCGCGGAAGCCTTCGCACAGGCGCTTTCGCGCGCCGGGCTGACGATCGCGAGCGGGCTCGCGCTCGGCATCGACGCCGCCGCGCATCGCGGCGCGCTGAAGTCGGAGTCCGACGCGTCGACGATCGCGGTCGTCGGCACCGGCGTGGACGTGATCTATCCAGCCACGCAGAAGGCGCTCGCGCTCGAGATCCGCCGTCGCGGCGTCGTGATCTCGGAGTTTCCGCTCGGCACGCCGGGCATCGCATACAACTTCCCGCGCCGCAACCGGCTGATCGCTGGGCTGGCGCGCGGCGTGCTCGTCGTCGAAGCGGCGCTGCGCTCCGGCAGCCTGATCACCGCGCGGCTCGCCGCGGACGCGGGGCGCGAAGTCTTCGCGGTGCCGGGTTCGATCCATTCGCCGCTCGCCAAGGGCTGCCACAGGCTGATCAAGGAGGGCGCGAAACTGGCCGAATCCGCGCAGGACGTGCTCGAGGAGCTGCGCCTGGCGCCGGCGGGCGTACCGACTGCGGCGGCACCGGCGGCCGCGCCGACGCCGGCGCAGGCCGCGCTGCTCGATGCGCTCGGTTTCGATCCGGTCGACCTCGACGCGCTCGCGGCGCGCACCGGGCGCGACGCCGGCGGCCTGACCGCCGACCTGCTCGAGCTCGAGCTGGCCCAACATGTTGAGCGTCTTCCCGGCAACCGCTACCAGAGGTTGCGGTAGCCGTTTGCGCCGGCGCCGCCGAGCGGCTACAGTGCGGCACCGATGTTCGATGTCCTCGTCTACCTTTACGAGAACTACGGCGCGTTCACCGCGTGCCCGGACGCCGATTCGCTGACGCGCAAGCTCGCCGCCGCCGGCTTCGACGATGACGAGATCTCGGCCGCACTCGCGTGGCTGCAGGGACTCGCGCGCGTGACGCGCGAGTCGGTGTCGGTGGGTGCCGAACGCGCGGGGGCTTTCCGGGTCTACGCGGGGTTCGAGACCGACCGGCTCGGCCACGACGCGGTCGCCTTCCTGCGCTTTCTGGAGTCGGCCGGGCAGCTTTCGCCCGCTCAGCGCGAGATCGTGATCGAGCGCGCGCTCGCGATCGACGAAACGCCGGTGCCGCTGGCGAAGCTGAAAGTCATCGTCCTGATGGTGCTGTGGAGCCAGGAGGCGCGCGTCGACGTGCTTCTCGTCGAGGAGCTGCTCGACGACGGCGAGGACCGCCTGCCGCACTGAGGCACGCGCACCGGCTTGCGCGAGCACCCGGTTTCGTTGTTATCCTGAAAAAAGGAAACAGCGAGCCGCCTGCGCGTTCGGGTGCAGTCCGAATCCGGCCGGGCGGCTTTTTCACATCACATGAGCAAAGCACTGATCATCGCCGAGAAGCCCTCCGTCGCCGCCGACATCGCGCGCGCGCTCGGCGGCTTCACGAAGCACGGGGACTACTACGAGTCCGACGACTACGTGCTCGCGTCGGCGGTCGGCCACCTGCTGCAGCTTTCGAACCCGATCGAAGTCGCGCGCGGCAAATGGAGCTTCGCGCACCTGCCGATGATCCCGCCGGCGTTCGAGGTCGAGCCGATCGACAAGAAGGCCGAGGAGCGGCTCAAGCTGCTGACGCGGCTGATCAAGCGCAAGGACGTGACGCTGCTGATCAACGCGTGCGACGCTGGACGCGAGGGCGAGCTGATCTTCCGGTACATCGTGCAGTACGCGAACGCGAAGAAGCCGATCAAGCGGCTTTGGCTGCAGTCGATGACCCCGGCGGCGATCCGCGAGGCGTTCGAACAGTTGCGCAGCGACGCCGAGATGCACCGGCTCGAGGAGGCCGCGCGCTCGCGTGCCGAAGCCGACTGGTTGGTCGGTATCAACGGCACGCGCGCGATGACCGCGTTCAACAGCCGCGACGGCGGCTTCTTCCTGACGACCGTCGGCCGCGTGCAGACGCCCACACTCGCGCTGGTCGTCGAGCGCGAGGAGAGAATCCAGCAGTTCGTGCCGCGCGACTACTGGGAGGTCCGCGCGACCTTCGTTTGCAAGGCGGGCACCTACGAGGGCCGCTGGTTCGATCCCGACTTCAGCAAGCGCGAAGACGACCCCGATGCGCGCGCCGAGCGCCTGTGGGACAAGGCGCGCGCGGAGGCGATCGTCGAGGCCTGCCGTGGCAGGACGGGCACGGTCAGCGAGGAGGCCAAGCCGACCACGCAGGTCGCACCGCTGCTGTTCGACCTCACCGCGCTGCAGCGCGAGGCGAATGCGCGCTTCGGATTTTCGGCGAAAACCACGCTCGCGCTCGCGCAGGCGCTGTACGAGCGTCACAAGGTGCTGACGTACCCGCGGACCGACTCGCGCGCGCTTCCCGAGGACTATCTGAAGGTCGCCAAGCAGACGATCGACCTTGTCGGCCGGCTGCGCGACTACGCGCCGTTCGCCAAGGCGATCCAGAAGAACGGCTGGATCAAGCCGAACAAGCGCATCTTCGACAACAGCAAGGTTTCGGACCACTTCGCGATCATTCCGACGCTGCAGGAGCCGAAGCACCTGTCGGAAGCCGAGCAGAAGATCTACGACCTCGTCGTCAGGCGTTTCCTCGCGATCTTCTTCCCCGCCGCCGAGCATCTGGTGACGACGCGCATTACGACCGTCGGCGAGCATCGCTTCAAGACCGAAGGCAAGGTGCTCGTCGAACCCGGCTGGCTGGCCGTCTACGGCAAGGAAGCCCAGGAGGAGTCCACACTCGTCAAGGTCGACGAAGGCGAGCGCGTGAAGACCGAGACGATCGAGGCCGTCGGCCTGCAGACCAGGCCGCCGCCGCGCTACAACGAGGCCACGTTGCTGTCGGCGATGGAGGGCGCGGGCAAGTTCGTCGAGGACGAGGAGCTGCGCGCGGCGATGGCCGGCAAGGGACTCGGCACACCGGCCACGCGCGCGGCGATCATCGAAGGCCTGATCAGCGAGCAGTACCTCGTTCGCGACGGCAAGGAACTGCACCCGACGGCGAAGGCCTTCCAGCTGCTGCGCGCGCTGCGCGGCTTCGGCGTGGATGCGCTCGACGCGCCCGAGCTGACCGGCGAATGGGAGTACCAGCTCGCGCAGATGGAGCGCGGCAAGCTCAAGCGCGATGCCTTCATGAAGGGCATCGAGCGAATGACCCGCGACATCGTCGAGCGCATCCGCAAGGGCGCGGAAAAGGGCGAAGTGCCCGGCGACTACGTAACGCTCGCCACACCGTGCCCGCGCTGCGGCGCCAAGGTCAAGGAGAACTACCGGCGCTTTGCCTGCACGAAGTGCGAGTTCTCGATCAGCAAGCATCCGGGCGGCCGCTTCTTCGAAATCGACGAAGTCGAGCAGCTCCTGCGCGACAAGCAGATCGGCCCGCTCACCGGATTCCGCAGCAGGATCGGCCGTCCGTTCGCCGCGGTGCTCAAGCTCGTGCCGCCCGAATACAAGCTCGAGTTCGACTTCGGCAACGCGCCGGCCGGCGAAGACGAGCGCGCCGAGGCCGTCGATTTCAGCGGCCAGACGCCGCTCGGCGCGTGCCCGAAGTGCGGCTCGCGCGTGTTCGAGCAGCCGATGGCCTACGTCTGCGA
>CAZIJU010000069.1:0-19250 GCA_964539745.1 uncultured Burkholderiaceae bacterium | reverse complement strand
CATCAACTACATCCGCCGCAACTACGGCATGCTGATCGGCGAGCCGACCGCGGAGGCGATCAAGAAGGAAATCGGTTCGGCCTTCCCGGGCTCCGAGGTCCGCGAGATGGAGGTCAAGGGCCGCAATCTGTCCGAAGGCATCCCGCGCTCGTTCACGATCTCGAGCAACGAGATTCTGGAGGCGCTGACCGACCCGCTGAACCAGATCGTCAGCGCGGTGAAAATCGCGCTCGAGCAGACGCCGCCCGAACTGGGCGCGGACATCGCCGAGCGCGGCATGATGCTCACCGGCGGCGGTGCGCTGCTGCGTGACGTCGACCGTCTGCTGATGGAGGAAACGGGGCTGCCGGTGATCGTCGCCGAGGATCCGTTGACCTGTGTGGTTCGCGGCTGCGGCATCGCGCTGGAGCGCATGGACAAGATGGGCTCGATCTTCGCGCACGGGTGATGCGAGTCCGGAGTCGGCAGCGGGGCCAAGGCGCAGCCGCCCGAACCGCTCCCGCCTCCCGACGCCCGGCTCCCGATCCGGATGGAGTACGGTCCGCCACCGCTGTTCAATCAGGGCGTTTCGGCCCGGGCGCGGCTCGCGTTCTTCTCGTTCCTCGCGGTGGCACTGCTGGTCGTGGACTCGCGCGTCAAGGCGCTCGAGACGATCCGGCTCGGCGTCGGTGTGGTGCTGTATCCGATCCAGCAGGCGCTGCTCGTGCCGCGGGACCTGGCCGAACGTGCCGGCGACTACTTCACGACGGTGGCCAGTCTCACGCGCGAAAACGAATCGCTGAAGCGCGCGGCGCTCGAGCAGGCGCTGCTGCTGCAGCAGGCGCAGCATCTGGCCGCCGAGAACGCGCAACTGCGCCGGCTCGCCGGGTTGCGCGAGCGCCTCGGCGCGCGGGCGGTGATCGCGCAGGTGTTGTACGAATCGCGCGACCGTTTCACCAGCAAGATCGTGCTGGACCGCGGCGCGCAGGACGGCATCGTGAGCGGCGGCCCGGTCATCGACAGCGTCGGCGTGGTCGGCCAGATCACGCGCGTGTTTCCGATGACCTCCGAAGTCACGCTGCTGACCGACAAGGACCAGGCGATCCCGGTCCAGATCCTGCGCAACGGCTTGCGCGGCGTGGCCTACGGCGGTGTGGACGCCGGTTCGCTCGAACTGCGCTTCATGCCGGCCAACGCCGACATCGTGCAGGGCGACCAGGTCGTCACCTCGGGGCTGGATGGCGTCTACCCGCCGGGGCTGCCGGTGGCGAGCGTGGCGCGCGTCGAGCGCAACGTGAAGGACCAGTTCGCGCGCGTCGTTCTCGCGCCGAGCGCGGGCGTGCACAGCTACACGCAGCTTCTCGTGCTGATCGTCGACGCGTCGAAGATGCCGCCGAAGCCCGCCCCCGAGGTCAAGCGGCCACAGCCGCGCGGAGCGAAGAAGTGAACCGCTTCGGGGCCTGGCTCGACCGGCTCGCGCGATCGTTCGCGCTGCGGCCGGCGCGCACCGTCGACCCGGTCGAACTCGCCGGCGGGCGCGGCGCGTACCGGCCCAAGGTGCTGCTTCGTCCGGTCAATCCGGTGTTCATCTGGGTGTCGATCGTCGCGGCCTTCCTGCTGAACCTGCTGCCGTGGGGGCGGCTCGCGCTCGTGCCGGACTTCCTGGCGCTGGCGCTCGTCTTCTGGAACGTCCACCAGCCGCGCCGCGTCGGCATCGGCGCCGCGTTCGTCTTCGGCCTGCTGATGGACGTTCACAGCGGCGCGTTGTTCGGCGAACACGCGCTGGCGTACACGTTGCTGTCCTATGGTGCGATCTCGCTGCACCGGCGGATCCTATGGTTCCCGCTCGGCGCGCAGGCGCTGTACGTCGGACCGCTGCTGCTGCTGGCGCAGGTCGCGTCGCTGGGCGTGCGGCTATGGGTCGGCGGCGGGTTGCCGGGCTGGAGCTACCTGCTCGAAAGCGCGATCGGCGCCGCGCTGTGGCCGGTGGCGAGCTACGTGCTGCTCGCTCCCCAGCGGCGGCCGATCGAGCGGGACGAAACGCGGCCTATTTGAAGGGAAGGATCGCGGATCGACGATTTAGGATGCAGCAGATCCAGCGACGCGTGAGGCCTCTCGACCGACCCGATCCGCTCAATCCTGAATCCTTCTTTGCGGCATGAAACACCTGCGCAACCCCGAACGCGAGATCCTGCACTTCCGTGCCCGGATCGTCGCGGCGTCGCTCGCCGTGCTGGCATGCCTGCTGGTGCTGGCCGGACGCTTCGTGTGGCTGCAGCTGTGGAAGCACGAAGACTTCCGTGCGCGCGCCGAGAGCAACCGCATCGCGGTCGTTCCGGTCACCGCCAACCGCGGGCTGATCAAGGATCGCAACGGCGTGATTATCGCGAAGAACTACGCCGGCTACACGCTGGAAATCGCCACGCGATACGTGCAGGAGCATCCGGGCGGCGCCAACGCGGTGATCGACGAGCTGGCCAAGGTGATCGACATTCAGCCGCGCGACCGGCGCCGCTTCAAGAAGCTGCAGGAAGAGCTGAAAGGCGCCGATTCGATTCCGATCCGCACGCGGCTCACCGACGACGAGGTTGCCAGGTTCGCGGCGCATCAGTATCGCTTCCCGGGCGTCGAGCTGAAGGCGCGGCTGTTCCGCCACTACCCGCTCGGCGAAGTCGGCTCGCACCTGATCGGCTACATCGGCCGCGTCTCCGCCGCCGACAAGGAACGGATCGCAACCTGGCCCGACGCCGCCGACTACGTCGGGACCGAGTACATCGGCAAGATCGGGCTCGAGCAGAGCTACGAGCGCGAGCTGCACGGCACGACCGGCTTCGAGGAAGTCGAAATCACCGCCGGCGGACGCGCCGTGCGCACGCTGTCGCGCACGCCGTCGATCCCCGGCAACGACCTGGTCCTGTCGGTCGACATCCGGCTGCAGGAGATCGTCGAACGCGCGTTCGGCGACCGCAGGGGCGCGTTGATCGCGATCGAGCCGGCCACCGGCGACGTGCTCGCCTTCGTTTCCAAGCCGACCTTCGACCCGAACCTGTTCGTCGAGGGGATCGACCCGCTGAACTGGGAGGCGCTGAACGAGGACCCGGACAAGCCGCTGCTGAACCGCGCGTTGCGCGGCACGTATCCGATCGGCTCGACCTACAAGCCTTTCCTCGCGCTGGCGGCACTCGAGCTCGGCAAGCGCCGCCCCGAGCAGGTGATCTACGACCCGGGCTACTTCATCTTCGGCGGCCGTCGCTTCCGCGACAGCAACAAGGTGCCGCTGGGACCGGTCGACATGCACCGCTCGATCGTCAAGTCGAGCGACATCTACTACTACATGCTTGCCAACGACCTCGGCGTGGACGCGATCCACGATTTCATGAAGCCGTTCGGCTTCGGCCAGATCACCGGCATCGACGTCGAGGGCGAGCAGGCGGGCGTGCTGCCTTCGACGCAGTGGAAGGAGCGCCGGTTCAAGCAGAAGTGGTACGCGGGGGAGACGATCTCGATCGGCATCGGCCAGGGCTACAACGCGTTCACGCTGCTGCAACTCGCGCACGCGACCGCCAACCTGGCCAACCGCGGCGTCGTGATGAAGCCGCACCTGGTCAAACAGGTCGTCGACACACGGACCGGCGAAAAGCGACCGACTGTGCCGAAGGAGAGCTACCGCATCCCGTTGAAACCGCAGCACCTCAAAACGGTCATCGACGCGATGGTCGACGTCAACGTCAACGGCACCGGACGCGCGGCCTTCCAGGGCGCGCCGTACAAGGTCGCCGGCAAGACCGGGACCGCGCAGGTCATCGGCATCAAGCAGAACGAGAAGTACGACGCGAATCGCGTCGACGAGCGGCATCGTGACCATTCGCTGTTCATCGCGTTCGCGCCGGCCGACGACCCGAAGATCGCGCTCGCGGTGATCGTCGAAAACGGCGGATTCGGCGCGACCGCCGCCGCGCCGATCGCGCGCCAGGCCATCGACTACTACCTGCTCGGCAAGGTCCCCAACGCGCCTGCGCTGCCGCGGCAGCAGGGCGTGCCGCTCGATGCGGCCGGCAGGGCGGCCGAGGGAGGCGATTGAGATGGCAGCGCAGGCGCGTTCGTCAACCTTGCGCCTTGGGCGCGGCGCGCGCGCCGGGCGCAACGGGAGCCGCCGGTGACCGACGTCGCGCTCGGCCGACGCGTCGGCGAGTGGGCGCTGGCGCGCCTGGCGGTGTTCGACCCCGCGCTGCTGGCGATCGTCGCGAGCCTGGCGCTGATCGGGCTCGTGACGCTGTACTCGGCGGCCGCCGACTTTCCGTGGCGCTTCACCGACCAGCTTCGCAATCTGGCGATCGCCGGCGTGGTGATGTTCATCGCGGCGAGCATTCCGCCGTCCACGCTGATGAAGCTCGCGGTGCCGGTGTACGCGGCCGGTGTGGCGCTGCTCGTCGGCGTGGAGGCGGCCGGCGTCACCGTCAAGGGCGCGACGCGCTGGCTCGACGTCGGTGTCGCGCGCATCCAGCCGTCGGAGATCATGAGGCTCGCGGTGCCGATGATGCTTGCGTGGTACTTCCACAGGCGCGAAGGCGCGGCGCGCACGATCGACTTCGTTGCCGCCGCGGCGATCGTCGCGGTGCCGGTCGCGTTGATCGTCAAGCAGCCCGATCTGGGCACCGCGTTGCTGGTGCTCGCCGCGGGCGCGTTCGTCATCTTCTTCGCCGGATTGCCGTGGAAATGGCTCGCCACGCTCGCGGTCGCCGGACTGGCGGCGCTGCCGTTGGCGTGGACGCTGATGCACGACTACCAGCGCGAGCGCATCCTGACGCTGATCGATCCGACGCAGGATCCGCTCGGCAAGGGCTTCCACACGCTGCAAGCGATGATCGCGATCGGCAGCGGCGGCGTGCTGGGCAAGGGCTGGATGCAGGGCACGCAGACGCACCTGGAATTCATTCCCGAGCGCACCAGCGACTTCATCTTCGCGGTGTACTCCGAGGAGTTCGGGCTGGTCGGCAACCTGGTGCTGATCGTTCTGTACTTCGCGCTCGTGATGCGCGCGCTGTCGATCGCCGGCAACGCCGCGGCGCCGTTCGGGCGGCTGCTGGCGGCGGCGATCGCGATGATCGTGTTCACCTACGCGTTCGTGAACATGGGTATGGTCAGCGGCATCCTGCCGGTGGTGGGCGTGCCGCTGCCCTTCATCAGCTACGGCGGCACCGCGCTCGTGACACTCGGCCTGGCCTGCGGCATGCTGATGAGCATCCACCGCGACCGCAAGCTGGTGCAGTCATGAGCGTCACGCCCCGATCGCGCGTCCTCGTACGTCGCGCCGGCGCGCTCGCCGCCGGCGTGATGCTGGCGGCCTGCGCGCGGCCGCTTCCGCCGGATGCGAGCGCGCCGCTTCCGCTGCGCACGTCCGACGTCGTTCACGCGCCGGCGTATCGCGACCCCGCGCCCGCGGCAGCGGCGGCGACCGAACCGGCAGCCGTCGCCGCTGCCGTCGACGTTCCCGCGCCACAGCCGGCACCGGCGCCACTGGCTGCAGCGGAAGCGGCGCCGCCATCGATGGCGGCTCGACCGCTCGCCGAGTCTGCAGCGCCGCGGCCGACCGACGCGGCGCCGGCGGCGCACTCATCGCAATCGGCTGGCGGCGCCCCGGCGCCCGGGCCGGCGTCCACGCCCGGACGGTGGTCCGTGCAGGTCGGCGTCTTCGCGGTGCCCGCCAATGCGCAGGCCGTGCGTTCGCGCGTCGCGCAGCGGCTGGCGCAAGCGGGCCTCGGCGTCGAGCCGCGCGTCGAGCGCATCGGCGATCGCGAGCACGTGCTCGTCGGCGAGCTGCCCGACCGGGCGTCGGCGCAGGCGCTCGCCGCGCGACTGCGGCAGTTGCTCGGCCAGGACGTCGTGATCCTGCGGCGCTGAGACGGCCGTGGTGCCACAAAACCCGTTGCATCGTCTGTGCCTTGGGCTGTGCGCGCTTGCGCTCGCCGCGTGCTCGACCGCGCCGAGCAAGCGCGCCGGCGGCTTCTATCAGGACGACGGTCCGCCCGAGCGCGCGCCGGCGGATCTGGCAGCCACACCCGACGCGGTGCCGCGCGTCGAGCCGTTCCATCCGTACGCGAACCGCCCGTACGCAGCGCTGGGCCGCAATTTCACGCCGATCACCGACGACCGCCCGTTCCGCCAGCGCGGGCTCGCGTCGTGGTACGGGCGGCAATTCCACGGCAATCGCACGGCGAGCGGCGAGCGCTACGACATGTTCGCGATGACCGCCGCGCATCCGACGCTGCCGATCCCGAGCTACGCGCGCGTGACCAACGTGCGCACCGGCGCATCCGCGATCGTCCGCGTCAACGACCGCGGACCGTTCAAACCCGATCGCGTGATCGATCTGTCGTATGCGGCCGCCGTCAAGCTCGGCATCGCCGCTACCGGCACCGGCGAAGTCGAAGTCGTGCGACTGACCTTCGCCGACATCCGCGCCGGCCGATACGAAACCGCGGCGCTGCCGCCGGCTGCTCCACGCGAGCCGCCGGCGGCGCCGCGGCAGGTTGAGGCAGCAGCCGCTGCACCGGGCTTCGGCTCCGCCGCCGACGCAGCGGGCCCGTGGTCGGTTCAGCTCGGTGCGTTTTCGATCGCAGGCAACGCCGAAGCGCTGCGCGAGCGTGTCGCGGTCCTGCTCGAACAAAGCGCGGCCGACCTCGCCGCGGCGGAGCGCACGCCGCGCGTGGTGCGAGAAGGCGGCGTCTTCCGCGTGCTGATCGGTGCGCTGCCCGATCGCATGTCGGCGCAGTCGCTCGCCGAGCGAATCGAACGGCTGCTCGGGCGGGAGACCGCGCTGTACCTGCGGCCTTGAGCGCCGAATTTGCATCGTGTGCAATCGGCAGAGCCTAGCGGTTGCATGCGTACGTCAAACGCAGCATTCCCCACACCGACGCGACGCCCGGTGGGTAAACATTGTGTCGCCCCCCTTCCGGACACCAGAGATATCCTTCGCTGTAGCTGTGGTATCCGACCTCTTGTTCGGCGTACCTTAATACCTGCTGATCGCCGCTGTATACCTGCCAAGCATCGAAGTATGTCAATCCTCCGCCCCCCCAACCAAGCGAAAGAGAGCACAAGATGTAAGGCATCCCCGCGTTCGTGTCGCCAACGGTGAGCCAGTGTTTTCGCGCATCCCGCGCTTTTTCATAACACGCCTGCAGATTCGCCGCGACAACGCCCTCGAGTGCACCGCGGTCGGCATCCATCGTGCGTTTCACCGCTTTGCCGGGCGTGGACCAGGTGTCAAACCAAACCACTCGCGCAGGGCGTTCGCAAGGAGCCTGCGGCGTTGCAAACATTTTAGGCTCCCATAACGCATCTGACCTCAGGCTGCCGTTATCGAAAAGCCCGTCGAGCCTGTCAGTCCGAAGCAGATCCAAGGCGGCGGCGATATCCGCAAGCAGTTTTGCCCGAGCGTTCGTGTTCGGACGCAAATAGATCGCCTGGAAGTTGTGTCCCAGGGGGTCGTCGAGCGTCACGGGCTGCGCGACGTTCGCGGGCAGCACGGCACCGGCGCCCAGCAGCTTGCGTAAACCGTAGAGTACGAGGTCCTGCCGCGAGTTCACGTAGCGGCCGTTGGTGCCGGCAACAAACGACGCCGGGGAGGCCACGCCGACGATGGCCAGCGATTTCGTCGGCACCGGGTTGATCGCAGCCTGCGTAAGCACCGCGTACGCGGAGTTGGCGTACAAATTGCCCTGCGAATGCGGCACCAGCAGCGTCTTCGCGCCGTCCATGCGCTGGCTGCGGATGCGGTCGACGACGCGCGCCAGGTCGGCGTCGTTCAGCGACACGTAGCCGGTGCCGCGGATGCGCTCGATCAGGATGCGCTGCAGTTCGTCGGCGAGCGTCTCGGGCAGCGGGTTGCGAACCCGGCCGAGAAAGGCGCGCACGATCATCGCGAAGGTCGCGCCCGGGTACTCGTTCAGTTTCTGCGCGAAGACGTCGACCAGATCGAGCAATGCACCCTGCGTCGGGTTGTACGCGAGGCGGTAGGCGATCAGGTGTTCGTTGTGGGAGTTGCCGTAGTCGGTCGCCAACAGATCGAGGTTCCGACTGGCATCGGCTTCCGTCGTCTGGATGCCATTGATGTGAAAGATTTCGAACCGCCCGCAGACGTCGAACTTGGCGAGCCTCGGATCGATGTTGGCTGCGGCAGCAGTCCCTGCGCTCAGGGCGAGCAGGATCGAAGCGACGAATCGCAGCATGGTGGTCCTCCCTTCTCCTCAACGTGGGTCAGTTCTTCAACTTCTCCGGGTCATAGCCACAGATCTCTTCAATCGTCAGCCGTGGGTCGGTGCCTTCGACAACCTGTCCGGCCAGCAGCTTCTCCTTGCGACGGAATAGCTCGAAGCGTTCGGGCGTGTTCACGGTCTCGGCAATGACGTCCATCATCGGGTCCTTGCTCATTTGAAGCTCACGGTCGACCGTGCGCACGTAACAGGAAATCGAGCGCCTCGCATTGACCCGCGCCACGGCCTCCTCCGGCGTCTTCGGCGGATCGACGAGGTCGCGCTGCACGTCGCGGGCGATGGCGCGCAGCGCGCGCACCGCGCGTTCGGAGTAACCGTAGTTTTCGGCGATGAAGATTTCGATGTCGTCGCGGATGCCGTCGCGGTTCGAGTCCACGCCCTCGACGGTGGCGTTGCCCGCCGGCCCCGGGTGCGGCGGCAGATTGGCCAGGTACGCCGGCAGGCAGTCGCTGCGCAGCGGGTTCGCATCCGGCGGGCAGACGGGCTTGCCCTGCAGGGTGCGCAGCGGCGGCAGTCGGGCCGTGGCGGTGCGCGGCGCTTCCTCAATCGCGTCCTCCTCCGCGACCGAGCGCCACCACGCCGCGGCGAGCAGCGCCAGCGCCGCACCTGCGGCGATGGCGACCGCCAAGGCGGCCTTCCGGGTATTGATCATGGGTGACGGTTAACCTGCTCGTCGTGCACAACATGTTCGAGAGGAACATCGCAGCCATGCAATCACGCAGAATCGCGACCGTGCGGGCGGGCAGATTTCCCATGGTCGATGTCATGACCGTGCCGTTCAAGTCGCCGTGGACCCGCGGCGGATCCTGGCCGCACGGTGGGCTCCCGAACGGACGGCGAGGTCGCCTGGTTAAGCTTCGCTCTGCGCTATGCGACTGAGAGGCGCGCCATGAACCTCGCCGACCTGAAGATTTTCATCGACCGCAAGTGGGACACCGATGTCGTGCCGCGGCTCGTCGATTACGTGAAGGTGCCCGCGAAGTCGCCGGCGTTCGACGCGAGCTGGGCGGCGCACGGTCATCTGCGGAAGGTGATCAAGGACGCCGAAGCGTGGTGCCGCGCGCAGCTCATTGCGGGCACGACGATCGAGATCGTGTCGATCGAAGGCCGAACACCGTGCCTGTTCTTCGACGTGCCCGCCACCGGCGGGCGCGGCAACGATCGCACGGTGCTGTTCTACGGGCATCTGGACAAGCAGCCCGAGATGACCGGCTGGCGCGACGACCTCGGCCCGTGGAAGCCGGTGATCGAAGGCGATCTGCTGTACGGGCGCGGCGCGGCCGACGACGGCTACGCGATCTACGCCGCGTTCGCCGCGATCGCCGCGCTCGATGCGCAGCGCGTCGCGCGGCCTCGCTGCGTCGGGATCATCGAAACCTGCGAGGAAAGCGGCAGCTTCGACCTGCCCGCTTATCTCGAACTGCTCGCGCCGCGGTTCGGCGACGTCGCGCTGGTGGCGGGGCTGGACTCGGGCTGCGGCAACTACGAGCAACTGTGGGTCACGACCTCGCTGCGCGGGTTGATCGGCGGCGTGCTCACGGTCGAGGTGCTGACCGAGGGCGTTCATTCGGGCAACGCCAGCGGCATCGTGCCGTCGTCGATGCGCATCGCGCGCCGCCTGCTCGACCGCATCGATGACTCCGCGACCGGCCGCGTGCTCGCGCCGGCGTTTCACGCCGAGATTCCCGCAGACCGCCTGCAGCAGGCGCGTGCGGCGGCGGCGATCCTCGGCGATCAGGTGTGGAAGCAGTTTCCGTGGGTCGGCTGCAATCACGGGTCCGGCGCGAACGCGCACGCGATGCCGACGACGACCGACCCGGTCGAAGGCATTCTTGCGCGCACCTGGCGGCCGGCGCTCGCGGTCACCGGCGCGGCGGGCTTTCCAGGTCTCGATTCGGCGGGCAACGTGCTGCGACCGAAGACCGCGTTCAAGCTGTCGCTGCGGCTGCCGCCGACCGTCGACGCGGAGCGCGCCACGCAGGTGCTGAAGAATCTGCTCGAAAGCGATCCGCCGTACGACGCGCGCGTCACGTTCGAGGCGGAGTGCGGCGCCACCGGGTGGAATGCGCCGCCCGCCGCACCGTGGCTCGCGCGCGCCGCCGACGAAGCGTCGCGCTTCGCATTCGGCCGCGACGCCGCGTGGATGGGCGAGGGCGGCACGATCCCGTTCATGGGCATGCTCGGTGCGAAATTCCCGCAAGCGCAGTTCCTGATCACCGGCGTGCTCGGCCCGAAGAGCAACGCGCACGGGCCCAACGAGTTCCTGCACATCGCGTACGCGAAGCGGCTAACGGCGGCGCTGGCGCGCGTCATCGCGGATCTGCCTTGCTGAGCCGCGCGCGGGGCAAGGGCCACGATGGCTGAATCGGCGCTGCTGGCGCGCCTGGGCGCATTGGCGCGCAGGCGCCCCCTCGAGCTGGGCGCCGGGCTGCTCGCCGCGGCGCTGCTCGGCGTATGGGTCTATGCCGGCGTGCGCAATGCGCTGGTCGAACTGGCTGCGGCGAACCTGCGCTCGCTGGTGGCGAGCCAAGTCACGACGACCCAGACCTGGATCGTCGAGAAGCGCCTGAACGTCCAACGCTGGGCAGCGGATCCGCGCGTCGTCGCCGCCGCGCAGGAGCTGCTCGCCGAATTCGAACGCGGCGACGCAGGGGCGCGCGCCTGCCGCGCCCAGCCCGGTGGGCGCCTGATCGCGACGGTCGACCTGCTGCGACAGGAAGAGATCGCGGCGGCCGTGCATCTCATCGGCCGCAACGGCCGCGTGCTGGCCGCGCGCGATGCGCTCAAATGCGGCCATGCGCTCGACGACCGGCGCCGCGCGGTGTTCGAGCCCGTGTTCGCCGGCGCGACGCGCTTCACTGGTCCGCTTGACGAAGTCGAGCGAATCGGCGTGGCCGGCGCCGAGCAGCGCAGCGCGCCCAAGGTGTGGATCGCCGCGCCGGTGCGTGACGCGCAAGGCACGGTGATTGCGGTGCTAGAAATCGGCAAGCCGGCCAACGAGCGGTTCTCGGCACTGTTCGAGGCCGCGCGGCCCGGCGACACCGGGGAGATCTACGCGTTCGACCGTCAAGGCCGCCTGCTCACGGAAAGCCGCTTCCGCGGCTTGCTCGAAGACAGGGGGCTGGTTCGTCGCGGCGAATCGACGATCCTGCGCGTTGCGCTGGACGATCCTCACCCGCCGATCGGGCAGAGCCGGCGCACCCGCCTGATCGAGCAGGCGCTCGCGGCGGCGGGCCGGCCCGACGGAGCGCGCGCGGGCGAGCTGCTGCAGCCGTACGAGGACCATCTCGGCAGGACCGTCGTCGGCGCGTGGCGCTGGCTCGACGACTTCGACTTCGGCATCGCCGTCGAGGTCGCGGAGAGCGAGGCGTTCGCGCCGCTGTTGCGGCTCGAACGCGCCTTTTTGGCGCTGGGGCTGGCGATCGGCACTGCGGTGTTCGGGTTGGTCGTGGCGCTGCTGCGCATCCACCGCATGGAGATCGAAACGCAGGAGCAGGAGGCAAAGCGCATCGGCAATTACGAACTGCTCGAGGAGATCGGCGCCGGCGGGATGGCGCGCGTCTACCGCGCGCGGCACCGGCTGCTGAAGCGGCCGACCGCGGTCAAGATCATCGAGCTGGCGCAGGCCAACGACGAGGCGCTCGCCCGATTCGATCGCGAGGTACGCCTGGCCAGCCAGTTGATGCATCCGAACACGATCGAGATCTACGACTATGGCCGCACGCCCGAAGGGCAGCCGTTTTACGCGATGGAGTTCCTCGACGGGCTCACGCTGCAGCAGATCGTCGAGACGCACGGGCCGATGGACGCCGCGCGCGCGGCGCACGTTCTGCGCGGCATCGCAGGCTCGCTGTCGGAGGCGCACGAGCGCGGCCTGGTCCATCGCGACATCAAACCGGCGAACGTCATGCTGTGCCGTCGCGGCGGCGAGCACGACGTCGTCAAGGTGCTCGATTTCGGGCTGGTCAAGGACACGCGCACCGAGGCCACGCGCGATCTGACGCGCGCGCTGCGCGTGCTCGGAACGCCGGCGTACATGGCGCCGGAGCGCATCGAGCGGCCCGAGGAAGCGGGGTACCGCGCCGACTTGTACGCGCTCGGCGCCGTGGGTTTCTTTCTGCTCGCCGGGCGGCCTCCGTTTCACGCCGATTCGGACTTGGCGCTCGCCTACCAGGTCGTCCATACGCCGGCGCCGCGCGTCAGCAGCGTGGCGCCGATGCCCGTTCCGCCCTCGCTCGACGCGCTGATCGCGCGCTGCCTGGAGAAGTCGCCCGAACGCCGGCCGCCGTCGGCTTCCGCGGTGATCGAGGCGCTCGACGCGCTGCTCGTCGAGGTGCCGTGGACCAACGTTGCTGCACGCCGCTGGTGGGGCGTGCACATTCACGGCGCTGCGCCGGCCGCAGCCGTCCCGTCGCATTGACCGGTCGGCTCGAGCGCCGCGTCCGCCGAACGCCGAGGTGGCGGCCTTGATGCCGCTGGCCCGGCCGACGGGGCGCAGGTGTCGTCGCCATCGCATGCACGCGCTGCCAGACTCAACTGCCGCGCAGCGCGGTGAGCTCGCGGTAGAGCAGTTCGCGCGGAAGCCCCGTCGCCCTGGCCGCGACCGCGGCGGCGCGGGCGGCGGGCAATTCCCCGGCGAGCGCGGCGAGCCAGCGGCGCGTCGTCTCGTCGATCGCGGCGGCGGGCGAGGCCTGCGGCCCGATCCGGCGCGGGTCGATCACGATCGCGTATTCGCCGCGCGCGCTCTGGCGCTCGGCCCACGCGGGCAGATCGCGTGCGGCGAGCGCGGCGACCGTCTCGAACTTCTTGGTCAGCTCGCGCGCGACGACGACGCGCCGATCCGGCTCAAGCGCGGCGGCAAGTTCGCGCGCGGTGTCGGCGAATCGGTGCGGCGCCTCGAACAGCACGCACGCCGCCGTACTGGCGGCGATCGCGCGCAAACGTTCGGCGCGCCTGTTTGCGCCCGCCGGCAGGAAACCGACGAAGCGCACTTCGTCGGCGTCCACGCCGGCGGCGCTGGCCGCGGCGGTCAGGCTGCTCGCTCCGGGGATCGGCACGACACGCAAGCCCGCGTCGAGCACCGCGCGCACGATGCGAGCGCCGGGATCCGAGATGGCCGGTGTGCCCGCATCGGTCACCAGCGCGATGCGTTGGCCCGTGCGCAGCCGCTCGACGATCCGCTGCGCGGCCGCGCGCTCGTTGTGCTCGTGCGCGGCGACGAGCCGCGCGGCGATGCCGTAGCGGGCAAGCAGCGCGCGCGTCGTGCGCGTGTCTTCGGCCGCGATCGCGTCGACGTGCGATAGCACCCACCACGCGCGCACCGTCATGTCGGCCAGGTTTCCGATCGGGGTGGCGACTACATACAATGCGCCGATGGGAAACGCCTGCGCCGCGACGCCACTGGCTTCGACCAGCCCCTCGGGGGGACACCCGTTGTTCGATTTCATCGTCAAAGCCGCAAGCTCCCTGGCACGGCGCCATACCGCGTCGCTTGCGGCGTGCGCCTCGCTCGCATTGTCCTCGTGCGCGCAGGTGCCGACAACGCAGTCGCCGCCCGCGACGGTGGCGCAGACTCCGGCCGGCGCATCGCCGCCCGCGCCGGTCGTCGAAGCGCAAACGCCTGCGCCGGACGTACAAGCGGCGACGGTGCCGCAACCGGGCGCAGGCGCCGCGGCGCCGCTGCCGCCGCCGAAGCCGCCGACGATCGCGCTGATACTGCCCGCGCAGACGACGCCGTTCGCGCGCGCTGCCGAGGCGGTGCGGCAGGGGTTCTTCGCGGCGCAGTCGGTTTCCGGCACGGGTGTGACGATCCAGCTCGTGGAACTCGAAGACGCCGGACCCGCGCAGCTTCCCGCCGCGCTGAAGAGCGCGCGCGACCGCGGCGCCGACATCGCGGTCGGGCCGCTGACGCGCGACGCGGTCAACGCGCTCGGCAGCGGCCGCGTCGCCGCGCCGCTGCCGCTGGTCACGCTGAACTTGCCCGAAAGCGACGTCGGGCTCGCGCCGCACGTGCTCGCCTTCGGCGTTTCGATCGAACAGGAAGCGCGGCAGATCGTCGCGGTGGCGATGCGCGAAGCGCCGATGCCGCCGCCGGTCGGCGCACCGCCGGCCGCGCCCCGCTTCATGGTCGTCGTCGGCGAGTCGCCGCTGGCGCGCCGCATGGGCAACGCGTTCCGCGAGGCGCTGCGCGAAGCGGGGCAGGCCGCGACGGTTTATCCGATGCGCGTCACCTACGACACGCTGCAGGCGCTGGCGGACGCGGTCGCCGCCGCCCGGCTCGACGCGGTCTTCCTCGCGCTCGAAGCGCGCGATGCCGCCGCGGTGCGACCGCGCCTGCCGCCGCAGTTGCGGCTGTACGCGACCTCACAGGTCCACCTCGGCGGCGCCGAGGCCGCGCTGCTCGCGCCCGAGCTGGAAGGCGTGAACTTCGTCGACATGCCCTGGCTGCTCGAGCCGGATCACCTCGCGGTGGTCGTGCATCCGAAGCCCGAGCAGGCGCTGTCGGGCGAGCTGCAGCGGCTGTACGCGCTCGGCATCGACGCGTTTCGCCTGGCGATCGAATGGGTGCAGGGCCGGCGCAGCTTCGGTCTGGACGGCGTCACCGGCGCGCTCGGTGTGGACCGCGACCGCAGCGCGCGTGTGCAACGCGTGCCCACGCTCGCGGTTTTCCGCAACGGCAAGGTCGAGCGCCGCGGGCTGGCGCGATGAGCGCGCCATGAGGGTGCGGCGTTGAAGGCGATTCGAACGAGCGGCGTTCGCACGCCCAAGCAGCGCGCCGGCGACGCGGCCGAGCAGGCCGCGTGCGCGCATCTGGCCGCGAACGGCTGCCGCATCGTCGCGCGCAACGTGCGCTATCGCGAGGGCGAGCTGGACGTGGTCGCACTCGACGGCGGCGTGCTCGCCTTCGTCGAGGTGCGGCTGCGCACCGGCGCGCGCTTCGGCGGGGCCGGTGCGAGTGTGGACGCTTTCAAGCGCAGGCGCCTGGTGCGAGCGGCACAGCACTATCTCGTCGAGCGCTACGGCGCGGGCAGGAAGCTGCCGCCGTGCCGCTTCGACGTGATCGCCGTCGATGCGAACGGCGTCACTGAGTGGATCCGCGACGCGTTCGTCGCGGAAGGGTGAGGTGAGGATCGGGAGCTCGGGCTCGGCGGGATCGCGCACGCGGACCCGTGCGAACCCCGAGCTTGTCGAACGGCGCAAAACCAGGAGGGCTGAAGTGAAGCAACCGAGCATCAAACGATGGACGCTGCGTTGCGCGGCGGCGGGTGCCGCAGCGCTCGTGATCGCCGGCTGCGCCCCACTCGTCGTCGGCGGCGCGATGGTCGGCGGCGCGATCGTCGCGTCGGATCGCAGGTCGGTCGGCATCCAGCTCGAGGACGAGGCGATCGAACGGCGGATCAATCGCGCGCTGCTCGAGCGATTCGAGCGCGGCACGATCAACGTCAACGTCACCAGCTACAACCGCAAGGTGCTGCTGACCGGCGAAGTGCCGAGCGCCGAAGCGAAAGCCGAGGTCGAGCGGATCGCCGCCGGCACCGAGAACGTGCGCGCGGTGCTCAACGAGCTGGGTGTGGGCCAGCTTTCGAGCATCGGCTCGCGCGCGAAAGACACCGCGATCTCGGGCAAGGTGCGCGCCGCCTTCCTCGAGTCGAAGAAGGTCGAGGGCGGCGCGATCAAGGTCACGACCGAGCGCGCGATCGTCTATCTGCTGGGCCGCGTGACGCCGGCCGAAGGCGACGCCGCCGCGCAGATCGCGGCGCGCGTCTCTGACGTGCTCGGCGTGGTCAAGGCGTTCGACTACATCACCGAGCAGGAACTCGAGGAACTGCGCGGCAGGCCGGCGCCGCCGCAGGCGCAGCGCAAGTAGCGCCGGTGGCTGCCGTTGTTCGCCGACTGCGGGCGCCCGGTCGCCACGCCGAGCGCCGCGAACGGCCGACAGGGCGCAGCGCAAAGCCGCGTTCAGGCCGCCATGCGGCAGCGCTTTCGCCGCGATCACGGCGGTTGCGTCCGGGGGCCATTGCCTTATAGTCCGCGCGCCCCCGGACCTGATCCGGGGGACGGACCGTCCGGCAGCGCTGCGGCTGGCGCGCGGTCCGGCGGCCATTCTCACCAACTGGAGGTCGGGACATGGGTTGGATCGTCTTCTTCGGTCTGATCGCGCTGGTCGTTTTCTGGGCGATCGGCGCGTACAACCGGCTGGTCAACCTGCGCAACCGCTTTCGCAACGCCTTCGCGCAGATCGACGTGCAGTTGAAGCGCCGCTACGACCTGATCCCCAACCTGGTCGAGACCGCCCGCGCCTACATGAAACACGAGCGCGAGACGCTCGAAGCGGTCATCCGTGCGCGCAACACGGCGGTCAGCGCCAACGCCGCCGCCGCCGCAGACCCGGCGTCGCCCACTGCGATCCAGGGGCTGATGGCCGCGGAAGGTGCGTTGACCGGTGCGCTCGGCAAGCTGTTCGCGCTCGCCGAGGCGTACCCGGACCTGAAGGCCAATCAGAACATGATGCAGTTGTCGGAAGAGCTGACGGGCACCGAGAACAAGATCTCGTTCGCGCGCCAGGCGTTCAACGACGCGGTGATGACCTACAACACCGCGGTCGAGCAGTTCCCGTCGAACGTGATCGCGAACTTCTTCTCCTTCAAGCCCGCAGAGCTGCTGCAGGCGACCGAATCGCCCGAGGAGAAGAAGGCGGTGAAGGTCCAGTTCTGAATCGGCCGTCGGGCCCCGGCCGTCGGCCGCGTGCCGCGCAGTGCGCGCGGCACATGGCGTGACGGCCGCCGGCCGACGGCGCACGGCCGACCGCGGTGGACTTCTTCGAACAGCAGGAACTCGCGCGCCGCACGAGCACGCGTCTCGTCGTGCTGTTCGTGCTCGCGGTGATCGGCGTGGTGATCGCGGTCAACGTGGTCGCCTCGTTCGTCTATCTCGGCTTCGTCGAGAACGCGAGCTACTTCGTCGGCCGGCGCGGGCTGCCGGCGGGCTTCTACGCGACCAACACGCTGGTGACGCTCGCGCTGATCGGCGGCGGCACCTGGTGGGAAATCGAGCGGCTGCGCGCCGGCGGCGACGCGGTCGCGGCGATGGTCGGCGCGCGGCCGGTCGATCCCTCGACCGGCGACCTGCTCGAACGCAGGCTCGTCAACGTCGTCGAGGAAATGGCGCTCGCCGCCGGCGTGGCCGTGCCCAAGGTCTATCTGATGGACAACGAGTCGTCGATCAACGCGTTCGCCGCCGGGCACTCGGTCAACGACGCGGTGATCGCGGTCACGCGCGGCGCGCTCACAAGGCTGACGCGCGACGAGTTGCAGGGCGTCATCGGCCACGAGTTCAGCCACATCCTCAACGGCGACATGCGGCTGAACCTGCGGTTGATCGGCGTGCTCGCCGGGCTGCTGATGATCGCGATGTTCGGCCGCTTTCTGATGGAGATGAGCCGCGGCAGCCGCAACAGCCGGGGCGGCGCCGGCGGGCTCATGCTGGCCGGCCTGGCGCTGTGGATCGTCGGCTACATCGGCGTGTTCTTCGGCCGGCTGATCAAGTCCGCGGTGTCGCGCCAGCGCGAATACCTGGCGGATGCGTCGGCGGTGCAGTTCACGCGCAATCCGGACGGCATCGGCGGCGCACTGCGCAAGATCGGGGGGCTGACGCAGGAAACGGGGCTCGGCACGATGATCGAGCACCCAAACGCGGAGACGCTGTCGCATCTGTTTCTCGGCGCAGCGCGCCGCAACTTCGCGAGCGGGCTGTTTTCCACGCATCCGCCGCTGGCGGACCGCATCAAACGCATCTACGGCCGCGCGCTCGACTTCCTGCCCGCGCCCGAGCAGCCGCTCGCGCTGGCGATGAGCGGGTCCGCGGCGCTGCCGGGCGCCGCGCCGTTGCCGCCGATCGATTTCATGCCCGCGGCCGCGCCGCGCACGACCGACCCCTCGGCAAGCCCGCTCGCCGCGCTCGTGGCGGGCACGCAGGCTGCGGTCGAACGCGTGCCGCTGTCGATCGGCACGGTCGAGTCCAGCGTATCCGCGGTCACGCAGCGCGCCGGCGCGCATCCGGCGGCCGCGCTGCTCGACGCCGCGCGGCTCGACTCGACCAGCGCGCAACTGCTCGTGCTGGGCATACTCGTCGACAAGGACCGTGACCTCGCGGCGCAGCAGCGCCAGAGCATCGTCGAGGCGCTGGGTCGCGTGGCGCTCGCCCAGGTCGATCGCTTTCACGCAGCCGTGCAGCAACTGCCGCCCGGTGCGCGGCTGCCGCTGCTGGACCGCGTGATGCCGACGCTGCGCAAGCTGCCGGCCGATGCGGCCGCGCGACTGCTGCGGCTCGCGCACGGGCTGATCGTCGCCGACGGCCGCATCACGCTCGCCGAATTCCTGCTGTTCACGGTGCTCAGGCGCCGCCTCGGCCCCGACGCGCACCGCGCGGTGCCGGTGCGGTACGCGAACGTCGCGCAGCTCGCGCCCGAGGCGGCGCTGGTGCTGTCGCTGGTGGCCAGCGTGCGGCTGCCCGACGCGCCCGAGCGCGCGTTCAACGCCGGATTGCTGCTGGTGCCGGGCGTGGACGCGACGCTCGTGCCTGCGGAACGTATCGAGCTCGATGCGGTGAGCCGTGCGCTGGACAGGCTGAACCAGCTCGCGCCGCTCGCCAAGCCCGCGTTCATCAAGGCCTGCACCGCCGCCGCCTTCGTCGACGGCGCGACCCACTGGAAAGCCGCGAGCTGCCTGCGCACGATCTGCGCTGCCCTCGACGCGCCGCTGCCGCCGCAACTCGGCGCGCAACGCGAAGGCGTCGGCGCAGCCTGAGCGCCGCGCTATGCCGTGGGCAGCGGATTCGCCCGAGAAGTGGACGACTTCGAATCCGCAACGCTCTCAAGCTGCGAGTATTTTCGCGAAGCCAAGAGCGGCCACCTGCCGGATTGATTGAGAGTGACGCAAGCCCGTGACACCGCGACCCCGCAAGTTCGCGTCGCCCGTGTGGACACCGGTTCCGTCA
>CAZIJU010000068.1:0-19745 GCA_964539745.1 uncultured Burkholderiaceae bacterium | reverse complement strand
GATACCGCGACCGAAGCCGGACGCGCCGCCGGTAACGATCGCAACCTTGTTCTGCAGTCTCATGTTTCGGAGTTCCTGATGAAGCCACCGAGACACCTAGATCACCGAGAAAGAGCGGACGCTTTGCTCTGTGCTCTCCGTGTCTGCGTGGTGAATCGATTCAGCCGTGCTTGATCGCGATGGTCTTCAGGGTCGTGAAGCCCAGCAACGCCTCGAAGCCTTTTTCGCGGCCATAGCCGCTCGACTTCACGCCGCCGAACGGCAGTTCGATACCGCCGCCGGCGCCGTAGTTGTTGACGAAGACCTGCCCGCAGCGCAGCTTGCGAGCGAGCCGCATCTGGCGCGCGCCGTCGCGCGTCCACACGCCGGCGACCAGGCCGTACATCGTGCCGTTGGCGATGGCGAGCGCTTCGTCCTCGGTGTCGAACGCCATGGCGGCGAGCACGGGACCGAAGATCTCCTCCTGCGCGATCCTGTGGTTCCGCGGCACGTCGCGCAACAGGATGGGCGCCTGGTAGTAGCCGGTTTCCGGCGCGTCTTCGACGACATGGCCCTGCGCGGCGACCGCGATGCCGTCGGCCTGTGCCTGGCTCAGATAGTCCCAGACGCGCTGCAACTGGCTGCGCCGGATCAGCGGACCGGCGTCCAGATCGGCGAGCGCGGGACCGACACGCAGCTTCGACATCGCCTCTGCGATGCGCTCGAGCAGCGGCTCATAGACACGCCGCTCGACCAGCAGCCGGCTGCCGGCCGAGCAGGTTTGACCGCAGTTCTGCACGATCGCGTTGACCGCCACCGGCAGCACTTCGTCGAGATCGGCGTCGGCGAAGACGATCTGAGGGCTCTTGCCGCCGAGCTCGAGCGTGACCGGGCAGTGATGCTTCGCCGCCGCCTGCGCGACCAGCGTTCCGGTCGCGGGCGACCCGGTGAACGAGATGTGGTCGATGCCCGGATGTGCGGCGAGTGCGGCGCCGGCCTCGTGGCCGTAGCCGGTGACGATGTTCAACGCGCCGTCGGGAAAGCCGGCCTCGGCGGCGAGCTCGGCCACGCGCAGCAGCGACAGGCACGCGTCCTCGGCAGGCTTGACGACGCACGCGTTGCCCGCGGCCAATGCCGCGCCAATGCTGCGGCCGAAGATCTGCATCGGATAGTTCCACGGCACGATGTGCCCGGTGACACCGTGCGGTTCGCGGATCGTCAGCACGGTCATCCCGGTTTGATACGGGATCGTTTCGCCGTGCAGCTTGTCGGCTGCGCCGGCGTAGTACTCGAAGTAGCGCGCCAGCGCGTTCGCATCGGCGCGGCCCTGCTTCAGCGGCTTGCCGGTCGTGCGCGATTCCAGCCGCGCCAGCTCTTCGAGATGATCGAGCACGGCCTGCGAAAGCCGCGCGAGCAGCCGCCCGCGTTCAGTCGCGCTGAGCCGTCCCCAAGCGCCGTCGCCGCTGTCGCCATAGGCCGCGCGCGCGGCTTTCACCGCGGCGTCGATGTCGGCGCCGTTGCCGCGCGCGATCTTCGCGAACGGCTTGCCGTCCGACGGATCGATGACGTCGATCGACTGCCCCGAGCGCGATTCGACCCAGCGGTTGCCGATGAAATGGTGCGCGCCGTTCGCGGCGATCCATCCCCCCTCCATGCCCGTCGTCTCCTCAGCCTGCAGACCGGATTATGAAGCGCCGGCGCCGGCGGCTCCAGGCGGACCCGTCGCTACAATCGGTCGCGTCGCGAGGACACTGGAAAGCGAGCCGACGATGGGACTGGACCGGGTGCCTGCCGGACGCGCACTGCCGGACGACTTCAACGTGATCATCGAGATCCCCGCGCACGCGGACCCGATCAAGTACGAAGTCGACAAGGAAAGCGGGGCGCTGTTCGTCGACCGCTTCATCGGCACGTCGATGCACTACCCGTGCAACTACGGCTACATCCCGCACACGATCTCCGACGACGGCGATCCGGTCGACGTGCTCGTGATCACGCCGTTCCCGCTGCAGCACGGCGTGGTCGTGCGCTGCCGCCCGCTCGGCGTGCTAAAAATGGAAGATGAAGCGGGCGGCGACTCGAAGCTGCTCGCGGTGCCGATCGACAAGTGCCTGCCCTGGTACAAGCACTGGCGGAAACCGGAAGACATCGCACCCGAACGGCTGCAGCAGATCCGGCACTTCTTCGAACACTACAAGGACCTGGAGTCCGGCAAGTGGGTGAAGGTGGTCGGCTGGGGCGGCCCGGACGAGGCGCGGCGCGAGATCATGGCGGGCGCTGAGGCGTACAAGAGGGCCTCACCCAAGCCCGCATTCTGATGCCTCGGCACGAAGCGCCGTGCGAACGGCCTGCGACCGAGCGATCGCCGGGGTGACGGAACAGATCGCGTGAGCCGAAGGGACGCTCGATTCGTCTTTTCGCGCGGCAGGTGGGCGGTAATGGCGCCACGCACGAAGCGCGCCGGATGCAACGTGTAGTCGCCTCGGGACGGGGTGCCGCGCTCGAGCCGGCTGCTCGATCGCGTGCACTCGTCCGATGCGGCAGGTGCCCCTTTGCCGGCGCCGCGGTCACGCCGCGAGCGGCGAAGCGTGCCGTCGGTCCGCGGTAGCCGACCGTGTGCCGTCCAGCCGCTTGGCGAGCGCGCGAAGCAGTTGCGCGCCATCACCGCGCCAGGCGCTGCCGTGCATGACGGCGAGCGTCGTCGGCGCTTCTTTGGCGAGCCGCTCCAGGATCGCGCCGGTGTCCGGCGCGTGCGCGAAGTAGTCGAGCGGCGCGCGGAAGGCTTCGCTCGGCACCAGGATGTCGGACTCGGTGAGCGGGACCGCGCCGCTGCCGCCCTGCGTGAACAGGTCGCCGCAGAGCAACGTTCGCGTCGAGGTTTCCATCATCAAGCCGGCGTCCCAGCCGTGCGGCACGTGCGGCGTGTCAAACCAGCGCAGCGCATGGCGACCGAGCGAAAGCACCTCGCCGTCGGCGAGCGCCCGCGGCGCGCGGTCGGCGAGGTCGGCGATCGAGACCATCGCCGCGATCCGGCTGCACACCGGCTCCGCCGCGGCTGCGACGGCGAGCCACTCGTTCAGCGCGCCGCATTCGTCCGCTTCGACGTGCGAGAAGGCCACAAAGCGCAGGCGTTCGACCGGCATCAGCGCGGCCACTGCCTCGCGCACCCGCGGGAACAGGCGGCGCGGGCCGGTGTGGAACAGCAGCGGCGCGTCGTCGACGATCAGATATTGATTGAAATTGAATCCGCCCGGCCCGTCCGGGATCGCCACCGGCGTGTTGATGCGGTAGATCCCGTCGGCGATTTCGTGGACGTTGGTGCCGGATTGCGTATTCGTGATCATGGCGTGCTCCGTGGGGTTGGGATCGAGGAGGTGTAACGAACGGGCGTTTCGTTACACCTCCTCGCCGTAGGAAGCGTGGCTTATGCTGCCCGCATGCAACGTCGACGGAACGATCCGGCAGCCGATGCGTCCGAACAGGACGATGCGGTGCTGGCGCGCCGCATCGCCGCTGCGCGTCCCGGCATCGACCGCGATGCGGAAGCCGCCTTGTGCCGGCGGCTGGCGCGGCGGGTGCACCTGTACGGCCTGCGGCATCTGCGCGATGCGCATGCAACAGCCGACCTCGTGCAACAGGTGCTGATGATGACGCTTGAGCGCTTGCGCGGCGGCGCGATTCGCGACCCGGGCGAAATCGTGTCGTTTGTGCTCGGCACGAGCCGTCAGCTCGTCGTCGACCTGCGGCGCGGGCAGGCGCGCCGCGACCGGCTGCTGCAAACCTACGCTGACGACGTGCCGGCGGCCGATCCGTCCAGCGCCCCCGCGCTCGATCACGCGCGCCTGCGCGACTGTCTGGAGCGGCTCGCGGAGCGCGATCGCTCGGTGCTGGTGCTCAGCTTCTACGACGAGCGGCCGGCGCGCAGCGTCGGCACCGAGCTGGGACTGTCCGAGGCCAACGTGCGCGTGATCCGGTACCGCGCGTTGCAGCGGCTGCGCGACTGCGTGGAGGCACGCACCCGATGAGCCGAGCGATCTGCGCCGCGCCCGTACCGCTCGCCGTGCTCGTCGACTACTGGCTCGGTGATCTCGAAGCGGCGCGCGAAGACGAAGTCGAACGGCATCTGTTCGGCTGCGGCGACTGCTGCGTGACGCTCGAGCGGTTCGTCGATCTGGCCGGCGGCGTCCGCGCGCTGGTGCGCAAAGGAGCGATCGCCGCGGTCGTGACCCCGAGCTTCGTCCAGACGCTGGCGCGGACGGGGCTGCGGCTGCGCGAATACCGGGTACCGCCGCACGGCAGCGTGCACTGCACGGTCGCCCCCGACGACGACGTGCTCGTCAGCCGTTTGCAGGCGCCG
Source organism: uncultured Burkholderiaceae bacterium (assembly GCA_964539745.1). Classification (GTDB taxonomy): domain Bacteria; phylum Pseudomonadota; class Gammaproteobacteria; order Burkholderiales; family Burkholderiaceae_F; genus DSNY01. The sequence goes on along the minus strand of CAZIJU010000068.1, from coordinate 15,409 downwards.
CTCGCGGGTGTGCAGCGGCTCGATCTCGTCGCGCGCGAGCCCGAGGGGACGGGCCCGCTGAGGCTGCGCGACATCCCGTACTCGGCAGCGGCCGGCGAAGTCGTCATCGTGCCGCGAATCGACCGCATCCGCGCTCTGCACGAGAGCACTTCGACGCTGCAACTGATCGCGGTCGACGACGGCCACGAACGCGTGATCGGCGAGTACCGGTTCGTCCACACGCCCTGGCCGGGCTCCTGAAGCCGGCGTGCCGCGCGGCGACGTGTTCCGCTGTCAGCTCTGCTCGACGAACATGCCGCGGATCGAAGCTTTCGCCTCGTGCGGACCCCAGATCCGCAGCGCGACTTCGCCGTCCTCCGGCGGGCACCGCAGATCGAAGCCGAGAAACGGGCAGCGGCGCCGCGCCAGTGCGATCAGATCGCCGAGTTGCGCGAGCGTCGGCGCGCCGCCGGCGATGCGCAGCAGATAGCCGTCGGCGGTTTCGGCATGCGCGATCGTCGAAGCCTTCAGCAGGTCGAGCAGCGCGCGCTCGCGTCGCTGCTCGTGCGGCGCGAGCGCCTGCGGCACAGGTGCAAAGACGGTTTCGGTGGCGATCATCGCGACGCTCCTCTGCGGCGGGTGCGGGGACCGGCTGAATGCTTGGGCAGCGGCGCCCGCCGCACAAACCATTCTTTCGAACGCATTGCATGCGATACACGCATGCGTCGGCGCGATCAATCGACGTTCACCGCCGGCTCGCCCCGGCGCCAGGCGCGGTGCTCGTTCAACTCATCGAGCGTGTGGTCGATCGCGTCGGATTCCCGCACCAGAAAGCGCTGCACCGCCGCGTGCATGGCCAGTTCGGCGAGCCAGTGCGCGGAGACGGTCGGCGCCGGATCAAACCCGCGCGCGAGCTTGTGTGCGCCCTGCGCGCCGCCCTCGAAGACCCGCAGCCCGTGCTCGATCGCGAATTCGATCATCTGGTAGTAGCAGCACTCGAAATGCAGGCACGAGACGCTGTCTATGGTGCCCCAGTGGCGCCCGTACAGCCGTGTTTCGTCGAAGACGCCGAGCGCGGCGGCGATCGGCCGGTCCGCGCGGCGCGCGATCACCAACAACAGGTTGCGCGGCATCGCCTCGCCAAGAAGGCGAAAGAAGTCGCGGTTCAGATAGGGGGTCGAGCCGTGTACGGCGTAGGTGGCGCGGTAACAGCGGTGAAAGAAGTCCCAGTCGGCCGCGCCGATCGATTCGCCCGTCAGGCGCTCGACCGTCACGCCGGCCTGTGCGACATGGCGCCGCTCGGCGCGGATCTTCTTGCGCTTGGGCTGCGCGAGCGCCGCGAGGAAGTCATCGAACGTCGAAAAGCCCGGATTGCGCCAGTGAAACTGCACGCCCCGACGCACGAGCATGCCGTGCGCGGCGAGCAGCGCGACGTCGCGCTCGGGCGCGAACAGCACGTGCAGCGACGACAGCGCACTGGCGCGCGCGTGCGCGAGCAGCGCATGCGCGAGCGCTGCGCGCGCGGACGCGTCGCGCGCGAGCAGCCGCGCGCCCGTCACCGGCGCGAACGGCACCGCCGCAACCAGCTTCGGGTAGTAGGCGAGTCCGTGCCGGGCGTAGGCATCAGCCCATGCCCAGTCGAACACGTACTCGCCGAAGGAGTGCGACTTGACGTACAGCGGAACCGCTGCCGCGAGTTCCCCGCCGCGCGCGAGCGTCAGGTGTTGCGGCACCCAGCCACTGCGTCCGCCCACGCAACCGCTCGCCTCAAGCGCGTGCAGATATTCGTACCGCACGAACGGATTGGCATCGGCATCCGACGCCGCAAGCCGCGACCATGCGGCGCGGCCGATCGATGCGATGTCGCCGAAGACCTGCGTGCGATAATCGCGCGACATTTCCAGCGGTGCGGTCAATGAGTTCGCGGGTCCGGGTTGCCGTCGCACAGGTCAACTGCACGGTCGGCGATTTCGAGGCCAACAGCAGGCGCATTCTCGAAATGGCGGCGCGCGCCGCGCAGGCCGGTGCGCACGTGCTGCTGACGCCGGAACTCGCGTTGAGCGGCTATCCGCCCGAAGACCTGCTGTTGCGCCGCGCATTCTACGGAGCCGCCGACGCCGCGCTGAAACGGCTTGCCGCGCAACTGCTGCAGTTTTCCGAACTTCACGTCGTCGTCGGCCATCCGCTTGCGCGCGAGGGGCGGCGCTTCAACGCGGCGTCTGTGCTGCGTGGCGGGGTGGTCATCGGCACGTACTGCAAGCACGACCTGCCGAACTACGACGTCTTCGACGAGCAGCGCTACTTCACGCCGGACAACCGCCCGCTCGTCTTCGAAGTCGATGGCACGCCCTTCGGCCTGAACATCTGCGAGGACACCTGGTATCCGTATGCGCCGGAGTGCGCGCGCGCGGCCGGCGCGCAGGTGCTGCTGGTGCTTAACGGATCGCCGTTTCACCTCGGCAAGCAGGCGCTGCGGATCGCGCGGATGCGCGAGAACGTCTCGCGCTTCGGGATGCCGCTGGTTTATGCGAACCTGGTCGGCGGGCAGGACGAGCTGGTGTTCGACGGCGCGTCGTTCGTGCTCGATGCGCACGGCACGCTCACGCAGATGGCGCCGCACTTCGAAGAGCGATTAATGCTGACCGATTTCGTCGACGGCGCGCCGCAGCCGGGCGCGATCGCCGACCTCGGTTCGCTCGAGCAACAGGCGTATCGGGCGCTCGTGCTCGGCGTGCGCGATTACCTCGGGAAGAACGGATTTCCGGGCGCGATCATCGGGTTGTCGGGCGGTATCGACTCGGCGCTGACGCTGGCGATCGCGGTCGACGCGCTCGGCGCGGACCGCGTGCGCGCGGTGATGATGCCGTCGCAGTACACGCGCGAGATCTCGTGGATCGACTCGCGCGCGATGTCGGCCACGCTCGGCGTCCGCTACGACGAGATTCCAATCAAACCGGTATTCGACAGTTTCCTCGCCGCGCTGGCCGCCGAGTTCCGCGGGCTGCCGTGGGACACGACCGAGGAAAACATCCAGGCGCGCATCCGCGGCACGCTGCTGATGGCGCTGTCCAACAAGTACGGGTCGATCGTGCTGACCACCGGCAACAAAAGCGAGATGGCGGTCGGCTACGCGACGCTGTACGGCGACATGGCCGGCGGCTTTGCGGTGATCAAGGACATCCGCAAGACGCTGGTCTACGCGCTCGCGCGCTACCGCAATTCGCTGTCGTATGTGATCCCGGAACGCATCCTCCAGCGCGCGCCGAGCGCCGAGCTGCGGCCGGAGCAGACCGACCAGGACTCGCTGCCGCCATACGAGGTGCTCGATGCGATCATCGAGCGCTACATGGAGCAGGGCGAAAGCGTGGAGGAGATCGTCGCCGCCGGGTTCGATCAAGCCGTCGTCCGCAAGGTGGTCAGGCTGATTCGCGCCAACGAATACAAGCGGCGCCAGGCGCCGGTCGGCATCCGCGTCACGCACAGAGGCTTCGGGCGCGACTGGCGCTATCCCATCACCAACCGCTTCCGCGAAGAAAGCCCGTAGTGTGCGGTCGCGCCCTCCGCCTCTGGCGGGAAGGTGTTGACTCGCCTTCGGCTCGGCGGCGCGACTGGCGCTATCCCATCACCAACCGCTTTCGCGAAGAAAGCCCGTAGTGTGCGGTCGCGCCCTCCGCCTCTGGCGGGAAGGTGTTGACTCGCCTTCGGCTCGGCGGCGCGATTGGCGCTATCCGATCGCAAAACGGGTCCGCGAAGAAAGCCCGTCGTGCCCGGCGCGCTACCGAACGAGCGGCACTTTTCGAACCTTAGCCGCAGGGCGTGAGCACGACCTTGGGCGCAGCGATTCGTCCGCGGTCCAGTTCATCGAATGCCCGCGCTGCTTCGCTAAGCGGTCTGTGTTCGACCCACGACAGGCCACCGAATACGCCGCGGGCAAGCGCCGCGACGGTGGCGCGCATGTCCGCCATGGAGTACGTGTACGTTCCCAACAGGGTGATCTCGGCCAGCGTGAGCTTGCGCATGTCGATTTCACTCGCCCAGTCCTGCAGCCCGATGTGCATCACGACGCCCCCCGGCTTGACTGCCGCGACCGCCGCTTTGCGCGTCGCGGCGCTGCCGACCGCGTCGATCACGAATTCGAAGGCGCTGTCCGGCGCGGGCTGCGCCAACGGATCGAAGACGCCGCACTGTGCATGCCTGGCGACCGATGCACGACGCAGCTCGTTGACCTCTGCCACGAGCAGATCGTCAACGCCGTAGTGGCGTACGAGTAACGCGCTGAGCATTCCGATCGCGCCGCCACCCAGCACCAGCACGCGGCATTCCGGCAGCGGCCGCGCGAGCACACGCATCGAAAGGTTCACCGCGTGCAGTGCGGTGGCGGCCGGCTCGGTGAGCGCCGCGCGCACGGGGTCGAGCGTCTCTGGCAGACCGATCAGGCAGCGGGCGGGAATGCTCATCGCTTCCGCGAACGCCCCTGGACGCGTCATGCCGATCATGCTGCGGTCACTGCACAGGTTGTCGCGCCCTTGCAGGCAGTAGTCGCAGCGGCCGCAGGTGATCAGCGGTTTGCCGGTCACGCGCTGCCCGGGCTCCCACAACGGACTGGCGGATCGCAGCACCGTGCCTGCGAATTCATGGCCCAGGACGAGGCCGGGTTTGCGGCGGGGATCGTGGCCATGGTAGGCGTGCATATCGGACCCGCAGATGCCGGCCGCATCGATGCGCAGCACGACCTCGCCTTCCGCCAGCTCCGGTTCGGGGCGCTCCTGTTGCTGCACCTCGTTGGGGCGGGTGTACACGATTGCTTTCATGACGCGGCCCTCATGGTCTGGACGATGGCTGCCCGCAGCCGCTCGACCATGCGGTCGATGTCGACAGGGGTGCTGACGAAGGGCGGCGCGAGTACCAGGGTGTCGCCCGGTGCGCGGGTCAGCAGACCGTGCTCGAAGGCGGCGGCTTGCGCCCGGGCACCCCGCAGCCCCGGCGCGCCCGGCGCTGCCTCAAGTTCGACTCCAGCGGCCAGGCCGAAGTTGCGCACGCTGACGACGCCGGGCGTGTCACGCAGTGCGTGCACGGCCTCCTCCAGATGCGGTGCCAGCGCGGCGGCTCGCTGCAGCAGGGCTTCGTGCTGGAGCACGTCGAGCATCGCGTTCGCTGCGGCACAGGCCAGCGGGTGACCCGAGCAGGTGTAGCCGTGCATCAGTTCGGCCAGATGACGGGGGCCGTGCATCACCGTTTCGTAAATGTCGCGACGGACCAGCACACCGCCAAGCGGCGCGGCGCCGTTGGTGACGGTCTTCGCGAACAGGATCATGTCTGGAATCACCCCAAAGACGTCGGCCGCGAACATCGCGCCCAGGCGACCGAAGCCTGTGATGACCTCGTCGAACACGAGCAGCAGGCCGTGGCGATCGCATATCTCGCGCAGACGTTGTAGATACCCTTTGGGTGGCACCAGCACACCCGTCGAACCCGCCAGCGGTTCCACGACCACGGCGGCGATCTGGCTCGCGTCGTGAAGCGCGATCAGCCGAGTTTCCAGTTCGTCGGCCATTTCGGCGCCGGTCTCGGGTTGGCCGCGAACGAAGGACTGTGTGGTCGGGTCCCAGGTGCTGCGGAGGTGATCGCTGCGCAGAAGCGCGGTGCCGAAGGCGCGACGGTTGTTGGTCATGCCGCCGACCGAAATGCCGCCGAAGCCCACTCCGTGAAAGCCGCGCTCACGGCCGATGAACAGGTTTCGCTGGCCCTGGCCGCGGGCGTGCCAGTACGCCAGCGCGATCTTCAGTGCGGTGTCACAGGCTTCGGAGCCCGAATTGACGAGGAAGACGCGATCCAGTCCGTCGGGTGCGATCGCGGCCAGCCGCTCCGCGAGCGCGAACGCGCCGGGGTGACCGACCTGAAAGCTCGATGCATAGTCGAGCACGTCGATCTGCCGTTTCATTGCCTCGACGATGCGCGGATGACGGTGACCTGCGCCGACGCACCACAGGCCCGAGATGCCGTCGAGAACCTCGCGCCCGTCGGGCGTGCGCAGAACGATGCCTTCGGCGCTGGTAACCAGCCGCGGATGTTCCTTGAACTGCCTGTTCGGCGTGAAAGGCATCCAGTACGCGTCCAGGTTCATGTCGAGCCTCATCATCAGCGCGCCGTGTATCCGCCGTCGACCATCAGGGTCTGGCCGGTGATATAGGCGGATGCGTCGCTCGCGAGGAACACGGTTACGCCATACAGATCGCGCAGTTCACCGTTGCGCCCGACGCAGGTCGCCTCGGCGTGACGCCGGGCCAGCGCTTCGTCGGCGAACACGGGGGCTGTCAGCGCGGTCGGGAAAAAGCCCGGACCGATGGCGTTGCACGTGATGCCGTACCGCGACCACGCCTGCGCGATGGCGCGCGTCAGTTGCACCACGCCGCCCTTGGCCGCGCCGTAGGGGGCGCTGTCTGCGAACGCACGAAACGATTGCAGCGAAGCGACGTTCAGGATGCGGCCCCAGCCACGCGCGCGCATTCCGGGCGCCAGCGCCTGCGTCAGAAAGAACGGCGCGCCGAGATGTACGGCGATCTGCGACCGCCAGGATTCCGGTGTCACTTCCTCGAACGGCTGGCGCAGATTCACTCCTGCGGCGTTGACTAGGATGTCCACACCACCCATGACGCTTTCGGCCTCTCGCGCCGCGGCGCGCAGCGCGTCGACATCGCAAAGGTCGACTGCCAGCACGTCGGCCGTGATCTGCTGCTGGCGAAGCGCATCGGCGGCTGCGGCAAGTTGGGCCTGGCGCCGGGCGGCCAGCATCACGCGCGCACCGGCGCTGCCGAGCGCCTGCGCCATCGCCAAACCGATTCCTGAGTTGCCGCCGGTGACCAGCGCCCGGCGGCCGCTTAGGTCGAACAGTCGCAAGATGCTCACGCCGGACTCACGCCTTGACCGGCTCGCCGAGCGAGAAACGCTGGCCCGGAAAATACTTCGCAAGTCGATGATCGGCCGTACGCGCGTGCGCCTCCATCCCCTCGAGCCGCGAGATTCGTGCCGTCACCTCGCCGATGTCGCGCACTGCTTCACGCGTCATTCGCTGCCAGGTCAAGGTCTTGAGAAATTTGTGCACCGACAGTCCGCCCGAGTAGCGGGCCGCCCCCTTGGTCGGCAACACATGGTTGGGCCCGCTCGCCTTGTCGCCGAAGGCGACCGTGGTTTGTTCGCCGAGAAACAACGATCCGTAGCAGGTCAGGTGCTGCAGCCACCAGTCAAGGTCGCGCGCATGTACTTCGAGGTGCTCGCTGGCGTAGCGGTCGGAGACCTCGACGACTTCGTCCCGTGTGTCGCACACGATGACCTCGCCGTAGTCTCGCCACGCCGCTCCGGCGGCCTCCCGCGCGGTAAGTGGCAGTGTCTCGATGAGCCGCGGCACCAGGCCCAGAACGTCATGCGCCAAACGCGGTGAAGTGGTGAACAGCCAAGCCGGCGATTCGTGTCCGTGCTCGGCCTGGCCGACCAAGTCGGTGGCGACGGTGGCGGCGTCGGCCGAGTCATCAGCAATGACGGCGATCTCCGACGGGCCGGCGAAGACATCGATGCCGACCTTGCCGAAAAGGGCTCGCTTGGCCTCGGCCACGAACTTGTTGCCCGGCCCGACGATCACGTCAGCGGGCTTGCCGGTGAACAGGCCGAATGCCATGGTCGCGACCGCCTGCACGCCGCCGAGCGTCAAGATGATGTCGGCACCCGCCCTGTCGAAGGCGTACAGCAGATACGGATGCATCGGGCCGCCCCGATACGGGCCAGAGCAGGCGACGATCGTTTTGACCCCAGCGGCCTTCGCGGTGGCTACGCCCATGTACGCCGAGGCGATGTGCGCGTAGCGGCCGGCCGGCGCGTAACAGCCGGCGACGTTGACCGGCACCACGCGCTGGCCGGCGATCACGCCCGGGTGCAGCTCGACGCTGAACTCGTGCAGCGAACGACGTTGTGCGTTGGCGAAATCGCTGACCTGCCGGATCGCGAAATCGATGTCGCGGCGAACCTCGTCGGGCACTTCGGCAACGCGCCGGTCGATCTCTGCGCGGCTGACGAGGATGTCCCGGTCCCACCGGTCGAGCTTCCTCGCGTAGTCCAGCACCGCCGCCTCGCCGCGCGCGCCGATCTCGGCGAGCATCTGGTTGACGACCTGTTGCGCGGTCGCCGTCTCTGTCTCTGGTGTCTTTGTCGCCTTCTTCAGGTACGTGATCGCCATGACCGGCTCATTTGCTGGTGTTGGCAAAATTGCGCAGTTTCGGGTCGGCTGCGACACGCTTCATGTACGCGTCGGTGATGAAGTCGCTGGCGGCCGGCACCGCTGGGATCGCGCCGGTTCCTTTCATGAACTCGCCGATCGCGGTGAACCAGCCGTCCACCTTGGACGCGCCGCCGGCCCGGCTCATGATGGCGAGTTGCTGCTCGAGGTTGAACGTCGGACGCGTGTCGAACTCCTTGCGCATCGATGCCTCGCTGATCGACACGCCGCCTTGCTCGTAAAACTTCTTCATCATCGCGATGGCCTCGCTTCGGTTGGCGTTTGCCCACGACCAGCCACGCAGGTAGACCGCGAGGAACTTGGCAACCAGGTCGGGGTGCTGCTCGGCGAAATCGCCGCGAGCGATCAGCGCGCCGGGCACGATCGCTCCGCCGTCCTTGCCCGAGCATAGGACCTGCGCGCCGGCTTTTTCCTCGAGCGTGTAGATGTTGGGCGCCCACAGACCGCCGAGGTCGGCGTTATTCGATGACATCGCGGAGATGATTTCTGCCTGCCCCATGTTCTTGATCGTTACGTCGGTCTTCGACAGCCCCCATTTCCTGAGGCACGACTGCACGGCGTAGTCGCCTGTCGAATTGGCTGTCAGCACGATCGTCTGGCCCTTCATCGATGCCGGGTTCTGCAGATACCGGGCCGCAACGTCCTTGCGTGCAAGCAGGGCATTGCCGGCCGACTCGTCGTTCGTGATGCCGATGGTCTTGATGCCAAAGCGAACGTGTCCGAGCACCGCCGGCACCGAGCCGGTTCCTCCGACGTCCCACGACTTTGAGGCGGCCGCGGCGATCTGCGGCACGCCGGCCGGGAAAGTGCTGAACACGGGTTTCAGGCCGACCTCGGCCCACCAGCCTTTTTCGGTGGCGATGTAAAAGGGCAACGCCCAGTACAGCGCGGGCTGATAGCTCACCTTGATTTCGGTGAGCGGCTGCGCCTGGACGCCGGTTGTGGCCGACACGATTGCCGCAGCGACGAGGCCGCGCAGCGCGATTCGGCGGGGTGAGGGGAGCATGTCTTTCATCGGAGGCCTCCTTGGGTCGTGGAAGTAGCCGGCTAGGTCGGCGAAAAGGGCGTTTTTGAAAACGCCTGTTTTGGGGTACTTGGTCAGTGGGCCTGTTCTGCCTGCTGCTCGCGCAGCAGCTTCCAGATGTGCGTTCGCAGGTGGACGAAGCTTGGCTGGTCCATCACGTCTTCGATGCGCTCCAGCGCGTCCCAGCGTTCTGACTCGCGCACCGGCTTCACGTCGATCACCTCGCGGATCCGCCCGGGACGGCGTGTCATCACCGCGATGCGGTCGGCCAGATACACGGCTTCCTCCACCGCGTGCGTGATGAACAGCACCGTGCGCGGATGCCGGCGTGCCAGCCGCACGAGTTCTTCCTGCATGACGACGCGCGTCTGCGCGTCCAGGGCGCCGAAGGGCTCGTCCATCAAAAGCACCTTGGGGTCGAGCACATAGGCGCGCGCAATGGCCACCCGTTGCTGCATGCCGCCGGACAACTGGTGTGGAAACGCACGCTCGTAGCCCGCCAGGCCCATCAGCGCGATGTAGTGCTCGATGCGACGTCGCCGTTCGGCGACGTCGACACCGAGCGATACGAGCCCGAATTCGATGTTGTCCCACACGTTCTTCCAGGGAAACAGCGCAAACTGCTGGAAGACCACGGCGCGGTCGGGCCCCGGCGACTTTACTTCGACGCCTCCGACGCGCACCGAGCCCGAGGTCGCGTGGTCGAGTCCGGCCGCCATACGTAAGCAGGTCGTCTTGCCGCAGCCCGACGGGCCCACGATCGCGACGAACTCGCGGTCCTGTACCTCGAGGTCGATGTCTTCCAACGCGACGACTTCGGTGCCACCCTGACGAAAGACGCGCCCGACGCGCTGGAACTGGATGTTGGCCATTCGCCCGTTCTCAAAGTCCGCGACGTTGTTCGATGTGCCTGTGCAATCGCCGCAGCACGACGTCGATCAGAAGACCGACGAGGCCGATGGCGATCATTCCGCTCATGACCGTTGCCGTTGACACGGCGGCCTGGCCTTTCACCATCATGTAGCCCACGCCGCTCGAGGCCACGATCAATTCCGCGCCGACGAGTGACTGCCACCCGAGTCCCGCGGAGATGCGAAGTCCGGCGACGATCGACGGTACGGCCGCGGGCAGCAGCACTTCGGTCATCGTGCGCCATGGACCGGCGCCCAGCATGCGCGCCGCGTCGAGGTGCCTCGCTTCGACGAACTTGGCGCCGCGGTACGTGTTGATCAGCACCGGCGGGAATGCGCCCATAAAAATGATCAGCACGGGCCCGCCGATGCCGGTGCCGAACCAGAGCGCGGCAAACGGCACCCAGGCGATCGGCGCGACGAATCGCACGGCTTCGAACAGCGGCGCGACGAGTCGGTCGACCCATCGGAAATGCGCCATCAGCAGGCCCAGCGGCAGTCCAACCGCGACCGCCAGCGCAAAACCCATGGCAAACCGCTGCAGGCTGGACGACAGGTGCACGAGCAGCGTGTAACCGGCAAACGGTTCTGTCAGCAACCGTGCAAAGCGGGCCAGGACCTCCCACGGCGCCGGCAAGAACTGCTGCGATGTGATGCCGGACAGCGCTGCCGCCGACCACAGCGCCAGGAAGGCGAACGTTCCTGCGCCTGTCAGGCGGAGCAATTCGCGCTGCGCCAGCGGCGGCCCGATCACGGCGCGGCCCTCCAGGGCATCGCGCGCGTTTCGATGCTTCCCAGCGCCAGCGTCATCAGCCAGCCGCACAACGCGACGCTGGCCATGCCGACGACGATCATGGCCGGGTAGATGTCCTGTGCGCTCTGGTTCAGGATCGAACCGAGCCCCGCGATCGCGCCGACCAGTTCGGCAGCCACCAGCGTCGTCCACGACGCCTGAAGCGACAGCCGCAGCCCTGTGAAGATGCTTGGTAAAGCCCCCGGCACGAGCACCTCCTTCCAGTAGCGCCAGCCGCGCGCGTTTAGCATCGCCGCCGCTTCGAACAACGGGGTTTCGATCTGGCGTACGCCGGTAAAGCTGTTGATCACCGAAGGCACGAAGGCCGAGACGAAGATGACCATCAACTTGGCGGCATCGCCCAGCCCCAGCCAGACGATCGCCAATGGAATCCAGGCCAACGGCGGAATCGGCCGCAACAGCAGGAACACGGGGTTGACGAAGGCTTCGACGCGACGGCTCGCGCCCATCGCCAGGCCAAGCACGACGCCGACGCTCGACGCAACGAAGAATCCGCTGGTGACCAGCAAAACGCTGCGCAGCGCGTGTTCGTGCAAGCGGGCGTTACCGTAACCGTCGACCGCGATTTGCCGAAGCGCGGAGACGACCTCCGCCGGCGCAGGAAAACGCGCAGTCGAGACCCAGCCCCACCAGACGGTGACACCCTGCCAAAGAACGAGCACCATGAACAGGGTGCCGAACGCCCAGATCAGGCGCGCAGCGCGGCTGGCAGCAGAGGATTCGCGAGCCGGCGCGGGAGTCATTGCAAGCGATAGCCTGGTGATGGCTTGCCGCGCAGTCCGCAGCCGGCCAGGGTCAGCGGGCGGGACAGCGCATATCTGTAAGCGCTTTCAGTTTGGGCGCGGCCACTGCGCGTGTCAAGGGTACGGTGTCGTGTCCCAAAACGCCGCGCCGCCGATGATGCACCGCATCTTGCCGCCGGTCCCGACACGCGATGCGTCGTGAAAGCGCGTACAGTTATTGGATGCGGCAGAGATCGTCCAACGCACGCATCCCGGTTGCGCGGCGCCCGCGCATCGAGGACGTTGCCGCAGCCGCACGTGTATCGACGGCGACGGTGTCGCGCGTGTTGAACGGGCAAGCGGTGCGGGAGCCCGCGCGCAGCCGCGTGCATGCGGCAGTCGCTGCGCTGGGCTACGTGCCGAATGCCGGAGCGCGTGCGCTGACGCTGCATCGCACCGGGACGGTCGGGGCGATCGTCCCGACGCTCGATAACGCCATCTTCGCCAAAGCGATCGACGCGCTGCAACGTCGGCTCGCGCAGGATCGCCTGCAGCTGCTGATCGCCACGAGCGACTACGACACCGCCGCCGAAGACGTCCAGGGGCGTACCCTGGTGGCGCGTGGCGTCGATGCACTCGTGCTGTGCGGTCACGGGCAGCGCCCAACGCTGCTCGACTTCCTGCGCCGTCGCGGTCTCCCGTTCGTCCATGTGATGACGCTCGGAAACGACGAGACCGATCTGTCCGTCGGGTTCGACAATCGCCGCGCGATGGGGCGCGCCGCACGGCACCTGCTGGAGCTTGGCCATCGGCGCATCGCCATGCTGGCGGGCGTCACGCGCGACAACGATCGCGCGCGCGCGCGCGTCGAGGGAGCGCGCGACGCACTGCGCTCCGCGCGGCTTTCGCTGCCGGCAGAGCGGATTGTGGAGCGCCGCTACACCTTGGCCGACGCGCGCGACGGGCTGCGTCAGCTGATGTCCGCGCGTCCGCGGCCCACCGCGGTGCTGTGCGGCAACGACGTGCTCGCGTTCGGTGCGTTGATCGAAGCGCATCATCTGGGCTTACGTGTGCCGGAGCAGCTTTCGATCATCGGATTCGACGACCTCGAGCTCGCACGCCACGTCAGCCCGACGCTGACGACGATGCGAGTGCCGTCGGAGACGATGTGGACGCTGGCCGCCGAGCGGCTGATCGGTGCGCTGCGCGGCGAACCCGTGCCGCGCCGCACCGAGCTCGAGGTCGAACTCATCGTCCGGGAGTCGACGGCACGGGTGCCAGTCGGACTCAGTCGGCCTGGATCTTCGCCGCGGCGATGACGCGTGCCCAGCGTTCGACTTCGCCGTTGAGGAACGAGGCGAGTTCGTTCGGGCCGCGGGCGTCGACGCGAAAGCCCTGCGTGCGTGCGCGCTCCTGGATGTCCGGCGTGGCCATGATTTTCAGCACCTCGGCGGCCAGCTTCCCGACGATCGCATCCGGCGTGCCGGCGGGCGCCATCATCGCGGTCCAGTTCTCCACCTCGAGGCCGGGCATGCCCGCTTCGCCGGTGGTCGGAACGTCGGGCACGAGCGGATGCCGCTGCGCGCTGGCTATCGCCTGCGCGCGCAACTTGCCGGCCTTGACGTGCGCGATGCTCTCCGGGAAGTTGGAGAACACGACGTCCAATTGGCCGCCGATCAGGTCGGTCATGCTCGGCGCACCCCCCTTGTAAGGAACGTGCTGGATGCTGGAACCGTTGAGCTGGTTGAACAGCGCAAGCGTCAGATGCGGTGGCGTGCCGTTTCCGCTGGAGCCGGCGTTCAGCTTGCGTGTCTTCGCCTGTGCCATCAGGTCCTTGAAGTCCTTGATCGGACTCGCCGCCGGCACGACCACGAGCATCGGGCTGCCGGCAAGCAGCGCCACGGGCTTCAGGTCCTTCTGGAAATCGTAGGGTGCCTTGCTCCTGAACAGCGTTGCATTCACCGCGTGCGTCATCGTGATCGCCAGCAGCGTCTGACCGTCCGGCGCCGCCTTCGCGACTTCCGCCGCGCCGATCATGCCGCCGGCGCCGGGCTTGTTGTCCACGATGACGTTGACTTTCCAGCGCTCGCCGAGCTGCTGCGCGACCAGACGCGCCATTACGTCGGTCAGCCCGCCCGCGGGAAACGGCACTACGTATCGGATCGTCGATCCGGGTCTGGGATAGTCCTGCGCGAAAGCGGGCCAGCCCAGCGCGATCAGCGCGGCGGTGAGGATGAGGTGTCGGCGTGTGGTCATGGGTGTCTCCTCGTGGTCGATTGAGAGTTACGCAAGCTCGCGACACCGCGACCCCGCAAGTTCGCGTCGCCTGTGTGGACACCGGTTCCGTCATCCCGAGCGACGCGAGGGATCCCGGCGTTGCAAGCGGCGGAGATTCCTCGCCTGCGGCTCGGAATGACAATCGCGGCGTTGCGGCTCGGAGTGACAAAGGGTGGCGCATGCGAGCGCCGTGCGGTCGGTCGTGTCACAAAGATTCGTAGTGCTCAATGAGTTGTCGTGGCCGGTTTCCAATCCGAGGCGGCCTGCTGCACGAGCGCGTCGGGCACGTCGAGGCCGTCGCGTTCGGCGGCTGCGCGCAACGCTTCGCGCCGCGCGCCCGGCAGGCGTACGCCATCGTCCTTCAGCATTTCGGCGATCAGCGCTTCGACGCGGGCGAAGTAACTCGCAGCGCTGGCGAGCGCGTCGGGGTCCACGACGATGAAGGCCTGTCCGATGCGCGGCCGGTTGCCTTCGTCGACGAAGAAGCTCGATGCCTCGAACCCGAACCGGGCGCCGATCAGCGCGGTGACCAGAAGCTCCACCATCAGCGCCAGCATTGCGCCCTTCGCGCCCGACGCCGCACCGATCGGCAGCATCGAGCCGGCCAGCGCCGCGCGCGCATCCGTCGTCGGCACGCCGCTCGCGTCCAGTGCCCAGCCCGCCGGAATCGGGCGGCCCTCCTTGGCGGCGACCATGATCTTGCCGCGCGCGACTTCGGACAGGCTCAGGTCGATCAGCAGCGGTGCCGCGTCGCGCCGGGGAAAGATCGCCGCGACCGGATTGGTGCCGAAAACGGGGTGCTTTCCGCCCGCTGCCGGCATCGCCGCGGGCGAGTTCGCGAAACCGAGGCCGACCAGGCCGGCCGCAGCCGCCGGGCGGAGGTGATCGACCAGCACGCCCGCGTGGTGGCTGTTGATCACGCCGGCGAAACAGACGCCCGACTCGCGTGCGCGTGCGATTGCGCGATCGACGGCCAGCGCGCAGGCCGGGAAGGCGAGCCCGTCGCAGGCGTCGACGAGCAGCGCGCTGCCGCGCTCGCGCAGCACACGGGCGACGGCATTTCCGTCGACGCGGCCGTTGCGCAGATGGGCGACGTACTGCTCGACGCGCGCCAGCCCGTGCGAGCCGAGACCTTGCGCCTGCGCGAGCACCAGCGCGCGGGCGGTGGCCTGCGCCATTGACTCGTTCGCCCCGGCGCGGGCGAGCACGCGCGCGACCAGCGCCTCAGCCTCGCGCAGCGGCAGCTTCATCGATGCGGCCTCGCATGGCGCTCATGCCAGCGCCTCCAGAACCCGATCGGCGATCTGAAAGCCGACCCTTTCATTTGACTCCAGCGTGAGCCCGGCGATATGCGGCGTCAGAATCAGGTTCGGCACACCGGCGAACACCTGGGCC
>CAZIJU010000067.1:0-19770 GCA_964539745.1 uncultured Burkholderiaceae bacterium | reverse complement strand
CTCCAGCGTGTGGTCGGTCGACATCTCGATGCCGAAGCGCATGCGCAGCACCTTCGCTTCGCGCGGCGTCAACGAGTCCAGCACGTCCTTGGTGACCTCGGCCAGGCTGTTGTACTGCGCGGCATCGACCGGCGCGATCGTCGACGTGTCCTCGATGAAGTCGCCGAGGTGCGAATCGTCGTCGTCGCCGATCGGCGTCTCCATGCTGATCGGTTCCTTCGCGATCTTCAGGATCTTGCGGATCTTGTCCTCCGGCATCTCCATCTTCTGCGCGAGCGTCGCCGGGTCGGGCTCCTGCCCGGTCTCCTGCAGGATCTGGCGGCTGATCCGGTTCATCTTGTTGATGGTCTCGATCATGTGCACCGGGATGCGGATCGTGCGCGCCTGATCCGCGATCGAGCGCGTGATTGCCTGGCGGATCCACCATGTCGCGTAGGTCGAGAACTTGTAGCCGCGGCGGTATTCGAACTTGTCTACCGCCTTCATCAGGCCGATGTTGCCTTCCTGGATCAGGTCGAGAAACTGCAGACCGCGGTTCGTGTACTTCTTGGCGATCGAAATGACCAGGCGCAGGTTAGCCTCGGTCATCTCGCGCTTGGCCTTGCGCGCCTTCGCCTCGCCGGTGGCCATCTGCTTGTAGACCTCGCGCAGATCTTTCAGCGGCAGCACGACGCGCTTCTGCAGATCGCTCAACTTCCCCTGCAGCTCGTGCACCGCCGGCAGGTTGCGCTTGAGCACCTCGGAGTACGGGTGCCCACCTTCGGCCTCGCGCGTGACCCAACGCGTGTTGGTCTCGTTGCCCGGAAAGTGCTTCAGGAAGTGCGGGCGCGGCATGCCGCACTTGTTGACCATGATCTCGTAGATCTGCTTCTCGAGGCTGCGCACTTCCTCGACCTGCGCGCGCAGCGTGTCGCACAGCTTCTCGACCATCTTGGCCGTAAAGCGCAGCGTCATCAGCTCGTCGAGGATCTTCTGCTGCGCGCGGACGTAGCCGGGCGACTTGTAGCCCTCCTTCTCGAACGCCACACGCATCTTCTCGAACAGCTTCGCGACGTGATCGAACTTCTCCAACGCGCGCGCCTTCAGCTCCTCGAGCTGTGCCGCCGTCATGCCGGAGGCGCCGATGTCGGTGTTCTCGTCGGCTTCGTCGTCCTCGTCGTCGCCCGACGACGCGCCGCCGCGCGCAGTCGGGAAGTCCTCGGCGGCCGGGTCGACCAGGCCGTCGACCACTTCGTCGATCGGCAGCTCGCCCGAGCGGATCTTTTCGGCGTGCTCCAGGATCTGCGCGATCGTGGTCGGGCACGCCGAGATCGCCATGACCATGTGCTTCAACCCGTCCTCGATCCGCTTGGCGATCTCGATTTCGCCTTCGCGCGTCAGCAGCTCGACCGAGCCCATCTCGCGCATGTACATGCGGACCGGGTCGGTCGTGCGGCCGAACTCCGCATCGACCGTCGAAAGCGCCGCTTCGGCTTCCTCTTCCGCGTCTTCGTCCGTCGTGGCGGCCGGGACGTTTTCGTTCATCAGAAGCGTCTCGGCGTCGGGCGCCTGGTCGAAGACCTGGATGCCCATGTCGCCGAACGTGCTGATGATCGAGTCGATCGCCTCGGCGTCGACCAGATTGTCCGGAAGGTGATCGTTGATCTCAGAGTACGTAAGGAAGCCGCGCTCCTTGCCGAGCTTGATCAGCGCCTTCAGCTTGTTGCGCCGCGCTTCGAGGTCCTCCTCGGTGCCGTGGTAGCTGCGTTCGAGCGCTTCCTTCAGCGCCTTTTCCTTGGCACGCCGGTCCTTGGCGCGCTGCTTGGCGCTGAGCTTCTCGACGATCTGCACGCTGGGATCGACGACGTCGTCACCGGCCTCGGGAACGGCGTCGACGCCGCCTTCCGCGCCGCCGATGGCCTCGTCGTTCTTCGGCTTGCGACCGGGTCTTCCGCGCACGACCGGCGCCGCCGCCGTGCGCGGCTTCGTCGCGGGCGTTGCGCCAGCGAGTTTCGCGTCCTTTGCCTTCGGCTCGTCCCCGCTGCCCTTCTTGGCCGTCATGCGTTCGATCGCCGCCTTCGCTTCCGCCTTCTTCAATTCGACCTTCTTCGCCTCGGGTTTGCCGGTGGGACGCTTTTCGGTCCGAACGGACGCAGCCGTGCCCTTGGCGACTTTCGCCGCCGCCGACTTGCGTGAAGCTGCCGATTTTTTCATCACCATCGGGTCACCCGTGTTCCTCATCGATCAATTGCCGTTTTCAACGAGCGGCCGCTGCCGGCCGCCCTGGTCCTTACATTCGTTCCGTTTCACGTGGCCTTCCGGTCGCGGCCGTTCGGCTCGACAACCAGGGAAGTCGCGGTACAGTCGTGCGCAAGATGGGGACGCTCGCCCATCGCTCAACCGCCCGCCTTGCGCGACGTGCGCCGTCAGGCCGGCCGCGCTGGAGGCCACACCCAGCACCTCCGCGTACAGGACGCTTCCCGAGGTACCCTCACCCACCGGCAAGGCCCGTCAAGTCGGGTTGCGGCCGCAAGGCGCCACAAATCGCCTCGGTTCGATGATCCGAACGACTGTTTGTCTCGAGCGGCATCACTAGGCGAGCTCACCAGGGGCGACGAGCAATCCTCGCAGCCGATTGCTGCGACTCAACAAACATCACATTTTAGCAGAGCAAACCCGAAAAGCCAGGAAATTCAGCCCTTTGCGACCGGCGGCGCCTCACCCGGCACCGGCGCGGCGCGGCGCATCCTTAAGCATCGCGCGCCGTTCGGACAGTTCGCGTATGCGCTCCTTGGTCTCGCGGGTCAGCGGCCCGCGCACGAGCGCGGACAACTCGTCCTCGACCCGGCGCAACTCCAGCGCCGCGAAGCCGGCGCGCAGATCCTCCCGCGCCGCCGCGGCGTCGTCTTCGAGGAGGAGGTCGCGCCTGGACATCTCGCGGTACGTCGCCGCGAACTCGCTGTCGGCCAAGGCTTCGAGCAGCGCCCCCTGACTCGTGCTGCCGGCAAGCGTCGCGGTACGCCAGATCTCGGCGATCTGGCGATCGATCGGCTGCTCGGCACCGGCGAATTCGGCGGCGATCTGCGCGTTGAATTCGCGCGCCAGCGCCGGGAAGGCGAGCAGGTGATGCAGGATGCGGGCTTTCAGATCCTCGACCTCGGCGCTTCGTCGGGGCGCGCTCGCCGCACGGCGCGCATCGGGCAGCCTGCGCCACGGTTTCAAGCCGAACAGCGACTCGAGGTCGGGCGCCGGCGTCCGCGCGGCTTCGGCCAGTTCACGGATCAACTGCATGCGCAGCGCCGCCGGCGGCATCGAAGCGAGCAGTGGCTTGGCTTGGGCGACCAGCGCCGCCCGTTCCTCGGCCTGTTCGAGATCCCTGCCCTCGGCCAGGCTCGCGACGAACCAGCGCGACAGCGGCATCGCCCGAGCGAGCTGATCCTCGAACGCCGCCGCCCCGCGCGAGCGAATCAGGCTGTCCGGGTCCTCGCCTTCGGGCAACAGGACGAAGCTCGCGCGCTTCGTATCGCCGATGACCGGCAGCGTCGCCTCAAGGGCGCGGCGGGCGGCCTTCCGGCCCGCCGCATCGCCGTCAAAAGCAAAGATCACGTGATCGGTCGTGCGCAGCAACTGGCCGACATGGTTGGCCGTGATCGCGGTGCCGAGCGCCGCCACGCATTCGTCGAAGCCGGCCTGCGCGAGCTGGATCACGTCCATGTACCCCTCGCACACGATCACGCGTTGGCGCCGGCGAATTGCCTCATGCGCCTCGAACAGGCCGTACAACTCCTGCCCCTTGTGGAAAACTGGCGTCTCGGGCGAGTTGAGGTACTTCGGTTCGCCGCCCTCGATCGCGCGCGCACCGAAACCGATCACTGCCCCGCGCCGATTGCGAATCGGAAACATCACACGGCCGCGGAAGCGGTCGTAGCGTCTGCCTTCGTCGCCGACAATGACGAGCCCCGCTTCGACGAGCTTCCGATCCTCGTAGGGCTCGAAAACCTCCCGCAGGGGTTGCCACGCGTCCGGCGAATAGCCGAGCGCGAAACGCACCGCGGTCTGCCCGGTGAGTCCGCGTCGCTTCAGGTACTCGATGGCGACCGCCGATTCCTTGAGCTTGCGGCGGTAATAGTCACAGGCGCGTTGCAGCGCCTCGGTCAGGCCCCGAATACGCGCGGCGCCCTCGTGATCGCGCGCTGAATCGTCGGGCACTTGCATGCCGGCCTGCTGCGCGAGCTCGCGAATCGCTTCCACATAGGCCAAGCCGCGATGGTCCATCAGGAAGCCGATCGCGCTGCCGTGCGCACCGCAACCGAAGCAGTGGAAGAACTGCTTGGACGGGCTGACCGTGAACGATGGCGTCTTCTCGCCGTGGAACGGGCACAGACCGACGTAGTTCTGGCCGGCCTTTTTCAGCTGGACGTAACGACCGATCACGTCGACGACGTCGACGCGCGCAAGCAGATCCTGAATGAAACCCTGCGGAATCACGGGCGCATTATCCGCGCCCGGCCGTCTGGCTCAGGCGCCGAGCCTGCTCTTGACGAGGGCCGAAGCCCTGCCCATGTCGGCACGGCCGGCGATGCGCGGCCTGAGCAGACCCATCACCTTGCCCATCGCCTGCGGGCCAGTAGCGCCGGCTTCGGCGATCGCCGCATCGATCGCGGCGACAAGCTCTGCTTCCGACAGCTGGCGCGGCAGGTAACCGCTGAGTAGCTCGAGCTCCGCCCGTTCCTTGTCGACCAGATCGGTTCGGCCGGCCTTGGCGAACTGCTCGATCGAGTCGCGGCGCTGCTTGATCAGCCTCTCGACGATCGCGATCACAGCGGAATCATCGGCCACGACCCGATCGTCGACTTCCTTCTGCTTGATCGCCGCGAGCAGCATGCGGATCGCTGAAAGCCGCGCCGCGTCCTTGGCGCGCAGCGCGGTTTTCATGTCCTCGTTGATTCGGTCTTTCAGGCTCATGGAAGCGAAAGCGCGCCGCAAGGCGCGCAGTCAGCAGGCCGGCAGCGATTCGCTGCTAGTACAGCTTCTTCGGCAGCATCTGGCTACGCAAACGCTTGAAGTGGCGTTTGATCGCAGCCGACTTCTTGCGCTTGCGCTCGGCGGTCGGCTTCTCGTAGTACTCGCGGGCGCGCAGCTCGGTCAACAGACCGCTTTTTTCGATCGTGCGCTTGAAGCGGCGCAAGGCGACTTCGAATGGCTCGTTTTCCTTGACTCGAATCGTGGGCATGAAGTTCCTGAAGGTGCCGGCGGCAAAACCATAATGCTACCCGCTCTTGCCCTGGCATGCAAAGGCGAACGGCCGCTCGCGCCGAAGGCCTTCCCGCCCGTCGCGCTGTCGAGGTCGCCCGGCCGCGACGGCTAGACTCACCCATGTATGCTGGTCTTGGGCCTTGAAACCTCCTGCGACGAAACCGGCGTCGCGCTGTATGACAGCGAAGCCGGGCTTCTGGCGCATCGCGTCCATTCGCAGGTCGACATGCATCGAGCCTACGGCGGCGTCGTGCCGGAGCTGGCTTCGCGCGACCACATCCGCCGCGTGCTCCCCTTGCTGGAGGAGGTTCTAGCCCTTGCCGGGCGGACGCGCGACGACATCGACGCCATCGCCGTCACCGAAGGCCCGGGGCTGGCGGGCGCGCTGCTGGTCGGGGCGGGACTCGCGCACGGCCTCGGCTACGCGCTCGGGACACCGGTGGTCGGGGTGCATCATCTTGAAGGCCATCTGCTGTCGCCGCTGCTCGCCCGGCCTGCGCCGAGCTTTCCCTTCGTCGCACTGCTGGTTTCGGGCGGGCATACGCAACTGATGCGGGTCGGAGGTTTCGGCGACTACGAGCTGCTGGGAGAAACCGTCGACGATGCGGCTGGCGAGGCATTCGACAAGACCGCGCAGCTGCTCGGGCTTGGCTATCCGGGTGGCCCCGCCGTATCGCGTTTGGCCGAGTTCGGCGTCGAAGGCGCGCTGCAACTTCCGCGTCCGCTGCTGCACAGCGGCGATCTGAATTTCAGCTTCAGCGGACTTAAAACGGCAGTGCTGACGGCAACGCGGCACGCGGGCAACCTGTGCGAACAAGCGCGCGCAGACATCGCGCGCGCTTTCGTCGACGCGGTCGTCGACGTGCTTGCGACGAAGGCGATGGCGGCGCTGGATCGCACCGGGCTCGACACGCTGGTTGTCGCCGGCGGCGTCGGCGCCAACTCGCAATTGCGCGCGCGTCTGGAACACGAGGCGTGCCGGCGCGGCGTTCAGCTGTTCTTTCCTCCGTCGGACCTATGCACCGACAACGGCGCCATGATTGCGCTGGCCGGGCTTACCCGCCTTCTGGCCGGTGCCGGCTCACGCAGTGGCAGCTTCTGCGTGCGACCGCGCTGGCCGCTCGGTTCGTAAGCTCAGTGCCGGCCGCCGGGCGCGGCATGCGCTTTTTCGCCGATCTTGCGTTCCTTACCGGCCATCAGATTGGCGATGTTCTGCTTGTGCCGGATCACCAGCAGTACGCTCATCGCCGCGAGCGCGATCAGCAGCGCGTCGAAGCCCGACGCGAAGGCGTGGAACAGCGGCGTCAGCGCGGCCGCCAGAATCGACGCCAGCGACGAGTAGCGGAAGAACACTGCGATCAGCAGCCAAACGACGCACGCCGCGAGCCCGAGCCACGGATTGAGCGCGAGCACGACGCCGAGAAAGGTCGCCACCCCCTTGCCGCCCTGAAAGTTGAAGAACACCGGATAGAGGTGGCCGACGAACGCCGCGAACCCCGTGAGCGCCACGCCGAATTCGTCGACGCCGAATTGCGCGCCGTAACGTCGAGCAAGCCACACGGCGACCGCGCCTTTCGCCGCGTCGCCAGCGAGCGTCAGCGTTGCGGCGAGCTTACTGCCGCTGCGCAGAACGTTGGTGGCGCCGGGATTCTTCGATCCGTACGAGCGCGGATCGGCAAGCCCCATCAGCCGGCTGATGACCACCGCAAACGAAATCGATCCGAGCAGATAGCCGAATGCGGCAGCGGCGAGGTCAGCGATCCAGTCCATGCCTCCTCCTATTCGAGCAGCGCACAGTCGACGGCGGTCGCGCCAAGCGCGCCGGTCAGCACCGTCGGGTCGATGCCGACCAAATAACCGCGCCGCCCGCCGTTGATCAAGATGCGCGGCAACGCGAGCACGCTGCGCTCCACGAAAATCGGCAGCGTCTTGCGCGTGCCGAAGGGCGATGTTCCGCCGACCTGAAAGCCCGTGTGCCGCTGCGCGACTTCGGGGGTGCACGGCTCGATGCGCTTGCGGCGGATCTGGCGCGCCAGATTCTTCGTCGACACCTTGCGGTCGCCGCGCATCAGCACGATCAGCGGCTTGCCGGCTTCGTCTTGCATCACCAGCGTCTTGACGATTTCATGCTCCGGGATGCCGAGCGCGCGCGACGATTCCGCGGTGCCGCCGTGCTCGACGTATTCGTAAACGTGTTCGGTGAAGGCGATGCTGTGGCGCCTGAGCCACTGCGTCGCCGGCGTCTCGGAAACGTGCACCTGCCTTGCCATGGCGGCTCAGTTTAGCGGCGCACCGCCTTTCAGCCGCGCGGGTGGTGTTGTGCGTGCAGCGTTTTGAGACGCTCGCGCGCGACATGCGTGTAGATCTGCGTGGTCGAGATGTCCGCGTGGCCCAGCATCATCTGGACCGCCCGCAGGTCCGCGCCATGGTTCAGCAGGTGCGTGGCGAACGCGTGCCGCAGCCCGTGCGGCGACAGCGGTGCACGGATGTCCGCGCGCAGCGCGTAACGCTTGACCAACCGCCAAAACATCTGCCGTGTCATCGGCTGCGCGCGCCGCGTGACAAACACCGCATCGGCCGTCGCACCGTTCAGCAGTTCGCCTCGCGCTTTCGCCAGATAGCGCTCGACCCAACGGCGCGCCTCCTCGCCGAGCGGGACGATCCGCTCTTTACCGCCCTTGCCGAGCACGCGCACCAGCCCGTCCGCAAGCGACAGCTCGATGAGCCGCAGCCCGACGAGTTCGGACACGCGCAGTCCGGTCGCGTACAGCAGTTCGAGCATCGCGCGGTCGCGTAGCCCGAGCGGCGACTCGACGTCGGGTGCAGCGAGCAAGGCGTCGACCTGCGCTTCGCTGATCGCTTTCGGGAAACGCGTTGGGCGCTTGGCGTTCGCGAGCCGTAGCGTCGGATCCGCGTCGATCCATCCCTCGCGCAGGGCCCAGCGGTAGAAGCGGCGAAAGCTCGCCAGCCTTCGATTCGCCGTCGACGAGCGCGTCGTCGCGTGCTGCGCGGCGAGAAACGCGGACAGGTCGACCTCGCCCGCCGTCAGCAGCGCGCCGCCGCGTGCCGCGAGCCAGGCCGAAAGCGTCTGCAGATCACGGCGATAGGCGGCGAGCGAGTTGGCCGCCAGCCCGTCCTCGAGCCAGAGCGCATCGACGAACGCGTCGATCAGCGGGTCTGCGCCGTCCGCTGCCGCGCCGCGGGCTGCAACGGCTGATCCGCGCCTCGGCATCGCCTGGCAGAGGTGCCCCTCAGGCGCCGAGCATTCCCCTCTTCAGTTCAGCGTCGGCAGGACGACTGCCGAGCCAGATCCTCAGCACCGCACTGAAGAAGTCTTCGCCGGGGATCGGGTCGCCGCGCGGCTGGCCGTTGACGACGACGCGCGTACCGGCTTCCGGCGTGAACTCGAAGAAGATCGTGTCGCCTTTTTTCGCTTCGCCGATCGCTTTGAGCGTGGCCGTCAGTGCGTCGGCCTGCGCCTTGATCGCCGCGAGCTGCTGCTCGGAGTTGTTGGCTCTCAGGCCATCGGCCAGCGACGTCGCGAACGTATCCGCATCGACGTTGCGCAGCATATGAATCGCGACGCGACGCGGTCCTTTCTGCGCGAGCAGCGCATTGGGGTCGGTCGACTTCTGCGGCACGTATAGCCCGGCTACGTAGACTTTGAAAAAAACGCGTGTCCGAACGCCGGCACCGTTCAACCGCAGCGTCTGTCCGCCGACCTGAGCCGTCGGCTCGAACTTCACGCCTTCGAGCTCGATCGGCTGTGCACTCGCGGCGCCGCCGATGCCGATGGCCAACGCGATCGCCAGAACTCCGAGACCTACTCTCATCGTTTTCTCCTCGTGGTCGTGTTGCCGGCTTCCGTGAATACTCAGTGGATCAGGCGCGTGCCGGGTTGAAGGTCTTGCTCGCCGTCGTGCCGAGCCCTTTCGGCAGTGGAAACGTGACGTTTTCCGCGGCGCCCTGCAGCGTTCGCACGCTGCGCGCACCCAGGGCCCTGAGACGTGCGAGCGTCTCCTGAACCAGGACTTCCGGGGCAGATGCACCGGCCGTGACACCGACGCGCTCGCGGCCTTCGAGCCAGGCCGGGTCGATGTCCGCGGCTGCGTCGACGAGATAGGCGGGAACGCCGCAACGTGCGGCGACTTCGCGCAGGCGGTTGGAGTTGGAACTCGTCGGGCTACCGATGACGATCACCACATCGACCTGCGGTGCCATCAACTTCACGGCATCCTGGCGGTTCTGCGTCGCATAGCAGATGTCGGCCTTCTTCGGCTCGGCGATGTGCGGAAAACGCCGCTTCAGCGCCGCGACGACAGCCGCCGCGTCGTCGACCGAAAGGGTCGTCTGCGTGACATAAGCGAGCCGATCGGGATCGCCCACCTCGAGTCGCTCGACGTCCGCGACCGTCTCCACGAGGTACATGCCGGCGTCGGCTTGTCCCATCGTTCCTTCGACCTCCGGGTGGCCGGCGTGGCCGATCATCACGACCTCGCACCCTTGCGCGCGCATCTTGGCGACCTCGACGTGCACCTTGGTCACGAGCGGGCAGGTCGCATCGAACACGCGCAAGCCGCGCGCCTGAGCCTCGCGCTGAACGGTCTTGGACACGCCATGCGCCGAAAAGACAACGATCGAGCCGGGCGGGATTGCGTCGAGCTCGTCGACGAACACCGCACCCTTGGCGCGCAGATCGGAAACGACGTAGGTGTTGTGGACGATCTCGTGCCTGACGTAGACCGGCGCGCCATGGGTCGCGAGCGCCCGCTCGACGATCTCGATCGCGCGGTCCACGCCTGCGCAGAACCCGCGCGGCTGGGCCAACAGAACATCCATCTACAGCACTCCGATCACGTGCACCGAAAACCGCAGCGCCCGCCCCGCCAGCGGATGGTTGAAGTCCACGACGACGCGCCGCTCGTCATGCTCCCGGAGCACGCCGGCAAAGCGCCCGCCGTCGGGCGCACAGAACTCGACGACGTCGCCCGGCGCGAAGTCGCCCTCGTGGCCATCGCGCGCGGCACTCGCGTCGAACGCCGCGCGCGAAAGCACCTGAACCAGTTCGGGGTTGCGCGCACCGAAAGCGTCCTCACGCAGATCGAAGGTCGCCTGCGCGCCCTCGGCGAGCCCCAGCAGGCACGCCTCCAGCGACGGCGCAAACTGTCCGGCGCCCACCTGCACCGTTGCGGGTTTCGCATCGAACGTGCTGACGACTTCGCGCTCGACGCCGTCGGCGGTCATCACAAGGCGATAATGCAGCGTCACGTGCGAGCCGGCGGCGACTGTTCTCGACATGGATTCGGTCGGCACTTGCGTGAAACTCCGTTGGGTTCGATTCTAGCCAAGGGCGGACCGATGGCGATCAAGGACTGGCCGGAATCCGAGCGACCGCGCGAACGCCTGCTCGCGCACGGGCCGAAGGCACTCACCGAAGCGGAGCTGCTCGCCGTGTTCCTGCGCACGGGTGTCGCGGGCCACAGCGTACTGGACCTTGCGCGAGGCGCGCTCGAGCGCTTCGGCGGCCTGAACGGACTGATCGCCGCGCCCCGCGCCGAAGTCGAAAAGCTCGCCGGCTTCGGTCCGGCCAAATACGCGCAATTGCAGGCCGTCATTGAGCTGGCCCGGCGCGCGTTGCACGAAGACGTCAAGCGCGAAACGCTGCTGAACTCGCCGCAGAAGGTGCGCGACTACCTGCGGCTGGCGCTCGCCCATCTGCAGCACGAGGTGTTCGTGGCTTTGTTTCTCGACGCGCAGAACCGTCTGATCGCGCAGGAAGAGTTGTTCCGCGGCACCCTCTCGCAGACCAGCGTCTATCCCCGGGAGATCGTGAAACAGGCCCTGCGCCACAACGCCGGCGCGGTGATCTTCGCGCATAACCATCCCTCGGGGGTGGCCGAACCCAGTCGCGCCGACGAACTGTTGACAAGGACGTTGAAGAGCACGCTCGAATTGATCGACGTCCGCGTGCTCGACCACATCATCGTCGCAGGCACGGCGAGCGTGTCCTTCGCGGAGCGCGGCCTGCTCTGAAGTCGGAACGGGCGCTGCTTGGCGCCTCGCGGCTTTTTCCCCTACAATGTCTTGCTTTGCATCGCCCGGCAACCGCCGGAACCATCCACGTACAGGAGTCTGCGATGGCACGCGTGTGTCAAGTCACCGGCAAGACCCCGATGGTCGGCCATCACGTCTCGCATGCCAATAACAAGACCAAGCGTCGTTTCCTGCCCAACCTGCAGTACCGACGCTTCTGGGTCGAAAGTGAAAACCGCTGGGTCCGCTTGCGCGTGACCAACGCGGCGCTGCGCACGATCGACAAGTACGGCATCGACGCTGTTCTGGCCGACCTGCGCGCACGCGGTGAGATCTGAGGATCGAGGAGCACGCCATGGCCAAAGGCGCCCGCGAAAAGATCAAGCTCGAGTCGACGGCCGGAACCGGCCACTTCTACACGACGACCAAGAACAAGCGCACGACGCCGGAAAAGCTCGAGCTCAGCAAGTTCGACCCGGTTGCGCGCAAGCACGTGAAGTACAGGGAAACGAAGCTGAAGTAACGGCGCGCGATTGCCGCGGCCGATCGCAAAAAAGCCCGGCATCGTGCCGGGCTTTTTCATGGGTGCGAGCTGCGGCGTTACGCCGCGACCGGAGCGTAGCTGCGGATGCGCAGCGCCAGATCCTGCAGCGCGCGGATGCCACTTGACTCGGCGCGTGCGACCCAATCCTGAAGATTGGACAGCATCTGTTCGCGCGAGGCGTTCGAGCGCTCCCAGATCGCCTTGAGCTCCGCGCGCATGTCCACCAGCGTCTTCAGCGCCTGGCTCTGCGCCAGCGCCTCCGATAGGGTCTGACGCTGTGGCTCGGGCAGCGCCGCGACGTCGCTGATGCCCAACCAGCGCTTGACCGCTAGAAAGCGGCTGCGCTCGGCAGCCGGCAGCCGCATCCGGTGCAACTCCGCGGCATACGTGCGCCGCAGATGCCGCGCGTAGCGCGCGAGCAGGTCGTAGCGGTAGTTGATCGCCGCCTGCAGCGTTTGCAGGTCGATCGAGCGCTTCGGCTCGGCGACTTTCGGCACCGGGGCAACCCGCAGTACCCGCGCCAGCCCGAGCGACTCGAGAACGCGGATGTACAGCCAGCCCAGATCGAATTCGTACCACTTCGACGAGAGCCTGGCCGAGGTCGGATACGTGTGGTGGTTGTTGTGCAGTTCCTCGCCGCCGATCAGGATGCCCCACGGAGCGATGTTCCTGCTGGCATCGGGCGCGTCGTAGTTGCGATAGCCCCAGAAATGACCCAGTCCATTGATGACGCCGGCGGCAAAGAACGGGATCCAGACCATCTGCACGGCCCAGACGCTGATGCCGGCCGCGCCGAACAGCACCAGGTCGATGCCCAGCATGATCGCCACACCCTGCCAGGTGAAGCGCGAATACACGTTGCGCTCGATCCAGTCGTTCGGCGTGCCGTGACCGTATCGGGCGAGCGTTTCCGCATTCTTCGCCTCGGCCATGTACAACTCGGCACCGCGCCACAGGACGGTCGTCAGACCGCGCGTCTGCGGGCTGTGCGGATCATCCGGCGTTTCGCACCTGGCGTGGTGCTTGCGGTGGATCGCGACCCACTCCTTGGTCAACATGCCGGTCGTCAGCCACAGCCAGAACCGGAAGAAGTGTCCGACGACCGGGTGCAGGTCGAGCGCCCGGTGCGCCTGCGACCGATGCAGGAAGATCGTGACCGATGCGATCGTGACGTGGGTCAGCGCGAGCGTGGCGATGACAAGTTGCCACCAGCTCAGGCTGAGCAGTCCCCCATCGAGGAATTCAAACAAATACATGCGTTCTCCGGAAGACGGTGCGCCCGACGTCGGGGCTGCACTCATAAAGGGTGAGCGGGCATTGTACCCGTACCGCCGCAAGGCGCGATGCCTTTATTTGCAGGCAATCCCCAAGCCCCTCAGGCGCTTGCAGCCGGGCCGCGCGGCGGCGGCATCGCGACGACGCGAACGTCGCGCTGCGGGAACGGAATATCGATGCCGTTGCTGCGGAACAGCCGCAGGATCTCGCGGTTGACGTCCGAGGTCACGCCGAGCCGCCCGTTCTCCGGGTCGGCGATCCAAAAGGTCAGGGCCAGGTTCAGTCCGTCGGCGCCGAAGTCGGCGAGCGCCGCCGCCGGTGCGGGGTCTTCGAGCACGCGCGGGCTCACGCGCGCAGCTTGGCGCAACAGCTCGAGCGCGCGGTCGACGTCGCTTGCGTAGCTGATCTGGACGTTGCAGCGAATCAGCACCTTGCGGTCGCTGTAGCTCTGGTTCGTCACCGGTTCGGAGACGAGCTTTTCGTTCGGAATGATCGCCTCGGTGCCATCGAGCGCGCGGATCACGGTGTAACGCGTATTGATGTGCGTGACGGTTCCGGTGTACTTGTCGACGGTGATCAGATCGCCGATGCGCAGCGATTTGTCCAGCAGGATGATGAAACCCGACACGTAGTTGCTCGCGATGCGCTGCAGTCCGAGGCCGAGACCGACGCCCAGCGCGCCTCCGAACACCGACAGCACCGTCAGGTCGATGCCGACCATCGACAGTCCGAGCAGAACCGCGACCAACAACAGCAGCGCCTTCAGCGCGCGCGAGGCCACCACTCGCAGGTTGGGCTCGAGTTCGTCGGCGCGCATCAGCCGCGCCTCAAGCGCGGACCCGACCCACAATGCCGCCAGCAAGGTCACCAGCAACGACACCGCGCCCATCAAAAGGACCCACAGCGACACCGTCGACGCGCCAACCGGGATCCTGGTTGCATCGAGCCACTCGACGACGTCGCTCAATGCGCCGGTCACCTGCAGCGCGACGACCAGCCAGATCGCCAGCGCGATGACCCGTTCGGAGGCGGCGATGAACGCCAGATTCGAAAACACCCGCCGCAGCACGTACACCAGCAGCCGGATCGAGGCCAGCGCCGCCAGCAGCGTGAGCGCAAGACGCAACAGGCGCGCATCGGCCGAGCGGCTCAGCACGCCCGCGAAGCGCAGCGCTGCTTCGCCGGCCATCAGCAGCAGCAGCGCAGTCACCGGAAATGCGAGACGGCGGAACCCGTCGATCGAGAATCGCAGCGCGTCGACGGCCGCGCCGCTGCGCGCTGTGGCGGGCGCTAAACGCGCCTCGACGCGCCGGCGCACCAGTTGCGAGACGATCCAGCCGCCGGCGACCGCGACGACGATCACGACGGCTGCCCAGAAATGCTGCGGTCGCGCCAACCCTTCGGCGAGCGCCTGCAGCAGTTCGTCGAGTTGCGAATCTTTCACCGGCGGCGCTCCAGCACGGCCGCGAAAAAACCGTCGGTGCCATGCAGATGCGGCAGCATCACGAACCACGGCGCGAAGCGCTCGGCGTGGTCGATCGCGATGCCCTGCGGCCGAAGCACCTCGCTGGCGGGCACGACGAAATAGTCCGGATGCTCGGCGAGGAAGCTTTCGACGACCGCCTGGTTCTCCGTCGCAAGCAGCGAACAGGTCGCGTAGACGAGCCGCCCGCCAGGCTTGGCCAATCGCGCAGCGGCGCGCAGCACGTTGGTCTGCACGGCGTTGACGCGCGCCAGTTCGTTTTCGTCGAACCGCCATTTCAAGTCCGGATTGCGCCGCAGCGTGCCGCTGCCCGAGCACGGGGCGTCGACCAGCACGCGGTCGATCTTGCCGGCGAGCCGCTTCACGCGCACGTCGTTTTCGCTCGCGATCGCGGCCGGGTGCACGTTGGACAGGCCGCTGCGCTTCAGTCGCGGACCGAGTCCGGCGAGGCGCTTGGCGTTGACATCGAACGCATAGAGGCGGCCGGTGGACTTCATCAGGCAGCCGAGCGCGAGCGTCTTGCCGCCGGCGCCGGCGCAGAAGTCCACCACCATCGCGCCGCGCCCGGGCGCCACCAGCCGCGCCACCAGCTGGCTGCCCTCGTCCTGCACCTCGACCATGCCGTCCTGATAAAGCGGCCAGCGCGTCAACGCCGGTTTTTCGCGCAGGCGGATGCCGTCCGGCGAATACGGCGTCGGCTCGGCCGCGAGCGGCGCGTGCTGGCGCGTGGCCGCGCGCAGCTCGGCGAGCACGCGGTCGCGCGTGGTCTTCAGCGTGTTGACCCGCAGGTCGAGCGGTGCCGGCTCGACCATCGCCGCAAGCAGCGCTTCGGCGTCGTGGTACTGCGCGGTGACGCGCTGGAACAGCCACAGCGGCACCTCGGAGCGAACCGCGCACGGCGCGCTCGACACATCGAGCGCCAGCGCATTGCGCACCGCGCGTTCGTCGCTCCTGAGCGCGCGAACGTCGAGCGCCGCAATCCCTTGCTGACGCGCCAACGTCACCAGCGCGGCGAGCCGCGGCGCGCGCTCGGGACGCGCCGGCTGCAGCATCCACTTCAGGCTCGCGTAGCGGCGCAACGCGTGAAAAACGCCTTCGGCGATCAGGCTGCGGTCGCGGCTGCCAAGCTTCGGATGCTGTTTGAAATAGCGCGACATCACCGCGTCCGCCGGCCCGTCGAAGCGCAGCACCTGCGCCAGCAGCGCAGCGAGATGATCGACCACCAGCGACGTGACTCGCGCCGTGCTCATCGGGAGAACAGCGCCAGCTCGGCAGGATCGACGCCGTCGACCACAGTGCGCCCGCGCACGAGCCGCACTCGCCCTTCGACCACCCAGCGGGCGCAGCGCGGCAGCAGCCGGTGCTCCTGCGCCAGCACGCGCGCCGCGAGCGCCTCTTCGGTGTCGTCCGGCCGCACGGCCACCGCGGCCTGCGCAATGATCGCGCCGGCATCCACGTCATTTGATACGAAGTGCACCGTCGCGCCGTGCACGCGCACGCCCGCGGCGAGCGCCTTGCGATGCGTCGCCAGCCCGGGAAACATCGGCAGCAGCGACGGATGAACGTTGATCAGGCGACCTTCGTAGTGCTCCACGAACCCAGACGTGAGCACGCGCATGAAGCCGGCCAGCACGACCAGCGCCGGCGCGTACGCGTCGATCGCCTCGACGAGCGCCGCGTCGAATGCCTCCCGTGAAGCGAAGCGACCGTGCTCGATCACGTGTGCCGGCACGCCGAAAGCGCGCGCGATCGCGAGCCCCGGCGCCTGCGCGCGGTTGCTGATGACCGCCGCGACGCGCGCGTCCGCCGCGCTGTCCCAGCGTTCGTCGCGCGCCGTGCGCAGGAGCGCTTCGAGGTTGCTGCCGCGCCCCGAGATCAGGCAGACGATGTTCTTCATCGGTGGGCGATTCTACGCATCGCATCGCGCCGCCGCCCTCGAAAGCCGCGAAAAATCAAGGCCTTCACCGGGTGCGACCGTATAATTTGACGCTTTCGTCCACAAACGCACGAACTGGGTTCGATGAAGGTCTATCGCGGTGTGCCGCGCGCCAACGACCGACCGCCTTGCGCACTGACGATCGGCAACTTCGACGGCGTGCATCGCGGCCACGCAGCGCTGCTCGCCCGCGTGGTCGAGGCGGCGCGTGCGCGCGGACTGGTTGCGGCGGTGATGACGTTCGAGCCGCATCCGCGCGAATTCTTCGCGCCGACGCAAGCGCCGGCGCGCGTGGCCAACATCCGCGACAAGCTCGAGGCGCTGCGCGAAGCGGGCATCGAGCGCGTCTATATCGAGCACTTCAACCGCCGCTTCGCGTCGCTCTCCGCCGAGCAATTCATCGACGACGTGCTGGTCGCTGGCTGCCGGGTACGCTGGCTGATGGTCGGCGACGACTTTCGCTTCGGCGCACGGCGCGCCGGCGACCTCGCGCTGCTGCGCGCACGCGCCGCCGGCGGCGGCTACGTCGTCGAAGCGCTGCCGACGGTGCTCGACGGCAGCGATCGGGTGTCCAGCTCGGCCGTGCGCGAATCGCTCGAAAAGGGCGATCTGGCGCGCGCACGCGAGCTGTTGGGGCGGCCGTACATGATCAGCGGGCGCGTGCTGCACGGCGCGAAGCTGGGCCGCACGATCGGCTTTCCGACCCTGAATCTTCGCATCGCGCACAAGCGTCCCGCAGTGCACGGCGTGTATGCGGTCAAGGTGCACGGCATCGACGAGCGCGCCTGGCCCGGCGTGGCCAGCGTGGGGCTGCGGCCGACGGTGGACGACACCGGCCGCTGGCTGCTCGAGGTGCACTTGTTCGATTTCGCGCGGCAGGTCTACGGCAAGCTCGTGCGCGTCGAGTTCCTCGCCAAGCTGCGCGACGAGGAGAGGTACGGAACGCTCGATGAACTGACTGCCGCGATCGCACGCGATGCGCAGCGGGCGCGCGAGCTGTTCGACGGCGCTCTTGCGCAGTAACCACGCATTGCATCTACGAGAAGTCGTGAAGATTTCTTCGCAAGCGCACCGAGGGTGCGCCGAGCAGCGGACGCGTACGGCTTCGTACGACGAGCCGCGCAGGCACACGATCGGCCCGCGCAGCAGGTAGATTCGCGACTTCCGACTCGAAGCGTCCCAGGGAACCGAACGATGGCCGAATCCGGCGACACGAAGAAATATCCGCTGAACCTGCCCGACACGCCGTTTCCGATGCGCGGCGACTTGCCCAGGCGCGAGCCGCAGTGGGTCAAGGAGTGGGAAGAACGGAACGTCTACCGGGCGATCCGCGCCGCGCGCAAGGGCGCGCCGAAGTTCGTGCTGCACGACGGGCCGCCGTACGCGAACGGCGAGATCCACCTAGGCACGGCAGTCAACAAGATCCTGAAGGACATGGTCAACAAGTCGAAGATCCTCGCGGGCTTCGACGGGGTCTACGTCCCGGGATGGGACTGCCACGGCATGCCGATCGAGGTGCACATCGAGAAGCAGTACGGCAAGAACCTGCCGCGCGACGAGGTGCAGGCGCGCGCGCGCGCGTTCGCGGCCGAGCAGATCGCGCTGCAGATGAAGGACTTCAAGCGGCTCGGCGTGCTCGGCGACTGGGACAATCCGTACAAGACGATGCACTTCACGACCGAGGCCGACGAGATTCGAGCGCTCGGGCGCATGATGGA
Source organism: uncultured Burkholderiaceae bacterium (assembly GCA_964539745.1). Taxonomy (GTDB): domain Bacteria; phylum Pseudomonadota; class Gammaproteobacteria; order Burkholderiales; family Burkholderiaceae_F; genus DSNY01. The sequence goes on along the minus strand of CAZIJU010000067.1, from coordinate 1,546 downwards.
ACGCGGCTTCGTCTACCGCGGGCTGAAGCCGGTCAACTGGTGCTTCGACTGCAACTCCGCGCTCGCCGAGGCCGAGGTCGAATACATCGAACGCAAGACGCCGGTCGTCGACGTGGCGTTTCCGCTCGCCGCAGAGGACGAGGCCAGGGTTGCCGCCGCCTTCGGGCTTGCAGCGCTGGGCAAGCCGACCTTCACGTCGATCTGGACGACGACGCCGTGGACGATTCCGGCCAACCAGGCGCTGAACTTCCACCCCGAGCTGGTTTATGCGCTGGTCGATTGCGGCGATCGACTGCTGATCCTCGCCCGCGAACTCGTCGAATCCTGCCTGCAGCGTTACGGGCTGCGCGGGCGCGTCGTCGGCGAGGCGGTCGGCGCCGCGCTCGAACGCGTGCGCTTCGTCCATCCGCTGGCCAAGCTGCACGCCGGATACCAGCGCTTTTCGCCGGTCTACCTCGGCACCTACGTCGAGTCCGGCGCGGGCACCGGTGTCGTTCATTCGGCGCCCGCGTATGGCATCGAGGACTTCGACTCGTGCAAGTCGTACGGGATGAGCAACGACGAGATCCTCAACCCGGTCCAGGGCGACGGCCTGTATGCGTCCGGTCTGCCGCTGTTCGGCGGAATGAAGATCTGGGACGCCAACCCGAAGATCGTCGACGCGCTGCGCGTGGCGGGGCACTTGCTGCACGCGTCGACCGACACGCACAGCTACATGCACTGCTGGCGCCACAAGACGCCGCTCGTCTATCGGGCGACGTCGCAGTGGTTCGTGCGGATGGATGGACCGACTGCGGACACGCGCGGCGTGATGCAGCGCGAAACGGTGGGCGAAACACTGCGCGAGACGGCGCTGCGCGCGATCGAGGCGACGGCGTTCTTCCCGCACTGGGGCAAGGCACGGTTGCACGGCATGATCGCCAACCGCCCCGACTGGTGCATCTCGCGCCAGCGCAACTGGGGCGTGCCGCTGCCCTTCTTCCTGCACAAGGCGAGCGGCGAACTGCACCCGCGCACGCTCGAGCTGCTCGAGGCGGCGGCGCAGAAGGTCGAAGCCGGCGGCGTGGAAGCCTGGTCGAAGGCGAAGGTCGAGGACTTCCTTCCGCCCGACGAGGCAGCGCAGTACGAAAAGTCCAACGACATCCTCGACGTCTGGTTCGATTCCGGAACCACGCATCGCACCGTGTTGCGCGGGTCGCACGCCGACGACCTCGCGTATCCGGCGGATCTGTATCTGGAGGGCTCGGACCAGCACCGCGGCTGGTTCCACTCGTCGCTGCTGACTGGCGCGGCGCTGGACGGCCGCGCGCCGTACAAGGCGCTGCTGACGCACGGGTTCACCGTCGACCCGCAGGGCCGCAAGATGAGCAAGTCGCTCGGCAACGTGATCCGCCCGCAGGAAGTCAGCGACAAGCTCGGCGCGGAGATCATCCGGCTGTGGGTCGCTTCGACCGATTACTCGGGCGAGCTTTCGATCGGCGACGAGATACTGAAGCGCGTCGTCGAGAGCTACCGCCGCATCCGCAACACGCTGCGCTTCCTGCTC
>CAZIJU010000066.1:16451-20341 GCA_964539745.1 uncultured Burkholderiaceae bacterium | reverse complement strand
CGTTTAGGGCGTGGACTACCAGGGTATCTAATCCTGTTTGCTCCCCACGCTTTCGTGCATGAGCGTCAGTGTCGTCCCAGGGGGCTGCCTTCGCCATCGGTGTTCCTCCACATCTCTACGCATTTCACTGCTACACGTGGAATTCCACCCCCCTCTGACAGACTCTAGCCATGCAGTCACAAATGCAGTTCCCAGGTTAAGCCCGGGGATTTCACACCTGTCTTGCATGGCCGCCTGCGTACGCTTTACGCCCAGTAATTCCGATTAACGCTTGCACCCTACGTATTACCGCGGCTGCTGGCACGTAGTTAGCCGGTGCTTATTCTGCAGGTACCGTCATTAGCGCGCGGTGTTAGCGCGCGCCGTTTCGTTCCTGCCAAAAGCGGTTTACAACCCGAAGGCCTTCTTCCCGCACGCGGCATGGCTGGATCAGGCTTGCGCCCATTGTCCAAAATTCCCCACTGCTGCCTCCCGTAGGAGTCTGGGCCGTGTCTCAGTCCCAGTGTGGCTGGTCGTCCTCTCAGACCAGCTACCGATCGTTGCCTTGGTGAGCCTTTACCTCACCAACTAGCTAATCGGGCATCGGCCGCTCCCATAGTGCAAGGCCTTGCGGTCCCCTGCTTTCCTCCGTAGAGCGTATGCGGTATTAGCCAATCTTTCGACTGGTTATCCCCCGCTACGGGGCACGTTCCGATGCATTACTCACCCGTTCGCCACTCGCCACCAGGGTTGCCCCCGTGCTGCCGTTCGACTTGCATGTGTAAGGCATGCCGCCAGCGTTCAATCTGAGCCAGGATCAAACTCTTCAGTTCAAATCCTCGGCAAACGTACATGGGTACGTTCACCACTCACTCGCGGAATTGAAGTTCTAGACCTCAATGACGCGTGAGCATCTTGATGACTTGAGTCGGCCACGGTCGTCGGCGTGAGACCTTCCACCGTGGCTGCGCCTTCATCAAGCGCCCACACTTATCGGCTGTTTCGTTGTTAAAGAGCGTGCTGCCCCGCACTCTCGAGTGCGCCGCGCAGATGCGCAAGCAGCGAAGAAGCGGAATTATGCTGATCTGAAAAATCGCTGTCAAGCCGACATGCGCTGCCGAGGCGAATGTCGGCTAAGTCACTGATCCGACAGGCCGAATAATAGCGGCGAAGCGCACGGTGCGCATCAGCGATGAGAAAACTTGGGCTGGCGCTTCTCGACAAACGCCGCCATGCCTTCCTTTTGGTCACGGGTGGCGAACAGCGAATGGAACAGACGCCGCTCGAACAGCAACCCCTCGGCCAGCGGCATTTCGTAGGCGCGATTGACGGCTTCTTTCGCCATCATCACGGCCGGCAACGAGAACTGCGCGATGGTTTCGGCGGCGCCGATCGCCTCGGCAAGCAGGCGATCGGCCGGCACGACGCGCGACACAAGCCCGGCCCGCTCGGCTTCCTGCGCGTCCATCATCCGCGCCGACAGGACCAGGTCCATCGCCTTGGCCTTGCCGACCGCACGCGGCAGCCGCTGCGTGCCGCCCGCACCGGGGATGATCCCCAGCTTGATCTCGGGTTGGCCGAACTTCGCGCTGTCCGCGGCGATGACGATGTCGCACATCATCGCGAGCTCACAGCCTCCGCCGAGTGCATAACCGGCCACGGCGGCGATCACCGGCTTGCGCACGCGCCTGATGGTTTCCCAGTTGCGCGTGATGTACTCGCTCTTGAACACGTCCATGTAGTCCCACTCGCGCATCGCGCCGATATCGGCGCCGGCGGCGAAGGCCTTGTCGCTGCCGGTGATCACGATTGCGCCAATCGCCTCGTCCGCGTCGAACCCGTTCAGCGCATCGCCGAGTTCGTCCATCAATGCATCGTTCAGGGCATTGAGCGCCTTGGGTCGGTTCAGCGTAACGAGGCCGACGCGACCCCGTGTTTCGACGACGATGTTTTCATAGTTCATTCCTGCCTCCTCGATGTCGATCATGCAAGCGCCACAGGCGCTCGGCAACGGTGAATCCCTTTACCGCGCACCCCGCGGGCGTCGTTGCGCGGCGTTGGCTTCAGCGGCCCACCTGCCGCGGCCTTGACGTCCACTGCGCGCACGTGAACCTCCGTCGAAAGGCGAGCGCGACTCCGGGCCACGCTCATCCGTTCGTATGTCTGTATCCCGCGGCTGCGTGCCGCCGGGCCCGATCCTGGGCAGCCGACTGCTAGCGACGAAGTCTTCACGGCGTCTCAGGGGACGATGTCCGGCGCCCTGTCGGCTTCCGGAGCGCCGCGCGCGACGTACTCGAGAACCGTCTCCGCCGGCAGCGCACGCGAGTAGAAGTAACCCTGCGCGTACTCGCAGCCGATCGAGCGCATGTACTGCACTTGTTCGAGCAATTCGACGCCTTCGGCGATCACCTTCAGCTTGAAATGCCGTGCGACGGCCAGCATCGCGTGCACGATCGCACAACTGTCGGCGTCGGCGGGAATACCCTCGACGAAACTCTGATCGATCTTCAGCGCCTGGATCGGCATGCGCTTCAGGTACCCCAGCATCGAGTAGCCGGTTCCGAAGTCGTCGAGCACGAGGCCGACGCCCAGCGAGGCCAGTTCGCTCATCACGTCGTTGTTGATCTCGCTTTCCTTCACGAGCGTGCGTTCGGTGATCTCCAGCGTGATCATGCGCGGCTCCACGTCGTGTTTGACGAGCGCGCTGCGCACGAGGATCGGCAGCGACGCAGAACCCATCTCGCGCCCCGCCACGTTGATCGCCACCGGTATGTCGAAACCGGGATGCGCCTCGCGCCAGCGCCGGATCTGCGCGCAGACCTCGTTGACGACCCAGCGCGTGATCCGCTCGGACAGCCCGCTCACTTCGGCCACGCCGATGAAGCGATCCGGCGTCAGCGTGCCGAAGGACGGATGCTGCCAGCGGATCAGTGCCTCCAGCCCGACGACGCGCCCGGTCTCCATGTGCACCTGCGGCTGGTACTTGACCGCGAACTGCGGGCTGTCGCCCTGCACCGCCTTCAGGAGCTGGATGCCGAGCTGCACCTCGCGCGCGGCGCGCTCGGCGCGGATCGGGTTGAAAAAGCTGAACTGATTGCGCCCGTCGCGCTTGGCCTGGTACATGGCGGCGTCGGCGTTCTTCAGCAGCGTGCTCATTTCGCGGCCGTGCTCAGGGAACAGCGCCACGCCGATCGAAGCCGAAACCTGCGTATCGACGTTCGGCACGAGATCGGTGCGATGCAGCGCCTGCGCGATGCGCGCGGCAAGCAGCGCAACCTCTTGCCGGTGCTCGAACTCGTTGATCAGCACGACGAACTCGTCGCCGCCCAGCCGCGCGACCACACCCGCGTCGCCGACGGTCTCGCGCAGCACCTGCGCGGCCGACTTGATCAGCGCGTCGCCGACCAGGTGCCCGAGTGTGTCGTTGACATCCTTGAACCGGTCCAGATCGATGAGCATCACAGCGATCCGCCGCCGCCGGTTCGCGGCGGTCATGATCATGTCGCGCATCGTCTCGCGCAGCAGATTGCGGTTCGGCAGCCCCGTCAGCGAGTCGTACCATGCAAGCTGCTCGATGCGGTTCTCGGCCTCCTGCCGCTGAGCGGCCTCCATCGCCAGCGACACCATCAACGCGGCGGTCGCAGCGAAATTGACTTCGTCCTCGTCCCACTGCCGAGGCGAGTCGTGGTGCACGCACAACACCCCTTGCACCGCGCCGTCGAGCAACACCGGCGCGTCGAGCAGCGCTCGGACGCCGCTGAAGCGCCGGTCGCGCGCCAGCCCGGCCGTCAGCGCCGACCTGCGCGTGTCGGCGACGACCAGCGGCTGGCGGTCGCGTAGGCGGGCGAAATACTCGGGAAACGCGGTCGCCGGAAACTCGACGCCGACCCAGTCGCGCGCGAAGCGCCCGT
>CAZIJU010000066.1:0-16441 GCA_964539745.1 uncultured Burkholderiaceae bacterium | reverse complement strand
CTGCGGATTGCGGACATGGCGCCAGAAGCTCACCGAGTCGGCGCGCAGCGTCTCTGCCGTCGTGCGCAAAACGCGCGCGAGCGACTGCGCGAAATCGGCGCGCGTGTGGATCGCCAGCTCCAGCAGACGCTCGCGGAACTCGAGCCGGCGCGCCTGCTGTTGCCCTTCGCCCGCGCGCTGCGACAGGGCTGCGCTGACGTCGCGCGCCGTGACCAGCAGTCCACCCAGCGCGGGCTCGGAAGTGCAATTGCGGATCGCCACCCAAAGCCGGTGCAACCCGCCGTTCGCGTCGAGCGCGCGAACGAGGCAGGTGTGCGTGCGCTCGCCGGCGACATCGATCGACGCAGCCTGGATCGCCTTCAGCAGCGCCGGCCGATCGTCCTCGACCGCCAGCGCCGCCGCAGGCTGGCCCAGCGTCGCTTGAGGCTCGAACCCGAGGGCGGCGCGAATCGCCGGCGACTGGTACCGCACGACCCCGCCGGCATCGAGGACCATCAACACATCGGCGGTGTTCTCGGCGAAGACGACCAGCCTGCGTTCGATTCGCTCGGCGCGTGCCGCCAGCTCGCGCAACTCGGTTACGTCGCGCGCAGACACGACGACCGCCCGTACCAGAGAATCGCGCAGGCGGTCGACGAGCGCCGCTTCGATCCAGCGGCCGCCGCGACCGTCGCCGCGTGCACGCAGTCGCCATAGATACCGGCTGCCGGCCGCATTCGGCTGGCCGCCGCGAATCGCCTCGAACGCATTCAGGAACTCGGCACTCGACCCCTCGTCGAGCAGATACTCGAAAGGAACGCCGAGCAGCTCGGCGGACGCTACACCGGTCGCCTGCTCGGCCGCCGCGTTGGCGGCGAGCACGCGGCGATCCGCGCCGACCAGCAGCGCCAGGTCCGTGGCGGGCTCCGCCAACGCCTGCAGCCGCGCGAGCCGGGAACGCTCCTCGCGCTCGGCGCGCCGCTGCGCCTCGATGTCGCGCAGCGCGATCGCGACGACGCTTTCCTGCTCGAAGCGCAGCAGTTCCGCATCGAGTTCGAGCGCGAGCACGCGCCCATCCGTGACCGGCAGCTTCGCCCGAAACGTCAGTCGACCTTGCTCCTGCAGCCTCGCCCAAAGCCTCGCCCAGCGACGGGCCGACTCGCGATGACGGCGGAACGCGACGAGCTCGGACAAGTGCCGCCCGACGACGGCGTCGGTGGCGAACCCCAGCAGTTCGCTCGCGGCGGCGTTCGCGGCCAGCACCTGCGCCGGGGCGTTCATGCACACGACGGGCACCGGCAGATGGTCGAATGCCGCCTGCTTGAGCGACCCCTCGGCAGCCGATTGTCTGAGCGGTATGACGATCGAAGCCACGGACGTTCTCGTTTCCTGCGGCGCGGTCGCCTTGCGCCGCGGCCGCGCGCGGGCCTGTCTACCTCGCGCGGATTGTGCCACGCGAGCCGCCCACCTGGGACGCACCGCAGTTGCTCGCTACACTCGCTCGTACATCGTCCGCACGTCGGTCGCCGCTCGCGACCCCAGCCAAACCGAGCGACGGCGCGGGAGCCTCCCTGTCCGGAAGCGGAGCACATGTCGCAGATCATCGAACCGCGGATCGCCACGCTGCTGGGCAACTTCGGGCTGATGCCGTTCTTCGCGCTCGCCGCGGCGAACTGGGCGCCGTTCGGCGCGCCGTACGAGAAGTTCGTCGAGCAGGCGCTGGTCGGCTACGCCGCGGTGATCGTGACGTTCCTTGGCGCGGTGCATTGGGGGCTGGCGCTCGCCACGCCGGCGCTCGACAAAGCGCACGCCCGCAGCGCGTTCGGTTGGGGTGTGGCGCCGGCGGCGCTGGCCTGGCTCGCACTGCTGCTGGCCATCGCCGGCATGCACACCGGGCTCGTGTACGCGTTTCTGATCGGCGACCTTGCGATCTGCCGGCTCGTGGACGGTGCGCTGCTGCGCGTCTACGGCGCGGTGCCGGCGTGGTATCCCGCGCTGCGCACGCGGCTGACGATCGGTGCGACGATTGCCCTGGCGATCGCGCTCGCTTCAACCCTGTGATGGAAGGACCGACCATGTTCAAAGCGATCTACCTGACCCGCGACAACGACCGGTTCGCGGCGTGCGTCGCCGAACTCGACGATGCCGCGCTCGAGGCGGCCACCCCCGGCGCCGACGTGGCCGTCGCGGTCGAGTACTCCACGATCAACTACAAGGATGCGCTCGCGCTGACCGACAAGTCGCCGATCGTTCGCAAGTGGCCGATGGTCGCCGGCATCGACGCCGCCGGGACGGTCGTCGCGAGCAGCCACCCGCTGTGGAAGCCGGGCGAAAAGGTGGTCCTCACGGGCTGGGGCGTGGGCGAGTCGCATTGGGGCGGCCTCGCGCAGAAGGCGAGGTTCAAGGGCGATTGGCTGGTGGCGCCGCCCGCGCCGTTCGGAACCAGGCAGGCCATGGCGATCGGCACGGCGGGCTTTACCGCTGCGCTGTGCGTGATGGCACTCGAACGCCACGGTCTGACGCGCGAGCAGGGCGACGTGCTCGTCACCGGCGCGACCGGCGGCGTCGGCTCGATCGCCGTGGCGCTGCTGGCCGCGCGCGGCTATCGCGTCGTCGCTTCGACCGGAAAGCTCGCAGAAACCGAGTATCTGAAGTCGCTCGGTGCCACCGAAGTCATCGACCGCGCCGAGCTGTCCGCACCCGGCAAGCCGCTGCAGAAGGAGCGATGGGCGGCGGTCGTCGATTCGGTCGGCAGTCACACGCTCGCCAACGCCTGCGCGCAGACACGTGCCGAAGGCGCGGTCGCGGCCTGCGGACTGGCGCAGGGCATGGACTTTCCGGCCACGGTCGCGCCGTTCATCCTGCGCGGTGTTTCATTGCTGGGGATCAACAGCGTGACGGTGCCGCGTCCGCGGCGTGAAGCGGCGTGGCAGTTGCTCGCGCAGTCGCTCGACCGCGCCAAACTCGACGCGATGACACGCGTTGTCGCACTGGGCGAGGTGTTCGACGTCGCGCGCGACCTACTCGCCGGCAAGGTGCGCGGCCGTGTCGTCGTCGACGTCAACCGCTGAGGTCGCGCGATGAAGCTCTCGGTCAGCCACGCCCACGACAGCGCGTTCACGCACGACGGCCTGCGCCCGTTCTTCGAGTACCGCGATCTTGGCATCCGCGCTGCGACCGACGGCAAGGTCGTCGCGCATGTGATCCGCGCGCTGCCGGGCGTCCCCGCGCAGCATCAGCGGCATCACCACGAGGTCGAGTTCCAGCTCGTTTACGTGCTGCGCGGCTGGATCAGGTTCGAGTACGAAGGCGCTGGCGAAGTACTTCTCACCGCCGGCTCGTGCGTGCATCAGCCGCCCGGCATCCGCCACAAGGAGCTGGGTCACTCCGACGACCTGGAGATGCTCGAAATCGTGATGCCCGCTGACTTCGCCACCGTCGTCGACGAAGGTTGAGCCGGCGCGTCGATTGCCGCGGCGACCGCGACGCCCGCGCATCGGTTCCGCGCGCGAGCGCCGCCAGAATACGTCATGGCACCGTCGGGCCGTGCTGCTAACGTAGCGGCCCTCGCCGCGGCAGCCCCGGCGCAGCCGCATGAAACTACTTCGACGGAAGTCACTCGATGATCCAGTTGAACGTCAACGGACGCGGCGTTTCGGTCGACGCCGATCCCGCCACGCCGCTGCTGTGGGTGCTGCGCGAACACCTCGGGCTGACCGGCACGAAGTTCGGCTGCGGCATTGCGGTCTGCGGCGCGTGCACCGTGCACCTGAACGGCCAGCCGGTGCGAAGCTGCAACACACCCTTGTCGGTCGCTGCCGGCGCGCACGTGGTCACGATCGAAGCGATGGCGTCCGACCGCGTCGGCCGCGCCGTGCAGGACGCCTGGGTGCGCAACGACGTGGTCCAGTGCGGCTACTGCCAGTCGGGCCAGGTGATGGCGGCAACCGCGCTGCTGAAGGCCAAGCGCAACCCCTCCGACCGCGACATCGACGAAGCGCTCGCCGGCAACGTCTGCCGCTGCGGCACCTACGCGCGCATCCGCGCAGCGGTCAAGGACGCCGCGAAGGCGCTCGGCTGAGGGGGATGCGATGAACCGACTCTTCGAAGCCGACGCCGCCAACGTTCTCGCGCAATTGTCGACGACGCAGCCGATCAAGCTTGCGCGCCGCGATTTCCTGAAGGCCACCGGTGCCGCCGGCGGCGGGCTGATGCTCGCCATTGGCCTGCCTGCCGGCGCGCTGCTCGGCGGCCGCATCGCGCAGGCGCAGGAGCCAGGCAGGAAATTCGTCTACCCGCCGGCCGCATTCATCCGCATCGGCACCGACGACAGCGTCACGATCCTCGTCAACAAGCTCGAATTCGGGCAGGGCGTGTTCACGTCGCTGCCGATGCTGATCGCCGAGGAACTCGACTGCGACTGGAAGAAAGTGCGCGCCGAGCACGCGCCGGCCGCGCAGGTCTACGCGCATCCGGGCTTCGGCATCCAGATGACCGGCGGCTCGCAGTCGGTCGCGTCGAGCTGGCAGCAGTTCCGCTTGATCGGCGCCGCGGCGCGCGACATGCTCCTCACGGCTGCCGCGCAGCGCTGGAAGGCCGACAAGGCGCGCCTGGACACGCGCGACGGCGTGGTCATCGAAATCGGCGGTCAGAAACGCCGGATCAACTACGGCGCGCTCGCGGAAGAAGCGATGAAGCTCGAAGTGCCGGCGAAGATCGGCATCAAGGCCGACCCGCGCGACTTCCGCCTGATCGGCAAGCCGACGCGCCGCATCGATGCGCGCGAGAAAGTCGACGGCAGCGCGCAGTTCGCGATCGACAAGACGTTGCCCGGCATGCTGGTCGCGGTCGTCGCGCGGCCGCCGGTGTTCGGCGGCAAGGTCAAGCAGGCCGACCTCGATCCGACCAAGATCACGGTCAAGGGCTTCAAGGCCATGTTCGTGATCCCGGTCGATCGCGGCGGCAGCGGCGTGGCGGTCGTCGCCGACGGCTACTGGCCGGCGAAGACGGTGCGCGACGGTCTGAAGATCGAATGGGATCTGCCGGCCGGCCCGACGACGAGCGAGCAGCTCGCGCAGTACAAGGCGCTCGCCGCGCAGCCGGGATTGCCGGCGCGCGCCGACGGGTCGCCCGACGCGATCGACGGCGCCGCGCGGCGCATCGAGGCCGAGTTCGAGTTTCCTTATCTCGCGCACGCGGCGATGGAGCCGCTGAATGCAGTGATCGACCTGAAAGCGGATCGCTGCGACGTGTGGTGCGGCTCGCAGTTCCAGACGGTCGACCAGATCCGCATCGCGCAAGCGGCCGGACTGCAGCCCGAACAGGTCAATCTCGTGACGACCTTCGCCGGCGGCGGCTTCGGCCGGCGCGCGAATCCGGTGTCGGACTATCTCGTCGAAGCGGTGCACGTGGCGAAGGGGATGAAAACCGCGGGGCTCGATGTCCCGGTGAAGGTGATCTGGTCGCGCGAGGACGACATGCGCGGCGGCTACTACCGGCCGCTGCACGTGCACCGCGTCGCGATCGGCCTCGACGCCAAGGGAGGCCCGATCGCGTGGCAGCACACGATCGTCGGCCAGTCGATCGTCAAGGGCACCGCGTTCGCCAAGTTCCTGATCAAGGACGGCGTCGATCACACGATGACCGAAGGCGTGGTCGACACGCCGTACAAGCTGCCGAACATGCGCGTTTCCGTGCACCATCCGGACGTCAACGTGCCGGTGCTGTGGTGGCGTTCGGTCGGCCACACGCACACCGCGTACGTGATGGAAACGCTGATCGACGAACTGGCGGCGGCAGCCAAGCAGGACCCGATCGCCTATCGGTTGTCGCTGCTCGACGCCAAGCACGCTCGGCACCGCGCGGTGCTCAATCTCGTTCGCGAAAAGTCCGGCTGGGGCAGGCCGGTCGCGAAAGGACGCGCGCGCGGCGTGGCGGTGCACGAGAGCTTCGGCTCGGTGTGTGCGCATGTCGCTGAAGTGTCGATCGAGAACAACGCGATCCGCGTGCATCGGGTGACCTCGGCGATCGACTGCGGCACCGCGGTCAACCCGCTCGGCGTCGAGGCCCAGGTGCAGTCGGCGATGGTGTTCGGGTTGTCGGCCGCGCTGTACGGGAAGATCACGCTGAACAACGGCGCCGTCGAGCAAAGCAACTTCCACGACTATGCGGTGTTGCGAATCGACGAGATGCCCGAGGTCTCCGTGCACATCGTGCCGAGCCACGCGGCGCCGACCGGCGTGGGCGAGCCCGGCACCCCACCGATCGCGCCGGCCGTCGCGAATGCCGTGTTCCAGCTCACGGGCAAACGGCTGCGCCGGCTGCCGTTCGACTTGGCTTCGGCATGAGGCCGGCGCGTTCGGCGGCGCCGCAAGGTGTGGACGCCGCAAGCGGCGTGGCGCCGGTCGTCGCCAATGCCGTATTCCAGCTCACGGGCAATCGGCTGCGCCGGCTGCCGTTCGACTTGGCTTCGGCATGAGGCGGACGCGACCGGTGCCGCCGCCCGGTGCGGACGACACGAAGGGCGTCGCTTCGGCCTGAGGGTCGGCGTACGAATTGCGGCAGAATCGCTTCGCAACAGCGAAACCTGCGCACACGGGCCCCCAACGAACGAAACGGAGTCGGAAGAATGAGACCACGCTTGCTGCTACGTGCCACCACCGTCGCCATCGCCGGCCTGTTGATCGCGGCCGGCTCCGCTGTCGCCAAGGATCGCAAGGAGTGCGATCGCGTCTACAAACCTTCGGTGGGTCAACCCGGCAAGGACGTCGTCTGGGTGCCCACACCCGATGAACTCGTACAGCGCATGCTGGCGATGGCCAAGGTCACGCCGAAGGACATCGTCTACGACCTCGGCGCGGGCGACGGCAAGATCGCGATCGCCGCGGGCAAGCTCGGCGCCACCGCCGTCGGGATCGAATACAACCCCGACATGGTCAAGCTTGCGCAGTGCTACGTCGAGGCCGAGGGGCTGACAGGCAAGGTCAAGATCATCCACGGCGACATCTTCAAGGAGGACTTCAGCCGGGCCACCGTCGTCACGATGTATCTGCTGCCCGAGCTGAACCTGAAGCTTCGTCCGACGATCCTCAACATGCGGCCCGGCACGCGCGTCACGTCGCACCAGTTCACGATGGGCGACTGGGAAGCCGACGAAACTGCCGAGATCGACTACCGCACCGCGTACCTGTGGATCGTCCCGGCGAAGGTCGAAGGCAACTGGAGCTTCCGCGACGCGAGCGGTCAGCAGTTCGCCGTCGCGCTGACGCAGAAGTACCAGAAGATCAGCGGCGACGTGACCGTAGGCGGCAAAAAGCAGCCGCTGGTCGGCGCCACGCTGCGCGGCGACGAGATCCGCTTCGCGTTCAACGACGACAAGGGTGTGACGCGCACGCTGACCGGCACGGTCCGCGGCAACGAGATCAACGGCACGCTGCGCGCCGCCGGCGGGGCAGAGGTCAAGGTCAGCGGCACGCGGCGCTGAGCGCGCGCAGCCCGTTCGAGTTCAACGACGAGCCCCGCGACGCGGGGCTTTTTCATCGGAGCCCGCCCATGAGCGCCACCACCGGTTCGGCCGCACCCGCGGCCGCTGCGCCCGTCGCCGCCGCGCCGCGCCCCGCACTGTCGGTGTTCGACGCCGTGATGATCATCACCGGCATCATCATCGGCGGCGGCATCTTCTCGTTTCCGCCGCTGGTGGCCGGTATGACCGGCTCAGTCGAATGGATGTTCGGCGCGTGGCTTGCGGGTGCGGCGCTCGCGCTCGCCGGCGCGCTGTGCTACGCGGAGCTGGCGACCGCGTTTCCGAACGCCGGCGGCGACTACCACTTTCTGACGCGCGCCTACGGCAAGGACCTGGCCTTCTTCTTCGCGTGGGCGCGCGTGACGGTGATCACCAGCGGCTCGATCGCGCTGCTCGCGTTCGTCTTCGGTGACTACGCCTCTCGGGTCGTATCGCTCGGTGCGCACTCCTCGGCCATTTATGCGGCACTGGTCGTCGTCGTGCTGACTGCCGTCAACATCGCCGGACTGCGCGAGTCGGCGCGCACGCAGAACGTCATGTCGGCGCTGCTCGTGCTCGGCATCCTGCTGGTGGTCGTCTCGGGATTCGCCAGCCCGGCGCCAACCGCGGCGCCGCCCCCGCCCGTGTCGAGCGGGATGCCGGCGCTGTTCGGCACCGCGCTGCTGTTCGTGCTGTTCACCTTCGGCGGCTGGAACGAGGCGGCCTACATCTCCGCCGAGGTGCGCGGCGGAAACCGCGCGATCGTCAAGGCGCTGGTGCTGGCGCTTGGGCTCGTGACGGTCGTCTACGTGCTGTTCGTTGCCGCGGTGCTGGTCGGCCTCGGCTTCGACGGCTTGAAGGCCAGCAAGCAGGTCGCCGCCGACGTCGCACAGAAGTCGCTGGGTGCCTTCGGCGAAAAGCTGATCGGCGCGCTCGTTTCGCTCGCCGCGCTGACCTCGATCAACGCGACGATGCTGGTCGCCGCGCGCACCAACTATTCGGTGGGTCGCGACTGGCCGCTGTTCGGCTTCATGGGGCGCTGGCATGGCGGCCGCGATGCGCCGGTCGTCGCGTTCGTCGTCACCGGTGCGCTGTCGCTGGCGCTGGTCGCGTTCGCCGCGGTCAACCAGAGCGGCGTCAAGTTCATGGTCGACTTCACCGCACCGGTGTTCTGGTTCTTCTTCCTGCTGACCGGCATCGCGCTGTTCGTGCTGCGCTTCCGCTATGCGCACGTCGCGCGGCCGTTCCGCGTGCCGATGTACCCGGTGCTGCCGATGGTGTTCGTCGCGACCTGCGCCTTCCTGTTGTACAAGAGCCTCGAGTTCACGCTGCAGAACCGGGCGATCCAGATCGCGCTCTACGTGATGCTCGCGGGTGTCGTCGTCTGGGTGGTCGCGCGGCTGCGACGGGGCGCGTAATGCGGCTCGACGGCTGCCGCCGCCGCGTGGGCACCGTGCGCAACCGCCACGCGCGGCCGTTCGAAGACGGCGCAAGGGGCAGGCGCCGGCGGAGCGATCGCGGCATCCCGCGCTTCGTCGCGCAGCACCGCATCGGGCGCTGCCCGTTGCCCCTGCCGCACGGATCCGCGCATCCGCGCCACCCGCGCATCGCGCGGTCGTCCGGCGAAGCATGAGGACCATCGTCGGCCTGCTGCTCGCCGCGGGCATCGGCACGCGCTTCGATCCGACCGGCGCGCGGCTGAAGCTGCTCGAGCCCGCGCCGGCCGGCGCGCATGCAGGCCGGCCGCTCGCGGTCGCCGCGGCGCTGAATCTGACAGGCGCGGTCGACGAGCTCGTGGCCGTCGTGCGGCCGATCGACGACGAACCGCAGCGCGCGCTGCACGCCGCGCTCGCGGACGCCGGCTGCCGGCTCGTCGTCTGCGAAAGCGCGCGCGAAGGCATGGGCGCCTCGCTCGCCTGCGGCGTTCGCGCGACGAGCCACGCAGCGGGGTGGCTGATCGCACTGGCGGACATGCCGGCGATCGCGCCGGCGACGATCGCGGCGGTGGCGCAGGCGCTGCGCGCCGGATGCGTAGCGGCCGCAGCCTTCGTCGGCGATCGCCGTGGCCATCCGGTCGGTTTCTCCCGTGCCTGCTTCGTAGAACTCGCGCGACTGACCGGGGACGCCGGCGCGCGCAGCGTGCTCGCCGCACATCCGCCGTTTCGCGTCGCGGTCGACGATCGCGGCGCGCTGCTGGACATCGATTCGCCCTCCGATCTGCGGTCGCCTTGACATCCGGCGCGACTTCGAACGACGAGGCACGACCGCGCGAACGACTGGCCTATGCTTGATGTGCCCGCGCCGCGCGCGGGCGCCCCATGGCGATCGCCTCAGCGAAGGAGTCAGTGCATGCCGAAAGTCCGCGTCATCAAGCCGCACGAGCTGGAACGCAACGAAGTCGTCCTGACCGAGTTCTACCCCGCACTGCTCGCCGAAGGCGATTCCTGGTTTTCGCTCGGCGGGATCCCCGCGTACAACATGATCGATCCGCTCGAATTCCAAACCTTCGGCGCCGTCGTCAATCTCGCCTACCCTGGCGACACCGCCGACGACATGCGCAAGGCGCTGCCCGCCAGCGGCGGCAAGCGCATCGACATCTGGGCGTCCGAACTGTCCGCGCATCTGGCCGACCGCGACGCGTATCCGTATCAGGGCATCCTGCTGTCGGCCGGCGGCAACGACCTGATCGCAGCGTTTCCGCATCTGCTGGCGCGCGGGGTCGACTATGCGGAAGCCGACCCCGCCGAGCCGGCGGCGCTGATCGACGCCGATGCGCTCGCGCGCTTCGATGCTTTCCTTGCCGATAGCCTGACGGGCATCGTCCGGTTCATCCGCGAAGACGGCGGGCCGAACCGCGACGCGCCGATCTTCACGCACACGTACGATTACCCGACGCCGAACGACGCGCCGGCCCGCATCTTCGGCGTGCGTGTGGGTTCGGCGTGGATGCAGCCGACGCTCGTTGCGGCCGGCGTTCCGCAACACCTGTGGGTCCCGATCTCGGACTACCTGATCGAGCACATGGCGCGGCTGCTGCGCGGGCTCGATCTGGTCGACTTTCATGTCGTCAACACGCTCGGCACGATCCAGCGCGCCGCGCCCGGCGCCACCGGTTCTTCGGGCGAATGGGATAACGAGATTCACCCGAGCCGGCGCGGCTACGCCAAGCTCGCCGCAAAGATGTCGGCCGCGATCCGCGAGGAACTCGGTCTGCCCTGAACGTCTCAGCGGCGCACGAGCGCCGCGGCGAGCGCCGCGGCGAGCAGCACGAACCACACCAGCGCCCACGCGGGCATCGTCAGCCCGAGGAAACTCCAGTCGATCGCGCCGCAGTCGCCGCTGCCGCGAAAGACCTTCGGCAGCACCTCGTACAGGGGAAAGTTCTCGATCATCGTCGCCAGGCCCGGCCCGCACGCGAGGCTTTCCGGGTGAAGCTGGATCCAGACGTGGCGCGTCGCGGTCCCCGCGCCGGCCAGCGCGAAAACGAGCGCGCCGGCGCCGGCAACGGCCCGCCAGCGCCCGCCGCCCGCCAGCGCAGCGAGCAGCGCCGCGCCGCCGACCGCGACGAACGCGTAACGCTGCAGGATGCACAACGGGCAGGGCTCGAGCCCTTCGACATGCTGGTAGTACAACGCAGCCGCCAGCAGTGCGACCACCACGGCGACGACCGCGCCATAGATGTGCCGCGCGGTCAACGCGCGCAACCGATCCACGAACCTCGACATGCGTCGATCGTAGCAAGCGCGCCGGCCGGCGCTGTGCACACTTGTCCGCGTGCCGGCTCCGGTGGATGATCGCGGCGAAAATGAAGCTCTTCGACCTGCTACGGCTGCTGCCGCTTGCGGACTGGCTGGCGCTCGCGTGGTTCTTCGCGGCATGGGTCGGTTACGCGTGGTTCGCGAAGCGCCGCGCCGAAACCGTCGGCTCGCTGCTGGCGACGACCAACCGCTACCGGCGGCTGTGGATGCTGCAGACCACGCACCGCGAAAACCGCGTGATCGACGGCGTGGTCGTGCAGAACCTGTCGACCAGCCCGTCGTTCTTCGCGTCGACGACGATCCTGATCATCGGCGGTCTGCTCGCGGTGATCGGAACGTCCGAGCGGGCGACCGAACTGGTTCGCGACATCCCGTTCGTCGCGCGCACGCCGCTGGTGGTGCTCGAGCTGAAGCTGCTGCTGCTCACCGGCATCTTCGTCTATGCGTTCTTCCGCTTCACCTGGTCGATGCGGCAGTACACGTTCGGCGCGCTGCTGATCGCATCGATGCCGGACCGCGCGGTCTTCGAGCGCGGCGAAGCCAGGCGCGAGGATTTCGCCGACCGCGCCGGCCGGGTCGTCGGGCTCGCCGCGGAAACCTTCAACGACGGCCTGCGCGCGTACTACATGGCCTTCGCCGCGCTGCTGTGGTTCGTCTCGCCGCTCGCGTTCGCGATCGGCACGGCCGGCATCGTCTTCGTGCTGTACCGGCGCGAGTTCCACTCCGACGTGCTCGCCGTGCTGCGGCGCTGATCCGCGCGTCGGACGACGCGAATATTCGCCTTGCATCGCGCGCTGCGCCGCCTAGGCTGACTGCAGCGCGGCGGCACGTGCCACCGCGCGTCGACGACCAGGAGAGCCAGATGGCGAAGAGGATTCCCCCCGCGGCGGTCAAGCTGACCAAGGCCGTTCATCCCGCGCGACCCGACTGGACGTATCACGTGCTGGAACCGGACAAGCGCACCGTCGCGGCGCTCGCCAAGGCGCCCCGCTTTCTCCGCGGCTGCGACCGCCCGTGCACGAAGACGATGACGCTGCTGCCGCGCAGCCAGATCCAGGGCCATACGGGCATCGGCTACCAGATGATCAACGTCGACGGCTACCGCTGGGTCAACGCCTACGTGATCTCGGACGCGCTGAACAGCACCAACCAGCGCGGCTTCACGCTGGAGATCAGCTTTTCGCTGCATCCGTTCGTCTACGGCGTCGGCGTGGTCGGCGAGGCGCGCTATTTCTTCAACTTCGACGCCTTCTACGATCCCGGCGCGGGTTCGCACAAGCTGATCCGCGTCGAAACCAGCGACCTCACCAGCACCGGCGGCCTGCCGCACATCGGCGGCGTCGACCTGACGCACATCCTGCGCGTGCCGGTGATGGGTCCGTATCTGCGCGCCAGCGTGTTCAACGAGGACACGGTCGCCCGCCACGCGACGGTCGAGGCTTATCTGACCACATGAACGACGATACAGCGGCCGTCTGCCACTAAACTCGCGGCCACCTCGTTGGTGGCCGCGCGATGACCATTCACTATGCAATCCGGCCGGCGAACCCGGCTGCGCACCTGTTTCACGTCACCGTCACGGTCGAACGCCCCGACCCGGCGGGACAGCGTTTCATGCTGCCGGCATGGATTCCCGGCAGCTACATGATCCGCGAGTTCGCGCGACACATCGTGCGCATCACCGCGCTGGCGGGCGACGCGCAGGTCGACCTCGACAAGCTGGACAAGCACACGTGGCGCGCCGCAACTGTGCGCGAACCGCTGACGCTGGCGTACGAGGTCTACGCCTGGGATCTGTCGGTGCGCGGTGCACACCTGGACGAGACGCACGCGTTCTTCAACGGCACCAGCGTCTTCCTGCTGCCGCTCGGGCACGCGCAGGAAAACTGCCTCGTCGATCTTCTGCCGCCGGAAGGCAGGCGCTATGCCGACTGGAAGGTCGCGACGGGGCTTGCGCCGGCGCGCGGAACGCGCTACGGCCACTTCGGCACCTACATCGCGGCCGGCTATGACGAGCTGATCGACTGCCCGGTCGAGATGGGCACCTTCGTGCGCGGCGAGTTCGACGTGCACGAGGTGCCGCACGAAATCGCGCTCACCGGCCGCGTGCCCAAGCTCGACGTCAAGCGTCTGACCGACGATCTGGCCAGACTGTGCGCGCAGCACATCGCGCTGTTCGAGCCGCGCTCGAAGCAGGCGCCGTTTGCGCGGTACACGTTCCTCGCGACGGCGCTCGGCGAAGGCCACGGCGGGCTCGAGCACCGCAACTCGACCGCGCTCGTCTGCAAGCGCGACGATCTGCCGTTCGTCGGGATGAAGGATTCGACCGAGGGCTACCGCAGCTTTCTCGGGTTGGCGAGCCACGAGTACTTTCACGCGTGGAACGCCAAGCGGATCCGCCCGGCGGCGTTCGTTCCCTACGATCTCGCACAGGAGAACTACACGCGGCTGCTGTGGGCGGTGGAAGGCTTCACTTCCTACTACGACGACCTGCTGGTCGCCCGCGCCGGGCTGATCAGCGAAACGCAGTACCTGGACGCGCTCGCCAAGACGATGACGACGGTGCTGCAGCGAACGGGCCGCCTGAAGCAGTCGTTGGCCGAAAGCTCCTTCGACGCGTGGATCAAGTACTACCGGCAGGACGAGAACGCGCCCAACAGCGTCGTCAGCTACTACCAGAAGGGCGCGCTGGTCGCCGCCGCGCTCGACCTGACGATCCGCCACGCCACCGGCGGCGACCGTTCGCTGGACGACGTGATGCGGCTGCTGTGGAAGCGCTACCGCAACGCCGGCGCCGCGTACGCTGGTGTCGAGGAAGGCGAAGTCGCCGCGGCCGCGGAGGAGGCGACCGGTCTTGCGCTCGCGCGCCACTTTCGCGAATGGACCGAGGGCACGCGGGACCCGGACTTAACCACGCTGCTTGCGCCCTTCGGCGTGCGCGTCGAAAAGCGCGCCGCGGTCGATGCGCCGCATTTCGCGCTGCTCGGCGTCAAGACCGCGAACGCCAACGGCGACTGCCGGATCGCGAATGTATTCGACGCAACGCCCGCGCAGTCCGCGGGGCTCGCCGCCGGCGACACCTTGATCGCGCTCGACGGTCTGCGGGTGACGGCGTCGAACCTCGATGCGCTGCTGTCGCGCCATAACCCGGGCGACGCGGTCGAGGTGCACGCCTTTCGCCGCGACGAGCTGATGCGTTTCGAGGTCCAGCTCGCCAGGCAGCCGCCGCCCCGGTTCGTGCTGACGGTCGATCCGAAAGCGGGCCGGTCGGCGCAGCTTGCGCGGAAGAAGTGGCTGGGCGGCTGATTCGATACGCGTCGAAGCTGCGCCCGTCTTCGTCCCTCCTTGTTCGAAGGGTGACCAAGGGGGAACCCCGACCCGCACACCGCGCGTGTGCCTGACTTCTTCCCGCTTTTTCAAAAGGGGACCGAGGGGGATTTCAGAACGCCGCCCAGCGCGACACCGAGAAATCCCCCCTGCCCCCTTTTGCAAAAGGGGGGTTTGATACGCGCGCATCGAGGCGGTGGGAAGATGCGGGCAACCGAGGAGCGCGCATGTCCGACTCGCCCCGCCCCACCAACCGCCTCGCGCGCGAGACGAGCCCGTATCTGCTGCAGCACGCGCACAACCCGGTCGACTGGTATCCGTGGGGCGAAGAAGCGTTCGCCAAGGCGCGCGCGGAAGACAAGCCGATCTTCCTGTCGGTCGGCTACGCGACCTGCCACTGGTGCCACGTGATGGAGCGCGAAAGCTTCGAGGACGAGGCGATCGCGCGGCTTCTGAACGAAGCCTTCGTCCCGGTCAAGGTCGACCGCGAGGAGCTGCCCGACGTCGACCACGTCTACATGAGCGCGCTGCAGGCGATGTCGCACCACGGCGGCTGGCCGATGAACATGTTCCTGACGCCGGACTTGAAGCCGTTTTACGGCGGCACCTACTTTCCGCCGCAGCCGCGGCACGGCCTGCCCGCGTTCGCCGACGTGCTGCGCGCGGTGCGCGACGCATGGGCCACGCGACGCGCCGAGATCGAGCAACAGGCGCAGGCGCTGGCCGCCCATCTGCGCGCAGGCACGTCGCTGCCGCCGCAGGCCGCGGGCGACGACCTGCACGCGCAGGCGGTAGCGCAGCTCGCACGCCGCTTCGATGCCGCGCATGGCGGCTTCGGCGATGCGCCCAAGTTCCCGCAGGCGCCGCTGCTGCAGTACCTGTTGGCGCTCGCCGCCACCGGCGACGAACGCGCCCGCGCGATGCTCGTCGCCACCTTGGCCGGCATGGCCGCCGGCGGCATCTACGACCACGTCGGCGGCGGGTTCGCGCGCTATTCGACCGACGCACGCTGGCACGTGCCGCACTTCGAGAAGATGCTGTACGACAACGCGCAACTCGTCCGCGTCTACGCCGGCGCGTACCGGCTGACCGGCGACGCGCGGCTGCGTTTCGTCGCCGAGGACACGCTCGCGTGGCTGGCGCGCGAGATGCATCCGCGCGATGCCCCGGCCGCGTTCGGCTCCGCGCAGGACGCGGACTCCGAAGGCGCCGAAGGAAAGTTCTACGTGTGGACGCTCGACGAATTCCGCGCCGTGCTCGGCGCCGACGCCGACGCCGCCGCGCGGCTTTATGGCGTCGAGCCGCAAGGCAACTGGGAGCACGGCGCGAACGTGCTCGAACGGCGCGATCCGGAGTCCGTGCGCGCTTTGCTCACGCTTTCGCCGGAAGACTTCGCCCGCTGGGAGCGCTCGGTGCGCGATCGGCTCTACGCGGCGCGCGAGCGGCGCGTCCGACCGCTCACCGACGACAAGGTGCTCGCCGACGCCAACGGCATGGCGCTGCGTGCGCTCGCGGAGGCGGGCCGCCTGCTCGGTCGGCCGGACCTCGTCGACGCCGCGCGCGCACTGGCGCGCTTCCTGCTCGACGTGATGACGCGCGACGGACGCCTGTGCCACGCGTATCGGGCGGGGCGTCTACGCACGGAAACGTATCTCGCCGACCACGCGCAGGTCGCGCTCGGCCTGGTCGAACTGCACGCGGCCAGTGGCGAGCCGCACTGGTTGCAGTCGGCGCACGCGCTGGCCGAGCGGATGATCGAGCGCTTCTTCGATCCGAACGAAGGCTTCTACGACAACGAGCCCGGCGCGCTGCCGCTGCGCGCGCGCGATCCGTTCGACGGCGCGGTGCCGAGCGGCACGGCGGCCGCGTGCGAGCT
>CAZIJU010000065.1:0-20556 GCA_964539745.1 uncultured Burkholderiaceae bacterium | reverse complement strand
CTGCTGGCAATGATCGAAGCCGACCGCCGCCGGCCGGGCGAACTGGCGGTCCTCGTGCGCGAGGCGCTGGACGACGTGCGGCTGATGATCGACTCGCTGGATCCCGTCGACGACGATCTGAACGCCGTGCTGGCGATGTTCCGCGATCGGCTCGTGCCGCGGCTGCAGCGCGCCAACGTCGAACTGCGCTGGGACGTCCAGCCGCTGCCCGCGGTGCCCGGGCTGACCCCGGCGCGCGTGCTGCACGTGCTGCGCATGCTGCAGGAGGCGGTGACCAACGCGCTGCGTCACGGCCGGGCGCGCACGCTTGCGATCGGCGCGCGCGCGCAAGAGGGGCGTGTCGCGATCGAGGTGCGAGACGACGGCATCGGCTTCGATGCGCGCAACGCCGGCAGCGGGCGAGGGCTGAAAAACCTGCAGCGGCGCGCCGCCGAGCTCGGCGCCGAGCTTGTGATCGACAGCGCGCCGGGACGGGGAACGGCGGTCACGGTCGAGCTGCCGGGCGCCTGATTCGCTGCCCCTTAGCGGCAGCGGTAGCGCCCGTCGGGCTGCCGGCTGCACAGGTCGGGCGCGCCGTGGCGGTCCCACAGCGCCGGCAGTCCCATCGCTTCCAGGTAGTCGGCGAACGCCGGCAGGCGGCGCACGGACGCCATCTCGGGCGCCCAGATGTCGGTCGCCCACATCGTCACCGTCTGCTGCGACATCCGCTCGAGCGCTCGCAGTGCCCGTTGCGGGTCGCCGGCGATCGCGTACGCGAGAAACAGCTCGTTCAGGCGCGCGCGGGTAGCCGCGGGAACGGCTTCGAACGCCGCCAGCGCCGCGGCGCGCTGGGCAGGGTCGGCGGCGGCGCGGATCATCGGCGCGATCCAGTCGGCCGGCGCGCCGGCGCGTTTGAGCGCCGTCTCGTATTCGCGGATCGCCGCAGCCGTGTCGCCGCGCCGCAGCGCCGCCAGACCGAAGAACGCCGCGACCAGATCGTGAAAACCGAGGTCGCGCGCCAGCTCCGCGCTTTCGACCATCCGCGCGTCGTCGGCGAGCAGACCGTGCGCGCGCGCCAGCCGCTCGTGCGTCGACGCGACCAGCGGCTCAAGCAACGCCGCCCGCAGCGCCGCCGCACGCGCCTGCTCGAGGTAACCCATGATCATCAGCAGGCCGGCCTGCGTGTGCAGCGTCGGCGCGTGATGCGGGGCGCCGGCCGCCGCGGCGCCAATGTTGTCGAACGCTTCGCTCCAGCGCCGCGCGCCGAGCGCGGCCGTCGCGGCCAGCGTCAGCGCCTGTGGACCGTGCGGGTCGACTCGCGCGAGATGCGCCGCCGCCTGCTTGACGAGCGCGTCGACTTCGGCGCCGGTGCCGATGCCCAGCCCGGCGAGCTGGCTCGCCAGCGCCACGCGCGCCAGCACCGCGGGCGGGTAGTCGGGCGCCAGCGACAGCGACTCATCGAGCAGCGCACGCGCCGCGCGCAGGTTAACCGCACCGCCCCGGCGCGACAGCGTCAGCGATTGCAGATACAGGCGGAACGCGCGGCCGTCGGGCGGCTCCGGCACGCCGCTGACGGCGATGACTGCTTGCGCCGCCACGAGGCGGTCTACGAGCCAGCCCGGCAGCTCGCGCAGCCGCGACTCGTCGAAGATCTCGTCGACCCGCACTACCACGCGGCCGCTGCGCGCCTCCAGCAGTTCAGCGCGTAGCCGGTAGTTGCCCGCGCCGGCGCGATCGAGCGAACCCTCGACGAGGCGTTCCACACCGAGCAGTCGCGCGATCTGGACGCGATCCATGCCGACCTGCACGGCGATGCGCGACGCATTGCACGTCGTCGCCGCCAGATCGCGGCTGCGCGATAGCCGCTCCAGCAACGCGTCGCACAGGGCCGCGCCGATCTCGTTCAGCTCGGCGTCGCCCGCGGGGGCCCGGAACGGCAGCACGGCGAGCGCCGGCTGCGCGGGCTTGGCGCCCCGCTGCAACGCCTGGTCGAGCGTGGCGGCCAGCGCGATCGCCCGCGACGGCGCTTGTTCGCGGCTGAACAGAAGCGTGGCGACTGTGGCGGCGAGGGCAAGCGCCGCCAGCACGGCCAGCGCGATTCCACGCCGCAGAACGATCTGCACCGCGTCCTCTCTACCTCCCGACCGCAGCGGTGCATCCGTCCGCCGCGCACCGGACCGCAGTATGCGCCAGCCTTCGCCCGCCCAACAACCGCCGGCGGACGCGGTTTGAAGAACATGCGGCGGCGCGCCGCCGGGACCGGCGCCGAGCTCTCATTCGACAGCGCGGCGGGAAGAGGCACGGCCGTCGCGCTCGCGCTGACAGGCAGCTGACGCGCCGCCCGTAGCCGGTGGCGGCCGCCGCGCTGCGCACTGCGCCTGTCGGACGCGCCGGCGCGGTCTGCGCGTGTCCCGTTCGACTGCCGCTTTGCGTTCTTACCTACGTCGTATCCAGCGACGCCTTCAGGAGACCCGAACATGCAATCCGACGATCGGCAGCGGGTGCGCGCGCGGCGCGCAGTCAAGGTCACGAGCGGACTGGTCGCAGCGGCGACATTTCTTTCGCCGCGCGTCGAAGTCGAGCCCGATGCGCCCGCATCCGCCCGCTTTCGCATTCCGACGCTGGCCGCCAGCGCGCACGCGACGATGCACGTCAGCACAATCGCCAACCTGACCACCGTGCTGCGATTCAAGGCCGACATCATGACCAAGAGCCCCGCCCAGATCAGCGCCTTCGTGCACACCTTGTTTCACGAAGCGGCGGCCGCGCGCGCGAGCAACGACCCGCAGCGCGTCCTGCGCAGCACCAAACGCCTGATGGTCCTGGTCGAAGCACTGCGCGACCGGATCGAGGTGATGTCGCGCGCGCCCAGGTAGCGCGGATTCTTCAGCATGCTCGCCGGTGGGCCGGACGCGCAGCACGACGCGCCGCTCGCACCGACGCCGGTGCGCATCAAGGGGCGGCTGTACTGGCCGACCGAGGTGCTGCCAAGCGGCGACAACGCGCTCGTCTGCGCGGCCCGCGACGAAGCGGGTCGCCGCGTCGTACTGAAGTGCGCCGCGTCGAAGTGGGATAAGGCTCAGGCCGCCGACGAGGAAGACGAAGCGGCGTTCGCCGACGAATGCCGCATTACGTGCGCGCTGCGCCACCCGCACCTCATGCGCGCCATCGACAGCGGCTGCGACGTACGCAGCGGCCGCCGCTATCTCGTCCTGCGTCACGTGCGCGGAGAGCCGCTATCGGCCGCCATCGGTGCGGCCAACGAACTCGATGTCGCGCGCTATCTGACGCAGGCGCTGCAGGTTTGCGCGTATTTGATTGCGCGGCGCGTCGCGCACTGCGATCTGAAACCTTCAAACATGCTGATCGCCGGCCGCCGCTTGAAGGTCGGTGACTTCGGCGTCGCCACCCGCCACGGCGCGCCGCCCAAAGGGATGTCGCTCGCGTTCGCCGCGCCGGAGCATCTGTACGCCGCCAGGCCCGCGCCGGCACACGCGGGCACCGACCTGTACTCGGTCGGCGTGTCGTTCTACTGGTTGCTGACCGGCGTGCATCCTTACTGCGCCGGCGGTCATCTCGCCGACCTGAGCGCCGCATGCTTCGCGCGCCGCCCGCTCGCGCCGTCGATACTGAATCGTACGATCGACAGCGGCTGGGACGACGTGTTGCTCGGCTTGATCGACCGTGCGCCGGCTAGGCGCCTACGCGCGGCCGCGCGCGTCCTCGGTCGCTGATCGTCGACCGATCGCGTTGCGTCGACCGGGGCTGCCGACCCGGGCCGTCCTTGCCGGGGACGACGGCATCCGTTCGCGCCGATGGTTCGCGGGCGCTCTCGCGCAAGCGCCGGATGTTGATCGGCAGCAGCACGAGGTGCAGCAGCAGCACCGGATGAACCGCGGCGAGCGCGCCGTAGGCGATGAACGCGACGTTGCTCGCGATCGCGGTGGCGCGCAGCGCCGCCATGTCGCGCATGCAAAACGTCGCGAGCACCGCGGCCGACGCGAGATAGCCGATGAGGTCGTGCCCGTTCATCGCACTGCGCCGATCTGCCTGCCCGCTACTTGGCGAAGCACATGTCGTCGAGCCGCCAGGTGTGGCCGCCGATGCTGAAGCTCTTGATCGGCGCGTCCGGCTTGGCGCGCAGCTCGAGCGTGCCGACATGCCAGTTGCCGCCAGGATTCGTGAAGCTGGCGGAGATCTTGGCGCCGCCGAGCAGTTTGCCGCCCGCAGAGGCAAACGACGGCCCCTCGTGTCTTTCGCCGTTGACTTCGAAGTTGCTGGTGCCGAAGCCGCCGGTCGGGGTCATGTTCTGCGCCAGGCGCACGCGCATGCGCGTGATAGGCTGGTTCGGCTCGATCTGCACGGTGAGCGTCTTCATGCCCATCTCCGGCGGCGCGCCGCCGGCGATCTTCGCCTGCTGCACTTCGGCCTGGTTGACGGCGCTGCCGACCTGGTTGCCGCTCATTTGATACGGGCGAAACGTGATCGTCGCGTGGTTGGCGTTCACGGTCTGTCCGATGTTGTAGGTCGTCCCGACCGCCAGCCCGCTGAAGTCGTAGCACTTGTACTGCGCGGCGGCGGGGGCTGCAGCCGCGAACGTGGCGACCGCGGCGGCGATCGAGGCGATGCGAATCGTGTTCATGGTGTGCTCCTGCGAAAATAGGGTTGCGTTCAGGCGCCGCTATCGGTGACGACGATCGGGCCGTAGGTCTTGCCTTCGGTGCACTTGCGGTAGGCGGGCACGAACTTCTGCGTCTGGAACTCCTTGGACCAGCCGCCGTCGTGCTCGCGGTACTTGAACACGACCTGGATGCTGTTCAGGTCGACGTTCTTCGCATTGGCGAGGTTGTCGCCGCCGGTGGTGCAGGTGGCTCCGTGCTTGCACACGAGGTTCTTCACGTCCTCGGTATGCGTGTTGCCGGTGTGCGGGTTGAAGTACTTGGCCTGACGGATCTCGATCTCGCGGCCTTCGAAGTGGTTGTTGGTCACCTTGAACTTGACGTCCTTGCAGGTATCGGCGAACGCGGGTGTCGCGGCGGCGACAAGCCCGCAGGCGGCGAGCGAAGCGAGAAGCAGCTTGCTGGGTTTCATCGTGTCACTCCGAGCGTGTGGGTTGAGTGCGGCTCGAGCAGCGGGAAGGTCCGTCTGCTCGTCAGGTAAGAACGCGACGCGGCGCGCCCGCCGGACATTGCCTCGTGTCGACTTCTCGACGGCACGATGAAAATCGCCGCCGACGCGCTGCGGTGCCGGCGGCGATGCGGGACGGCGCCATCGCGCGACTACCTGCTGGCCGCGCTCAGCGCGCCGCCGGTTTTGATCGCGAACGTGTAGTGCGTCACCTGAACACTGGCATTGTCTTTACTGCCGCTGCCGCTGTTGGGCTGAATCACGGGATCGGCGGCGACCGTATCGACTTCCTTCGTGTCGAGGCCAAGCCCGCCTGCCTCCTGCTGGTCCAGGTTCGATACGCGTCCGCTCACCGTCGTCGGATTGACGTTGGCCAGCACGTAGTCCTGGCCCTGCACCAGATTGCCGACGGGATCCGTGCTGCCGAGCGAAACGTTGTTGCGCAGGCACAGATCGCGCCCCTGCGGCGTGCCGGGCGCGTTGGCGCGGATCAGATAGTTGGGAAACTTCGGGTCGGTGCACTCCAGTTGCACGGTGATCGTTCGCGACTTCGAGCACTTGAACGCGCTGCCGCTGAGCGCACCCGTGTACCCGCTGCGGCAGATCATGCCGTCGTCGGGCGTGCCGAGCAGGTTGGGGGGCGCCGTGATGCTGAAGACAGGGGTTGCGAGCGCGAGGCCGGCAACGGCGGCGGCCACGCTCTTGGCCAGAAGCAAGGTGTTGACGGATTTCATGGTTCGTTCCTTCGTGTTCGCGAGCAGCAGGTCGAGTCAGCGCCGGCTTGCCTGCCCGGATTCAAGTCGACGCCGTGTTCGTAAGAACGCAGCCTCGCGCGGGTTTCGGACATGGGCCGAGCGTGAACATTCGACAGCCGAACCGATGGCCGCACTCGCACTGCATGCAGCCGGGCGTCGCGCCGCCGCGTAAGCAGCGCCCGCATTGCGCACGCAGCATCGCCAGTACCCCGCGGGCGCTCAGCAACCATACGGCCCGGGTACGTCGGGTTCTTCCGCCGAGCCGGTCGCATCGCGCTCGGCGATCGACTCCGCGCGCTGCAGCAGGAATGCCGCGCTCGCCGAGCCGCTGCGCGCCGCCTGCGCGAGCCACTGCCTCGCGCGCCCGAGGTCGCGCGGCACCTGCTTGCCGTACAGCGACGGCCCCAACAAGCGCATGTGGCCGGCAAGCTCGGCCGCGAGCACGTCACCGTGTGCGGCGAGTCGCTCGTAGTTGGCAAGCGCCACGGCGAAGCGTTGCGTCGCGTACGCTTCGTCTGCGGCCTGCCGCGTCTGAGGCGAGTCCTCGGCGGCGCGCGCCGGGCTCAGTGCAATGACAAACAACGCGCCCGCCAGCGTGGTGCGGGCGCCCGCCGCGGATGAGTCGTCGGCTCCGGGTGCCTCGTGCGCCCGATGAGCGCGGAAGCGTTACGGCGCGGTACGCGCCGCGGACGCCGCCGCCTGCTGCGCCAGTTGCGCGTCACCGGGGAACGCCGACCGGGCCAGTAGCCGCGCGGCGCGGGTGTAGTGCGTCCGCGCTTCGGCGCCGCGACCGACAGCAGTCAGGCCGCGCGCGTACCAATAGGCAGCCTCACCGGCCCAACGGCTGTCGGCGTCGAACTCGCGCCAGTACGCGTCCGCCTGTTGCAGCGGCGCCAGCGCATCGCCGGCCTGGCGCAGCTGCAGGCGAGCGCGGCCGAGGCCGATCAAGACATCGCTGCGGGCGGGCGTGATGCGATCGATCTGCTCGCGGTGCAGCGCCAGCGCTCGCTCGAGCTCCGGTAAAGCGGCCGCCGCGTCGCCCAGCGCAAGCAGGTTCAGCCCCCTTTCCGCCGCGGTACGAAACTGCGCCGTGGGCGACGACGCGCCTGACAGCGCGCGGGCTTCGTCGAGCGCCGCCAGCGCGCCGCGAGGGTCTCCGGCCGTCCGCCGCGCTTCGGCCACCCACAGCAGATGCCGCTCGCGCGCGCCGTAGCCGCGGTCCCGATGGACGCGGTCGACCGTATCGAGTTCGCGCAGCGCTTCGTCCGCCCGGCCGATCGCCGCCAGCGAGTGTGCACGCTGCACGCGCACGTGCAGGTTGTAGTCGGCGTCCGGCCCGATCGCGCCGCCGAGTATCGCCAGCGCGCGGTTCTGGCTTTCGAGGGCCGGCACCGCTTGGCGCATCGCCGCGTGCACCGACCCCACGGCGACCAACGCGTAGGCAAGGTGCACCGAGTCGGGAGGGTAGTGTTGACTAAGGAACTTCAATGCCGCCTGCGAGGTCTCGAGCGCCCGCGCAAGCTGCCCGGTCGCCACCAGCGGCGCGGTCAGCGCGCGCCCGTAAACGGAGATGCGCAAGCTGTCGCTGCCAAAGATTTCGCGCGCGTCGGCGATCGATCGGTCGATCAACGCAATCGCTGCGGCGTTCTCGCCCACGGCGGCCAGTGTGCGCCCGTATACGAACCGCGCGTCCAGCAAGCTCGGGTGCCGGCCGGGTTCGGGGTAAAGCTGCAGCGCAAGCTGGTACAGACGCTCGGCCGCAACGCGCGCACCGTCGCGTTCGCCGAGGTTGGTCAGGGCGTTGACAAGCAGCGTCCACGCGGGCAGGCGCGTCGGGTGCAGCGGTTCGAGATAAGCGTCGGCGTGCGCCAGCGCCCGCTTGGCAACGCTCGCGACGTCCCGGTACTTGCCCTCGTCGTTCAGCACGTCGGCCAGGTGCGCGGTGGTCCCGACGAGCTGTGCGGCGAACGCGCGCGGATCACGCTCGAGCGCGGGCAGCAGCGACTCGATCTCGGCGCGGCGCTGCGCAGTCCGGCCCGACAAGGCCATCACGTTCAGCAGCTCGAAGCGCGCAGTAAGCGTGAGGGGGTGTTCGGGACCGAGCGAGCGCGTCGCATCCGCGATCGCCGTGCGCAGCAGCCCTTCCGCATCGGCTGCTTCACCGACGCCGCCCAGGCTGGCGCCGACGATGGTGAACAGTTCGGTGCGGATTTCGGGCTGATCGGCGAAGCTGCGTTCGGCGCGCTCGCGCGCCAGCTTCAGCAAATCGGCAGCGGTGAGCCTGCGCTGCGGACCCGTCCACGGGCTGGCATCGCGGAAGATCGACGCGACGAACGCCTTGACCTGGTTTGCGCGCTGCTTCTCCGCGAGTGCCGCGCGCGTCTGCCACAGTGACACGGCGACACCGACGACGACAGTGGTCGCCACCACGCTCGCCGCACCGACGGCAAGGCGGTTTCGCGCTGCGAACTTTTGCAGCCGATACAGGCGGCTGTCAGGCTGCGCCAGCACGGGGCGTTGGTCGAGGTGCCGCTCGATGTCCTCGGCCATCGCCTCGACCGTGCCGTAGCGCTCGGCCGGCGCCTTCTTCAGCGCCTTCAGCACGATCGTGTCGAGGTCGCCGCGCAGCCGCTTTCTGAGCTTCGGCTCCGTTACCACCGTGCTCGGCCGCGCCGGTTCGGCCGCCACGATCGCCTCTTCCAGCGCCGCGCGCGAATCGCGCTTGAGCTTGTACGGCCGGCTTCCCGTCAGCAGCTCGAACAGCACCACGCCGAGCGCATAGACGTCGACCGCGGTGCCGAGCGCCTGGCCCAGGATCTGCTCGGGAGCGGCGTAGTCGGGCGTCAGCGCGCGGCCGGCCAGTTGCGTCAGTTCGGTTTCCTGCGCACTGCCGTCCTCCAGCAGCTTGGCGACGCCGAAATCGAGCAGCTTCACGTCGCCCGCTTCGGTGACGAGGATGTTGGCCGGCTTCAGATCGCGGTGCACGACGAGCTGCGAGTGCGCGCGCGCCACCGCGCGGGCGACCTGCATGAACAGTCGCAGCCGCGCCGGCACGTCGAGCGCCTTGCGCGCGCACCAGGCGTCGATGCGTTCGCCCTCGACGTACTCCAGCGCGAGGTAAGGCTGGCCGTCGGCCGCGAGGCCGGCGTCGTACAGCCGCGCGATGTTCGGGTGCTCCAGCATGGCCAGGATCTCACGCTCGCGCGCCAGCCGCTCAGCCAGCGCAGCGCGGCCGGTCAGCAGCCGCGGCAACTTCAGCGCCACCTGGCGCCGCTGCAGCAGGTCGGTGCGTTCGGCGAGCCATACCGCGCCCATGCCGCCTTCGCCGAGCAGGCGGATCAGTCGGTACGGGCCGACCACAGCGCCGGGCGCGAGCGCGTCGCCCTCGCCGCGCTGGGCGCGTTCGGCCAGAAACTGCGCGGTCTCGACGTGCGGCAGCGTATCGAGCGGCGAGCTGTCGCCGGCCGCGTGCGCGAGCAGCGCGCGCAGCCTCGGCTTCAGGTCCTCGTCCTCCGGTCCGAGGCGTTCAATCCAGGTCGCGCGCTCGGCCGGCGCCAACGCCAGCGCACCGTCGAGCAGACCGCGCAGGCGCGACCACTGCACCGGATCCAGATCGAAGTTCGCCTTCATCGCCGACCGTCGTCGCGGATGCGCAGCGCTTCGGCTACTTCAGCGCGTCGGCGAGAAACAGCCGCGCCTGCTCCCAGTCGCGCCGCACGGTGCGGTCGGTCACGCCGAGCGCTTCCGCGATTTCCGCTTCGGTCAGTCCGCCGAAAAAACGCATCTCCACCACCTGGGCCATCCGTGCGTCGACCTTCGCCAATTGCTCGAGCGCTTCGTGCACGCGCACGATCTCCTGTTCGCCCGCCACGCGGCCGTCGACGAGTTGCGTGCTAAACGTCACGTGGGCGGCGTCGCCGCCGCGCCGCTCGGCGAGCCGCTGGCGCGCGAAGTCGACGATGATCGAGCGCATCGCTCGTCCTGCATAAACGAGAAACCGCGCCCGATCCGGAAACCGCACCTGCGGATTTGCGGACAGCTTCAGAAACGTCTCGTGCACGAGCGCAGTGGTGTCGAGCAGCGTATTGCGGCCGCCGCTGCGCAGGCGCGCCCGTGCAAGCTGCCGCAGCTCGCGATACGTGGCGTCGAACAGAGCGTCGACCGGCGGCGCGCCGCCGTCACGGGCTTCGTCTACGGGTGACATCGATGCCCCCTTCTGGCCAGATGGGCGGGCCGGCTGCCCGCTACGGGGAGCAGATTACGTGGCGCGCCACGTCGCGGCTACGGCGGATTACCCACACCGGCGGCAGCGGCGCTATGGAACCCCCAAGAACGCGGGAGCAGATGCCCCGCCAGCCATACCCGAGCGACGCGCGCTACACGCGGTCGTCCAGCAGCATCACGGCCCGCAGCAGAAGGCGCGCCATCTCGAGCACGATCCAGGCGAGCAGGCCGGCCATCACGGCGCGCAGCGAGGCGAAGCCGAAACCGGCGATCGATTCGACGGCCGGGCCGAATAGCCACTCGACGATGACGCCTGCGGCAAGCGCGAACTTGAACACGGCTCCTCCGGATGCACGGATATCCGGCTATTCGACGCACCGGCGCCTCGACTTGAGCCCGATGGACAGGACGCGTCCGAGTCCGGCCGGACAGGCGGCAGCACAGGCCAGCTCGCGCAGGCACGGGTGGGGGTCGTGGCGGGCCGCCCGCGGCGCAGTGCGGGGAGACTGCCGTCAGTGGGCATGCAGCGCAGGACCCGGTTCGGGCGTCGTGGCGGCGCGGGCCGTGGTGGCGGTCTGCGTCAACAGCCGGCCGATGATGGCCGGCAGCTCGAACTGCGCGCGGTTTTGCATGCGCGCGACACGCGCGCGGTAGGCATCGAGTTCGGCCAGAAGTCGGCGCACCGCGGTGCGTATGCCGCGTGGGGAACGCAGCACGAGCCCGAGCCCGTGCTCGCGCACCCATTCGGTGTTGTAGCGCTCCTGCGGCATCGTCCAGGCATTGCGGAAGGTGATCACGGGTAACCCGAGATGGACGGCCTCGCTCAGGCTGCCAGGTCCGGGCTTTCCGATGAAGAAGTCGGCCAGCGCCAGGTAACGCCGCACCTCGGGCGTGAAGCGCAGCACCGCATGGGGCGCGGCCGGCCGGCGGGCCGCCAGCCGGTTCGCCAGCGCTTCGTTGTAGCCGCACATCAGCAGAAGCTGTACGTCGTCGAGCTCGCGCGCGATCGTCTCCATCGTCGCCGAGCCGTGGCCGCCGAACAGCACCACGCCGGTTGGCCGCTGTGGGTCGAGGCCGAGCTGGCGGCGTTCGGCCGCACGGTCGAGGGCCAGCGGCTCGTGGAAGTCCGGA
This sequence comes from uncultured Burkholderiaceae bacterium, assembly GCA_964539745.1. GTDB lineage: Bacteria > Pseudomonadota > Gammaproteobacteria > Burkholderiales > Burkholderiaceae_F > DSNY01. The sequence goes on along the minus strand of CAZIJU010000065.1, from coordinate 9,340 downwards.
TGCAGCAGCATGCCGGCGACCCGATGCACCTGCGACTGCGGCACGCCCATCGCGCGCGCCTGCGCCTCGGCGCGGCCGGTGCCGCAGACGACGTGCTGCGTGGTCCCGGGCTCGATCCAGAAGTGAGGCGGATAATCGGCCAGGTCGGTTATCACGGTGAGCAGCGGTATCCCGGGCAGCGACTGGTTCAGACTGTCGACCAGCGCGCGATTGAAATTCGGGATCAGCGACACCACCAGATCCGGCTCCGTGGTCAGCCAGTGCTGCTGCAACAGCTTCACCAGCACCGGATGCGCCAGACGGATCGCCGCCTGGAACAGCTTCAGCTCCTGCGCCAGGCCGGCGGTCCAGCCCTTCTTCAGCCGCAGGTTGTAGATGTCCTCAGGTTCGATGCCGGCGAGGCGCCGGAACTGCCGCTGCGGGTCGAGGATCTCGAACAGGTTACGGCAGCGCAGTGACCAACCGAGCTGCTGCCGCTCGTTGATCGCCTCGAGCGCGCGCGCGGCGGCACGGTGGCCGCCGCCGGCGTTGAAATAGATGGCCTCGATCGCCGGCATGGACGGGCGGATCGCGTGTTTCGACGTGGCGCGATGCTCGGTGCGCCGTATGACACGGCGGTGACATGGCGCGCGGGGCAGGAGCGCTCGCGGGCCACGTCGACCGAAAGGCACGCTGCGCGACGAACCGCGCCGCTACGCGGCGCGGGCGCGCCATTGGCGACGTACCGGCCGCTGCAACGCGATGAACTGCTGCGTGACCGCAGCCCAGGACCAGTTCAGCGCGTATTCGCGGCAGCGCGCGCGATCGATCTTCAGCGCGGCAAGCGCCGCGCTGCGCAGATCGTCGTCGAGCACGCCGACCGGCGCGGCGCCGATCACGTCGAGCGGACCCTGAACACGGTAGGCCGCCACGGGTGTGCCGCAGGCCAGCGCTTCCAGCAGCACCAGGCCGAACGTGTCGGTGCGACTGGGGAACACAAACACGTCGGCGCCGCTGTACAGCCGCGCCAGTTCCGGCTGCGCCAGCACGCCGAGGAAATGCACGTGCGGGAAGCGCCGCCGCAGCGTGCCCAGCGCGGGACCCACGCCGGCAACCACCTTCGTGCCCGGCAGATCGAGTTCGAGGAACGCCCCGACGTTCTTTTCCACCGAGACGCGGCCGACGTACAGGAACACGGGTCGCCGCAGTTCGGGCAGCAGCGGCTCGCGCGGCGCGAACAGCGCGGTGTCGACGCCGCGCGCCCAGCGCGCGACACGGTCGATGCCGTGTTCGCGCAGCTCCCGCTCGACCGTCGCGGTGGGCGCCATGACGACCGCGCCGTCGGCGTGAAAGCGGCGCAGCACGCAGTACGTCCAGCGCTCCGGCACGCCGAACATGGCGCGCAGGTACTGCGGAAAGCGGGTGTGATACGCCGTCGTAAACGGCACGCCGTGCCGCACGCACCAGCGACGCGCGGCGCGGCCGAGCGGTCCTTCGGTGGCCACGTGGACCGCCACCTCCTCCTCGCAGTCCAGCTCGGCCTGCAGCCACCGCGCCAGCTTCGGATAGGGCAGGACCGCCAGCGAGATACCGTCGTAGCCGGGGCAGGGTACGGTCACGAACTCGCCGGCACCGATAACGGCGACGCGATGACCCGCGCGCAACAGTTCGGCGTTGGTGGCCTCGATCGTTCGCACCACGCCGTTGACCTGCGGATGCCAGGCGTCGGACACCGTGACGATCTTCATCGTCGCAGGGCAGCCGCCAACGGTATCGCTTCACCGTCCGGGGCGCCATCGCGAACGCCTCCGCCGCCTTCGACCTCGTGCCAGCGCGGCACGGGTTGGCCCGGCGCCAGGATCCGGTCCCAGCGCACGACGCGCAGCTCGCCGGCGTCGGTCTGCACGATCGCGGTCAGGCGGTTGACCCGGTCGCCACCGTTGCAGTCGACAAGGCCGTCGGACTCGCGGATCTCGGCATGGTCGATGCGGCCGCAGGCCACCCCGTCGAATCCGCGCCGGCGCGCCTCGCGCATCGGCACCTGCTCGAAGCGGCCGATGGACGCAACCGCGTTCTCGACCTCGGACTTGGGGTGCTGCGACAGCGACCAGTCGTCGAATCCGCGCCGCGCGCGCAGCGCGTCGAAGTGCCGGTGCAGCCACAGCGCGACGTTGTAGGCGCGGTCACCGACGCACACCAACCCGCGGGTGTGCCGGATCACGCCGTCGGCCAGGTCGCAATGCACGACCCATAGCCGGCGGCCATCGAGCAGCGGGTTGCCCAGCTTCGTCGACGCGTCGCCGCCCGGCGCGGCGGGTGCGGCAGCGGTGGCCTCTTGAAAGGTGGTCTGGATCCGCGGTTGGCGCCACGCAAGCATTGGCGGCGGACCGTAGCCGCGCGGCGTGACCGGGACGTGACGGCGACGCCGGCACTGCGCACAGCCGTGCTCGTCGACGAAGAAGGCACCGCACCGGGCGCCGGTACGTGCCGAACCTCGGGCTCGGCTCAATCCCGCGCCTGGCCTTTGCGCTTGTCCGGTTCCGGCCGGTCGCACCGCCGTCGACGCATGTGATCATGATCGCGGCCGAGCGTGACCGAGAACGGGTGCCGGCAAGGTCGTCGCACGCCAGCCCATCGCCACGATTTCCGTGCCAATGGCTCTCAAACGGCCCGTTGGGTACGGACGGCGATGCGCTCGCGACGGAGGCTTCGCCGCGCCTCAGACTTCGCGCACGAGCAGCAGCGGCGTACGGCACTGCGCAGCGACGCGCGAGGCGACCGAGCCGAGCACGGCGGACTTCAGCGCGCCGCGACCGTGCGATCCGAGCACGAGCACGTCGAGTTTCTCGCGCTTCGCGTACGCGGCAAGCTCAGCGCCGGGGTCGTTGCCGATCAGGCACACCGCGTCAGCTTTCAGCCCGGCGCGCTCGAACTGCTCGCGCGCCGGTCCGACCGCTGCGTCGAACCGCTCGGTCTGAATCGCCACGATCTGCTCGGGCTTGTACAGCGCGAGCGGCGCGTCGCCGAGGCCTGGAATCACCAGCGCAGCGAGGTCCGGCACGACGTGCAGCAGCCGCACCGTCGGCGATGCGCCCCAAAGGTCGCGGTGCGCAGCCGCATAGCGCACCGCGGCCTCGCCGTACTTGCTGCCGTCGACGGCGATGCCGACGTTCAGGGAGTCGCGACGCGGTGCGGCGGCGTCGCGAACCACGAGCAGCGGTGTGGTGCACGAAGCCAGCACGGCCTGCGTCACCGAACCCAGCAGCAGGCCCTTGACCGCACCGTGTCCGTGCGAACCCATCACGATCAGGTCGGCGCCGATGCGCTCAGCGGCGCGCGCGATTTCGGCGCCCGGCACGCCGACCGCGAATCCGGAGCGGACCGCGAGCCCGGCGCGCAGCAGCTTCGCCACCGCGGGCTCGAGGATCTGGTTCGCCTCGGCCGCGAGATAGCTGCGGATCGTCGCGCGGCTGGCGATGCGCTCGATGCGCGGCGGCACCGGCGGCTGCACGTTCAGCAGTTCGACTTCGGGCTTGGTACCGATCGGCGTCGTGCGCGAGGCGATGAAGGCGAGCGCCGCATCGCTGTATTTGCTGCCGTCGACCGGCACCAGGATTTTCATCGGCTTGTCTCCAAGTGCTATTGAATTCAGCGTAACAGCGGACGCGCGCGGCGGCATTGGCGGCGGTCAAGCCGGTGCCCCCAAAGAAAGACCGCCGGCAGGGCCGGCGGCTGCGCGGGTGCAGTGGCGCCGTCTACAGCTTCGGCGTGAGCTTGAAGCTGCCATCCTTGGCGATGTCGATCTCCGCGTTCACGAACGCGGCCCGGTAGCCGGCATCTTTGAGCTTGTGATACGCCATTTCGGCGCGGATGCCGGTCGAGCAGTGCGCGACGATGCGCTTGTCCTTCGGCAGCTCTTTCATGCGCGCGGCGAGCTCCTCGTCGGGGATCAGCACCGCGCCCTTGATCATGCCGGCATTGGCTTCGTCCCGATTGCGCACGTCGAGGATCAACACGTCCGGCGGTGTGACGCGCGCCAGCTTGGCGAACTCTTCGGGCGGTATCGATCCCGGCCTCGGCTTGGGCTGATAAGTCACTTTCGCCAGCGGCGGCACGCCCGACTCAAGCGCGTAACCCGCGGCCTGCCAGCCGAGCAACCCGCCCGTGATCACCTGCACGTTGCTCTGACCGGCTTTGACCAGCATGCGCGCCGCGGCGATCGCATCGGCGCCGCCGCGACCGTCGTAGACGATGATCGGCGCCTTGAGCTTCGGGTCCGGGAAGCTCTTGAGCTGCGCGGGCAGCGACTTCAACGGTATGCCGACCGCACCCTTGATGTGGCCGGCCGCCGCTTCTTCGGCGGAGCGAACGTCGAGGATCACCGCGGGAATGTCCTTGTCGAGGTAGGCGGCCTTGACGAACTCGGGCGTGGTCGCGAGGTAGTCCTTCGTTTCCCACTCGGGAATGCCCTCGTGGTAGACGCGCGTGTTCGTATAACCGAGCGCGATGGCCTTGCGCTGCGACAGCGGGCTCATCTGGCAGGTGACGCCCTGGCAGAAGAACACGAGCAACGTGCTCTTGTCGGCCGGCAGACGATTGACGAACTTGTCCCACGCCGGATACGGAATGTTGACCGCGCCGGGGATCGTGCCCTGCTGGAAGCGCGGCAGCGGGCGCGAGTCGATCAGCATGAAGTTGCCCGTGCCCTGATCGACCAGCTTGCGCACGAACGCATAGTCGACCAGGTGCTCCTTCGCGACCTTGACCGGTCCCTTGAACTGGATCTCGGTCGCCCATTTCTGCCCGTCGCGCTCGACGTACGCCACGCGCGTCTCGCGCCCCTGCCGCACGTCGCGCAAGTGCTCGGGCTTCTTCGCGTCGCCCGCGTCGACGACCTTGAGCGACTTCTGGTCGAAACGGATGATTTCCTTGGCCGCATCGAGTCCGAGCTGGACCGACTGCGACTTGAACGCGACGTTCTCGAAATAGCCGCGCACCACGCCCGGTTCGGGCGCATGGCAGTTGTTGCAGATGGCGGGCTGCGTGGGCTTGGGTGCAGGCGCCTGCGCAAAGGCGGAACCGACGGCGCCGACCGCGGCGATTGCCCACCCGAGCATGATCTTCGATCTCATTGGATGCCTCTTCGGTTGTACTTCAAACGTTTCGATCGCGTGCGCGCGGCTTTCGCCCTCAGCGCGCGGCGGAATGGACGATCTGGCTCATCTGCCCGGCGTTGACCATCAGCCAGCGCAGCGTGAAGCCGCCGACGAGCACGAGCACCGCGGGCACGACCGTGTGCGGGATTCGGTGCGCGAGTTCGAGCGCCTGCAGCGCGAGCGGCACGCAGATGCCCAGCACGACCAGTACGCCCCAGAACGCGAACGCGTACCTGCCGGTCGTCAGCAGATCGAACGCCGCCGCATGCGAGGCGGTCGCCGTCACCAAACCGATCAGCAGCAGCCCCAGCATCAGCAGCTCGACCACAAGGAAGCCGACGTCGGCGCGAACCAGCGCGTCGGCCGTCGCCTTCTCCGGCGGCTGCGGGCCGAGCGGCTGGACGAGCGCCCCGATCGCGCCGGCCACCGGCCCCTGAGGTGCGGGGCGCTGCGGCGGCAGCAACGACGCCAGCAGGTGCAGAGCCGCCGCGCCGGCCGACAGCCCGGACACGAGGAACAGCGGGCCCAGGATCGACTGGTTCCAAAGCGGCCGCGCGACCATCGTCGACAGCAGGATGCCGGTATAGATGCCGAGCGCCACGCCCAGCACGACGTTCAGCCATGCGAGCAAGCGCAGCGCCTTCGCCGACGCGAGCAGCACATCGGAGGCGCGCACGAGCGCCGGCACGCGCTGCGCGAGCCACGGCCACGCCTCGGGCAGCCGGATCAGCGCCGACACCAGCAGCAGCGGGTAGACCAGCAGGAGCACCCACGAGCCCCACGACATCGGCGAGGCCGGCTCGAACGTCAGATACACGGCCCACACGTACAGCTTGTGCGCGAGGTCGAGGAACAGCGCGAGCATGCCGAGGTTCAGCAGCATGAATGCTGAAAGAGGCGCATGCAGCGAGAAATACCCGCGCGGGTCCTCGCCGCGCGCCAGCCGCAGCAGCGCCACGCCGCCCAAAATCATCAGCCCGGCGACGACGCCGCCGACGAACAGATACAGCGGGATTTCCCAGCTCCACACGGCCAGATGCGGGTCAACCAGCGGGTTGTGCCGGGTGGTCGTGATTTCGATCATCGTGGGTCCTCGCGATTACGTCAGATAGAACACACGCGGCCGGGTGCTGGCTTCGGGCAGCAGCGTGTGCCACTTGCGCGTACGCAGCAGCCGGCTCACTTCACTGGCAGGATCGTCAAGGTCGCCGAAGACCATGCAGTGCGTCGGGCACACCGACACGCACGCCGGGTCCTTGCCGTCCTTGACGCGGTGGTCGCAGAACGTGCACTTGTCGGCATAGCCTTTCGGGTGGATGAAACGCGCGCCGTACGGGCAGGCGGCCACGCACGCCTTGCAGCCGATGCAGCGGCTGGCGTTGACCTTGACGATGCCGCCCAGGTCCGAGACGTGGCTCGCGCCGGTCGGGCAGCAGTACACGCACGGCGGGTTGTCGCAGTGGTTGCAGCGCTCCGAGCGGATCTCCATCGTCAGATTGGGAAACTCGCCGCGGACCTCGGTCGTGATCCAGTCGCGCGCGTAGCCGACCGGAACGTCGTTTTCGGTCTGGCAGGCGACCACGCAGTCCATGCAGCCGACACACTTGCGCGTGTCGATCACCATTCCAAAGCGCGCCATTCAATCCTCTTTCACGAACGTCACGAAGTTGCCGTGGATGCTGGTTCCGCCCATCAGCGGATCGGTCGCGTAGCGCGTCGTGAGTTGCGCCGCGCTCGCGCCTTTCAGATACGCGCTCTTCAGCATCGGGTTGGTGTGGCCGAAGCCGTAGACCATGTAGACGGTGTCGGGCCGGATGCGCTGCGTGGCTTTCACGCGCACGCGGTTGCTGACCACGCCGTCCTGGTTTTTCAGGCGCACGTATTGCCCGTTCGCAAGGCCCAGCGTCTTCGCGGTCGCGCCGTTGACCCAGATCTCGTTCTCGCGCATCGCGTCGCCGAGCAGCGGGTTGCTCTGCGTGCGGCTGAACGTGTGAACCGGCGCGCGCCCGGTGATCAGGCGGAAGTAGCCTGCGGGCGCGGACGGGTGCCGCGTGTACTTCGGCACCGGGTCGAAGCCTTTTTCCTTGAGCTGGTCCGAATAGAACTCGACCTTGCCCGACGGCGTGTCGAACGACAGCTCGAGCCCCTCTTCGACCGTGATCGGCTGCTTCGGCCCCATGATGATGCCTTCGCGCTTGAGCTTGTCCCAGTCGTAGCCGCTCTTCTCGACGCGCGCGCGCAGGTACTGCTCGATGTCGTCGAACGGCATCGACTGCGCAATGCCGAGCTTGCCGGCGAGCTTCTTGGCGATCCACCAGCCGGGCTTCTGCTCGTGTGGCGCCGGCATCACCGGCTGGCGCAGCGCGAGCCAGCCGCGCCGGCCCCACCCGGCGAGCAGCTCGTCGTAGCGCTCGAGGAACGTGACCTCGGGCAGCACGACGTCGGCGTAACCGGCGATCTCGCTCGGGATCGTGTCGATCACCACCAGCAGATCGAGCGCGTCGATCGCCTTCAGCGTTTCGGCCTGGTTCGGAAGGGCATGGAGGATGTTGGACGAATAGACGAACCACCCCTTGATCGGGTACGGCTTGCCGGTGAGCGTGGCGTCGCGGATGCCGGTGGTCACCGCCTCGTCGGCGAACGGATAGCGCTCGCGGTTCGGGTTGTCCGCCAGCGGCTTGTTCGACTCCGGATACGGCGGCAGCGGATAGCCGGCGACCTGGATGCCGGCCTGCGAGAACAGTCCGCCCTTGCGGCCCCAGCTTCCGAGCAGCGCGTTCAGCAGCGCGATCGCGCGGCTGCGCTGCGCGTCGTCGCCGTACCAGTTGACGCGCCGGCCCGGGTGCACGATCACCGCCGGGCTGGCCTTCGCCATCTCGAGCGCGGTCGCGCGGATCGTCCCGGCGGCGATGTCGGTTTCGGCTTCGGCCCACCGCGGCGTGTACCGGCGGATCTCCTGCACGAACTTGTCGAAGCCCTTGCCGTACCTCTCGACGAACGCTTTGTCGTAGCGGCCCTCGCTCACCAGCACGTTGCACCACGCGAGCACCAGCGCCATGTCGGTGCCGGGTTTGATCGGCAGCCAGTACTTGGCCTTGCTCGCCGCGACCGAGAAGCGCGGGTCGACGACGATGATCGGGATGCGCCGCTCGACGGCTTGCGCGAACTCCTGCACCTGCGAGTTGTGCATGTTCTCGCCGAGATGCGAGCCGATCAGCACGAGGCAGTCGGTGTTGGCGATGTCGGTCGGCTCGGGGGAGCCCAACCCGGTGCCGAAGGTCAGCGCGAAACCCACGTCGCGCGGGCCGCGGCATTGCGCGAACGACGGTCCCGCGAAGTTGATCGCGCCCCAGCTCTTCAGCACGTGCTGGATGAAGCGCACGCCGATGCCGTGGTTGAACATCGCGACCGACTCCGGCCCGTACTGCGCCTTGATCCGGTTCATCCGCTCGGCGACGTAACCGAGCGCCTCGTCCCAGCTCGCGGTCTGCCACCGTTCCTTGCCGCGTTCGCCATTGCGGATCAGCGGTCTCTGCAAACGGTCCGGGTCGTAGTACGCGCCCACGGCGCCGGTGCCGCGCGGGCACAGCCGGCCGCGGCTCTGCGGATCGAGCGGGTTGCCCTCGAACTTCCACAGCCTGCCGTCGCGCACGTACGCGATGCCGCCGCAGCGCCAGAAGCACATCTCGCAGAACGTCGGTGTGGCCGTCACGCCCTTCGCCGCCGGTGCGTCGGCGGCGATGACCTGCGCCACCCGCGGCAACTGCGTCGCCGCCGCGGCCGCACCGAACGTGCCCGCCGAGATCTTCAGGAATCGCCGCCGCGTCAGGGTGTTGCTCATGTCGACCGCTCCGCTGTGTCCGTTCGTCGACACCGGCCGCCCGGTACGTTCTCGCTCGGCCATGCGTCCGTTGCCACTGCGCACTTTGATACGCACGTTCGCAGCCGGATTGACTCAGAGCAAATTCGCTTCCGGATCGCGCACCGACGGATCGCACCTTCGAGATGGATCAAAGACAGGGCCGATCGGGACTGTGCGCTTCGTCACACAAACCGCGCGAAGGGACGCCGGCATCGAAGGGCCTGCGCCGCGTCGCGAACGGCGCACCGGCGCGCATTTGTTGACCGGGCGCAGCAAGCGGCGCCGCGCCTAGCCCGGATATTTCATGAATGATCGATTTTCGCGCGCCGGTGGCGCGGTGCGC
>CAZIJU010000064.1:3168-20576 GCA_964539745.1 uncultured Burkholderiaceae bacterium | reverse complement strand
CCGAGGGCTCGTCGAGCACGATGCCCTTGCCGCGCACGTAGATCAGCGTGTTGGCGGTGCCGAGATCGATCGCGAGATCGCTCGAAAAATAGCTGCGAAGAAAACCGAACATTGTGTCGTTTGCGAGGCGGATTGCGGATTGAGGATTGCGCATATCGGCCCGCCCGCAATCCTTGGCCAACCAGCGGACCGACGGCAGCCCGCACGAGTCGGCGATAATACGGCAAAAGCCCTCAAATATCGGGCGCAAGCCCTTGTTTTTGCACGGTCGCGCGTCGTCCATCCGGCTGGCCGTCGACCGGCGATCCACCGCGAGCAACGATGCCTCTGACACTTGCCGACGTGCACCGGATCGCGCACCTGGCGCGCATCGACATCGACGATGCGCAGGCGCAAGCCACGCTGGCGCAGTTGAACGACATCTTCGCGATGATCGAGCGAATGCGGCAGATCGATACGACCGGCGTGGAGCCGATGGCGCATCCGCTCGGCGGCCGGCAGCGTCTGCGCGAGGACGTCGTGACCGAGGAGGTCGACCGCGACGAGAACATGAAGAACGCGCCGGAGCAGCAGGACGGGCTGTTCCTGGTGCCGAAGGTCATCGAATGAGCGTCGCATCGCGGATGGCGCAGCGCGGGGCCGCGCATGAGTGAACTGGCGCATGCGTCGGTCGCCGAGCTGTCCCGGCTGCTCGACGCCAAGAAGGTTTCGGCCGTCGAGCTGGCGCGGTTGTTCCTGGCGCGCATCGAAGCGCACCGCGCGCTGAACGCGTTCGTCGACGTGCGGCCGGAAGTCACGCTGGCGCAGGCGCGCGCGGCCGATGCGCGGCGGGCGAGGGGCGAGACTGGCGCGCTGCTCGGCGTGCCGGTGGCGCACAAGGACATCTTCGTCACGAAGGAGTGGGCGAGCACCGCGTCGTCGAAGATTCTGGCCGGCTACATGAGCCCGTTCGACGCGACGGTCGTCGAGAATCTGAAGCGCGCCGGCATGGTCTGCCTGGGCAAGCTGAACTGCGACGAGTTCGCGATGGGTTCGTCCAACGAAAACAGCGCCTTCGGCAACGTGCTCAATCCGTGGGATACCTCCGCCGTGCCGGGCGGTTCGTCCGGCGGTTCGTCGGCGGCGGTCGCGGCGCGCATCGCGCCGGTGGCCACCGCGACCGACACCGGCGGATCGATCCGCGAGCCGGCGGCGTTCACGGGTGTGACCGGCACCAAACCGACCTACGGACGGCCGTCGCGCTGGGGAATGATCGCGTTCGCCTCCAGCCTCGACACCGCCGGACTGATGACCCATTCGGCCGAGGATTGCGCGCTGGTGTTCAACGCGATGCTCGGCTTCGATCCGAAGGACTCGACCAGCCTCGACCGGCCGCACGAGGACTACACGCGCCGCCTCGGCGATGGTGTGGCGGGGCTTCGAATCGGCGTGCCGAAGGAGTTTTTCGGCGCGGGGCTCGCGCCCGACGTGGAAGCGGCGGTACGCGCCGCGCTCGCCGAATACGAAAAACTCGGCGCGCGGCTCGTCGACATTTCGCTGCCGAACGCCGAGCTCGGCATCCCTGTGTACTACGTGATCGCGCCGGCCGAGGCGAGTTCGAACCTCGCGCGGTTCGACGGCGTGCGTTACGGCCACCGCGCGGCCCGCTACACGGACCTTGTCGACATGATGAAGAAGTCGCGCGCCGAAGGGTTCGGCCCCGAGCCCAAACGCCGCATCCTGATCGGCACCTACGTCCTGAGCCACGGCTACTACGATGCGTACTTCATCAAGGCGATGCAGGTGCGGCGGCTGATCGCCGAGGACTTCGCGCGCGCGTTCGCGCAATGCGACGTGATCGCCGGCCCGGTGACGACCAGCGTGGCTTTCGGCTTCGGCGAAAAGGCCGCCGATCCGGTCGCGATGTACCTCGCCGACCTGTACACGGTGCCGGGGTCGCTCGCCGGGATTCCGAGCATGAGCATCCCGTGCGGGTTCGGCGCCAAAGGGCGCCCCGTCGGGCTGCAGCTGATGGCGAACCACTTCGAGGAAGCGAAGTTGCTCGGCGTGGCACACGCGTTCCAGCGCGCGACCGACTGGCATCGGCGCGTGCCCGCAGGCTACTGAAGCACCGCGCGATGTCCACGCGACTGCTCGAACGCATCGATCGCGAACTCGCCGCCGCCGGCGATGCCGCGATGCGCGCGCGACTGCTGCAGGACCGCGCGATCGCGCTGACGCGGCTCGCGCGCAACGACGAGTCGCGCGAAGCGCTCGCCGCCGCGCGCCGCGAGCCGCAGCAGGCGCTACCGGAGTGGCTCGGACTGCGGTTCGAGTACGTCGCGGCGATCCAGGCCTACTTCGCTCGGCGCTTCGCCGAGGCGACCGCGCAGATGCGCGAAGTCCTCGCGCGCGCTCGCGAAATCGGCCACGCGGCGCTCGTCGCCGAGTGCGAATCCGCGCTCGCGATCTTTTTGCAGCGCGATGGCGACGTGCGCGGCGCGGCGCGCCATGCGCGCGCGGTGCTCGCCAGCGCCGAGGCGACCGCCGAGTCGCGCTACCGCGCTGCGCTCGCGCTCGGATCGCTGCTGCAGGATGCCAACGAGTTCGACGAAGCGGCGCGCCTGTTCGCGCAGGCGCGCGCCGCCGTCGACGAGATGGGCGACGACGTCGCGATGGCGAGCCTGCTGCACCGGACCGCATGCCTGCAGGCGGCGCTGGCGCGGCCGGCGGCGGCGCGCGGGACGTTGGACCCGACGGCGCTGCGCCGCGCCATCGGCGGACTGCAGACAAGCATCGAGTTCGCCGCACAGGCCGGCGAGGCGCCCGCGCGCGTGCTCGACGAATTGATGCTCGCCGAAATGCTGATGTTGCAGGAGGGGTACGCGGAGGCGCTCGCGTTGTACGAAGCCAACCTCGAGCGCGCCGAGCGCGACGGCCGGCTGGTCGAAGTCACCGTGGCGCTGGCCGATCGTGCCCTTTGTCTGCTGAAGATCGGTCACACGGACGCAGCGCTCGCCGCGGCGCGTGCCGCGCAGGCGCGGCTCGACGACGCCACGCCGGCGGAGATTCGCGCGATCGTGCATGGCAACCTCGCGTCGGTGCTCGGGAAACTCGGCGACGCCGGGCAGGCGCGCGAGCATGCCGCGCTGGCGCGCATCGCGTGGGACGCGACAGCGCACGAGCAGCGCGAAGCGCGCCGCCTGCTCGCGGAAGCCGCGGCCACGGAGGACTGGCGATGACTGGGTGGGAAGTGGTGATCGGGCTGGAAACGCACGCGCAGCTTTCCACCCGCAGCAAGATCTTCTCCGGGGCGGCCAACGCGTTCGGCGCCGCACCGAACACGCAGGCGTGCGCGATCGATCTGGCGCTGCCCGGCACGTTGCCGGTGCTGAACAAGGGCGCGGTCGAACACGCGATCAGGTTCGGGCTCGCGGTCGGGGCGACGATCGCGCAACGCAGCATCTTCGCGCGCAAGAACTACTTCTACCCCGACCTGCCGAAGGGCTATCAGATCAGCCAGTACGAGATGCCGATCGTTCAGGGCGGCACGCTCTCGTTCGTCGTCACGCCGAAGCAGGGCGCGCCGTACGTCAAGACCGTCAGGCTGACCCGCGCGCACCTGGAGGAGGACGCGGGCAAGAGCCTGCACGAGGACTATCACGGCATGAGCGGGATCGATCTGAACCGCGCGGGCACGCCGCTGCTGGAGATCGTTTCCGAACCCGACCTGCGCTCCAGCGCCGAGGCGGTCGCGTACGCGAAGGCGCTGCATACGCTGGTCGTATGGCTCGGCATCTGCGACGGCAACATGCAGGAAGGCAGCTTCCGCTGCGATGCCAACGTGTCGGTGCGCCGCGCGGGCGATTCGCGGTTGGGCACGCGCTGCGAGATCAAGAACCTCAACAGCTTCAGGTTCCTGCAGGCCGCGATCGACTACGAGGTGCGGCGGCAGATCGAGCTGATCGACGACGGCGGCACCGTCGTGCAGGAAACGCGGCTGTACGACCCCGAGCGCGACGAAACCCGCAGCATGCGCAGCAAGGAAGAGGCGATGGACTATCGCTACTTCCCCGACCCGGATCTGCTGCCGCTGGAGGTCTCGCGCGAATGGGTCGACGCCGTGGCGCGCGCAATGCCCGAGCTGCCCGCCGCGATGCGCGAGCGGTTCGTGCGCGACTACGGCTTGCCCGAATACGACGCGCAGACGCTGACCGCGAGCAAGTCGCTCGCCACCTACTTCGAGGCCGTCGCGCGCGCCGTGGCCGACAAGAAGGCGGCGTCGAACTGGGTCATGGGCGAGGTGTCGGCTGCGCTGAACGAAGCGGGTATCGCGATCGACGACGCGCCGGTGTCGGCGGCGCAGCTCGCGGGACTGATCAACCGGGTGCTCGACGGCACGATCAACAACAAGACCGCCAAGGATGTGTTCGCCGCGCTGTGGCGCGGCGAAGGCACGAGCGCCGACGAGATCATCGAGGCGCGCGGCCTGCGCCAGATCTCGGACGCCGGGGCGCTCGAGAAAGTGATCGACGAAGTGCTCGCCGCCAATGCGAAGTCGGTCGACGAGTTCCGCGCCGGCAAGGAAAAGGCGTTCAACGCGCTGGTTGGCCAGGCCATGAAAGCGACCCGCGGCAAGGCCAACCCGCAGCAGGTCAACGAGATACTGCGACGCAAGCTCGGCGCAAGCGACTGAGCGTTCGGCCGTGGGTCGACAAGCCAGCGGCCGCCCGCTCGCCGGCGAGCGGCGGCGGGACAGCGCCGTCGGGCGTTCGCGATCCCGGACGCTGATCGAACGCTCCGTTCCCCCAGCGCAGGTTCGAACGCAGCGGCCCGCGGCGTTGGCGCCGCTGCGCGCCCGTGGGGGATCCGGCCTATGGCGCGACGACGAGCGAGAAGTTCTGCGTCGCGTCGGCCGACGTCAGATCGATCGCCGCCGCTTGCGTCACGTAGCCGGCCGCGGACGCTTCGAGCGTGAACTTGGCTGCGCTCGCGCCCTGCGGCGTAAACGTGAGCGGAAGCGGCGTCGCGTAGGGAGCGAGCAGCGGCGCGGCCGTCGGCAGCGTCAGCGTGTAACCGCCCGCCATGTCTGCATTGACGTGCGCGACCTCGACCTTGGGCAAGGAACCGATCGCCTGCAGCGCGCGCACGGCGGGCTGGGCCGCCGCCGGCGTCACGGTGCCGCTCGCGGTGCGCGTGGCCGAGGCGGGCAAGGTGATCGGCGCAGCCGCCGTGCTGATGCGGGTCGACGACTGCGGCGCGACCGGAACGGCCGAAACGATGGCGGTGGCCCGCCCCGGCGCGGTGATCGCCACGTCGTACGTGGGCGAAACGGCCGGGTCGAGGAAAGCGAGCCTGAAGGCGCCGGTCGCGTCCGGCGTGGTCGCGCGCACGACGTTGCCGTTGCGCTGCGCGCTGACGACGACGCCGGCCGTCGTCGGATCGACGTTGCCCACGATCTCCGCCACGGTGCGCGGCAGCACCGCGATGACCGGCTTCAGTCCGTAGGTGCCGTTGCCGCGCACGACGACCGAACGGCACGCGTCGAAGTCGAGCACGACGTCCACGAGCCGGTCGGGCTGGACCGTAAACGGATGGATCAACTTGATGCCGCTTTGCACACCGCTCGGCGTATCGAGCGGCCGCTCGACGCCGCCGACCGGAACGACCGAATTCGTCGGCGCGCCTGCACCGTTGGCCCGCAGCACGAGCCGCAGTTGCGTGTACTGCCCCGCCGGCAGCGGCGTGCTGCCGAGCTCTTCCAGGGCGCCGTTGGTCAGCGCGAGCAAGTCGATGCGGCGGGGCGGATTGAGCTGGATATCCTGCCAGCCGTCATCCCCCGGGCCAGCCGCGTCGCTGCGGTGCACGCGCACGCGCTCGACCGTGATGTAGACGTGCTCGAAGCCGCAAGCCGGCGCATCGGTCAACGCGACGCGCAGCGTTCCGCTGCCGCTTGAACCATCGCCGCCACCGCAGCCGATCAGCGCCGCGGTTGCCGCGGCCAGCAGGGTGCGTCCGAACGTGACCTTCCAGCGCATCGTGGTTCTCCATTCAGGGTTCAGGCCCGGATGGGATATGGTCCCATTCAATGCGCGACCGAACAACCGGGGATGACCCAAAAGGCGGGACAAGTGGGCCGAACGGCGGGTTGCAGGCGGAGGTCATGCCGTTGGCAATTGCTCACACCGGCGCATCGCCTCGAACGCGCGGACGGCGGGCCGCACACCGCGGCCGTGCGAAAACGCGACTACTGGCCGGTCGAGCTGCGCTGCACGGGCATCGCGCCGGCGCTGACGAGTTCGCGCCAGCGCTTTCGTTCCGCGTCGAACCGTTCGTTGATGCGCTGCATCTCTGCGCGCGAGTCGGCGATGATCTTCTCCTCGCTGCGAATCAGCGCGGCGTTGCCTTCGAAGGCGCGCTTGAGCTTGTCCGGCATCTCGCGCTTCGCGTAGAACTCGGCCTCGTTGTCGAGCTTCTTGCGCTCGCGTTTGTGCTCTTCGAGTCGGCGCGTGGCGCGCTCGATCAGCGCCTGCCGCGTGGCGAGCGCCCGCGCGCGCGCGTTCTCGATTTCTTCTTCACTCGCGTAGGTTTCGAGCAGCGCGAGGTCCTTGCGCATCTGCGCGCGCTGCCGGTCGGCTTCCTCGCGCTGGCGCTTCTCCTCGGCGGAACGCGCGGCCTTCTGCTCCGGGGTCAGCGGCGGCTCGATCACGCGCCGCACCGAGCCGTCCGAACGCAGTTCGCGTATCGCGCCGACGCACTCGGCGGGCGGGCGGTCGCCGCTCAGCGTGCGGCCTTTGGCGTCGCTGCAAACGAAGATGCTCTGCTGGGCCGCGGCAGCGCCCAGCCCGCACAGGAAAAGGGCGGCGGCGATCGCCGCCGCGCGGGCCGGATCACGCCCCATAACGCCCCCGGTATTCGAGCATCGCGGCGCGGTACGGTGCGACCTGCGCCGCCGCGGGCGCGCCGGAGTCGGCAAACGCGAGCAGGTCGTCGAGGGTTGCGATCGCCACGACCGGCATGCCGTACGCGGCTTCGACCTCCTGCGCAGCCGAGCGCTGGGACAGCGCATGATCGGGGCCGGCGCGCTCCATCCGGTCGAGCGCGATCAGCACGCCCGCCGGTGTTGCGCCCGCGGCCCGGATCAGTTCCACCGATTCACGCACCGAAGTCCCCGCCGTGATCACGTCGTCGACGATCACAACGCGCCCCGCGAGCGGCGCGCCGACAATCACGCCGCCTTCGCCGTGATCCTTGGCCTCCTTGCGGTTGAACGCGAACGGCACGTCGGTGCCCAGCTCGGCCAGCGCCACCGCCGTGCTGGAAGCGAGCGTGATGCCCTTGTAAGCCGGGCCGAACAGCATGTCGAAGCCGACTCTGCCGGCCGCGTGCGCCGCAAGCAGCGTGCGCGCATAGAATCGGGCGAGCGCGCCGAGCAACGAACCGCGGTTGAACAGCCCGGCGTTGAAAAAGTACGGCGACCTGCGCCCCGCCTTCGTGACAAACTCGCCGAAGCGCAGTACGCCGCTCGCCACCGCGAATTCGATGAACTGCCGCTTGATCTGATCCATCCGCCCCGAACGACCGGACCGTCCTTGCCGAAACAGGGCGGCAGTATCGCAGATGCGATGATTCGCGCACCATACGATTCGCGCGAATCGCACCGCTCGACCCACGGAACCGCCCCGTGATCCGCATCGCTACGCTCAATGTCAACGGCATCCGCTCGGCGGCCGCCAAGGGACTGTTCCGCTGGGTCCGCCGCGCCGACCTCGACGTGCTTTGCCTGCAGGAAGTCAAGGCGCACGAGCAGGACATCCCCGAGCGCTACCGCTACCACGACAGCCTGCACAGCATCTTCTACTGCGCCAAGAAGAAGGGCTACGCGGGCACCGCGCTGTACTCGAAAAAGAAACCGAAGCGCGTGCAGCTCGGCTTCGGCGTGGCCGAGTTCGACGACGAGGGCCGCTACATCGAGGCCGAATTCACGCACCTGACGGTCGTTTCGGTGTATTTCCCGTCGGGCTCGAGTTCGCCGGAAAGGCAGGCGTCGAAATTCCGCTTCCTCGACGCGTTCATGCCGCACCTGGCGAAACTGCACGCGAGCGGACGCGAGATCGTGCTGTGCGGCGACGTGAACATCGCGCACAAGGAGATCGATCTCGCGAACTGGCGCAGCAACCAGAAGAATTCCGGCTTCCTGCCGGAGGAGCGCGCGTGGCTCACCGAGCTGTTCGAAAGGCAGGGCTGGGTCGACGTGTTCCGCCGGCTCGACCCGCGTCCCGGCCAGTACACGTGGTGGAGCAACCGCGGCCAGGCTTGGGCGAAGAACGTCGGCTGGCGCATCGACTACCAGATCGCCACCCCCGGCATCGCGGCGAAGGCGAGGCGGGCGGAGATCTACACCAAGCAGCGCTTCAGCGACCACGCGCCGCTCGTCATCGAGTACGCGGCACGGCTGTAGCGGCGCGGCACTCAGCGCCGCGCCGCCGCGTACAGCGGCAGCAGGCGCGGCAGCGCGGCTTCGATTTCGCGGATGCGGGTGGCGTGTCCCGGATGGGTCGACAGGAACTGCGGCGGCTGCGCGCCGCCCGCGTTGGCCATCTTCTGCCAGACGCGCACGGCGGCGCGCGGATCGAAGCCGGCGCGCGCCGCGAGTTCGAGCCCGGCGAGATCCGCGTCGACCTCGTGCGCGCGCGAATAAGGCAACGTAATCGCGAGTTGCGCGGCCTGCACGAGCAGCGCCGCACCTGCGTCGCTCAAGCCGAAGTACGCCGCGGCGAGATTGATGCCGACGTTTTTCAGCAACGCCTCACTCATCCGTGCGCGGCCGTGCTCGAGTAGCGCGTGCGCGATTTCGTGGCCAATCACCGCAGCGAGCTCGTCGTCGTCGAGCGCGAGGCGATCGATCAGGCCGTCGTAAACGACGATCTTGCCGCCCGGCATGCAGAACGCGTTGATCGCCGGCGTGTCGATGACGTTGACCTCCCACGCCCAAGCGGCGGCGCGGGGGTTGAACCGCGCGCCGTGCGCGATCAGCCGTTGCGCGATCGCGCGCACGCGCGCGACCTGCGGGGCGTCGGCGTTCAGCAGCCGGCGCGCGGCCGCCTGCTGCTTGAGCTGCGCGTACTGCTGCGCGGCGCTCGCATTGACCACACTCTCGGGGACGAGCATCAGACGCGGCTTGCGCACCTGCACGCCGCCATCGGCCGTCTGGGAAGCGGCTACCGGCGCGAGTGTGGTCGCGGCGATCGCGATCGCCAGAAACCGCAGCCAGCGTTTCATTCGCTCCTCACGCAACGGCGCCGAGCTTAGCGCCACCGGTAGACTCGCCGCACCTATGAGCGCCGTCCCGCATTTCAAGGTGCGACGCACCTTCCGATGAGCGCGCCGACGTCATCGGCGCAGTCGCCGGCGCGCGCGCGCCGGCTGCGCGCGTGGCGCGACGCGCTGCGCGTTTACGCCGAGCCGCCGGTCGTGCGCATGCTGCTGCTGGGGTTCTCCGCCGGGCTGCCGCTGCTGCTCGTCTTCGGCACGCTGTCCTTTTGGCTGCGCGAGGCGGGTGTCGACCGCACGACGATCGGCTTCCTGAGCTGGGTTGCGCTCGCCTACGCGTTCAAATGGGTCTGGGCGCCGCTGGTGGACCGGCTGCCGCTGCCGTGGCTGACGCGGCGCCTCGGCCGCCGGCGCGGCTGGTTGCTCCTCGCACAGTGCGCGGTCGCCGCCGGGCTCGTCGGCATGGCGCTGACCGATCCGCGGGCGCACCTGGCGGCGCTCGCCGCGTTCGCGCTGCTGACGGCATTCGCCTCCGCAACTCAGGACATCGCGCTCGACGCCTACCGGATCGAGTCGGCGCCGGTCGAAAAGCAGGCTGCGCTCGCAGCCGCGTACCAGACCGGCTACCGCGTGGCGATGATCTGGGCCGGCGCAGGCGTGCTGTGGATCGCTGCGCGGTTCGATCCGAGCGAAGCGACCTACGAGCATGCGCCGTGGAGGATCGCCTACCTCGCGATGGCCGCGTCGATGTCGGTCGGCATGGTCACGGTGCTGCTTGCCCCCGAGCCGCAGCCGCGCGCAACGGCCACGCCGACGGCGCAGGAAACCGCGTTCGCGGCGCGTCTGGCCCGCATCGGCACGCTGCCCGCGGGCCTGAAGCGGCTGCTCGTCTGGCTGCACGGCGCAGCGGTCAGCCCTTTCGTCGACTTCGTCGTCCGCTATCGCTGGCACGCGCTGCTGCTGCTCGCGCTGATCGCGACCTACCGCGTATCGGACGTCGTGATGGGCGTGATGGCCAACCCGTTCTATCGCGACATGGGCTTCACCAAGGACGAGGTCGCCGCGGTATCCAAGCTGTACGGCGTGGCGATGACGCTGCTGGGCGCCTTCGTCGGCGGCGTGCTCGCGCTGCGCATCGGCGTGCTGCGAACGCTCGCTGCCGGCGCGGCGCTGTCGGCGGCGACCAACCTGCTGTTCGCCTGGCTCGCCGTGCGCGGGCACGACCTTGCGTTCCTGATCTTCGCCGTATCGGCCGACAACCTGAGCGCCGGGATCGCGAGTAGCGCGTTCGTCGCGTATCTGTCGGGGCTGACCAACGTCGCGTATTCGGCCACGCAATACGCGCTGTTTTCGTCGGTGATGCTGCTATTGCCGAAGTTCCTCGCCGGGTTTTCCGGATGGGCGGTCGACCGCTTCGGCTACGAGGCGTTTTTCGTCGGCACGGCGCTGCTGGGCGCGCCGGTGCTCGTCCTGGTATGGCTGGCCGCGCGCGCGGCGAAAGCTCAGAAGCCGTGAATCTTTCTACTGCGCGGCCCGCTGGCGTCGTTGCGCGGTGTTGGCTGCGGCCGCCCGCCTGCGGCGGGCTGAACGTGCGCTGCGCGCACGTGAGCCTGCGCCGAAAGGCTGGCGCCTTTTCGGGCCTCGCCGATCCACTTGATATGTCTCGGCCCTGCGCTCCGTGCGCCTAACCAGCCGGCCGCTCGTGACGAAATCTTCACGGCTTATCAGGGCTCGCCGTCCCAGTAGTCGAGGTCGGCGTCGGCGCGATGGATGCGGCGGCCCGCCAGCAGTCCGCGCTCGTCGCCGGTGAAGACGCCGTACTTGCCCGAGTCCGGGTACTCGCACACCTCGGGGCGCTTCTGCGTGCTGATCGACAGATAGCGCAGTGGCGCATCGGACGTGTTGACGATCTGGTGCGGATACTCGGGGCCGGGCGGGATGTCGATCACGTCGCCGGCACGGATCGGAATCAGCTCGCCCGCCACGCGCAGCGTGCCTTCGCCTTCGAGGATCACGAACATCTCCTCCTCGGCGTAGTGGAAGTGATAGGGGCACGAGATCTTGCCCGGCGCCAGGATGTCGTAGCCGGCGCCGAGGTCGCGCGCTACCGTGCCCGCCACGCGCGGGCCGATCACGCCGCCGCAGCGCGTGTCGTACCGCGGCTCGCGCGCGTAGCGCTCGAGCGGCACGTCGTCGATGTTGCGAACCAGCTTGTCGCGCAGGCCCATTGGTTCACCTCATGTCGAAGCGGTACACCGCCAGCTCTGCCCTCAGGTGCGGCGCGAACCCGACCTCGCGGCCGTCGGCGAGCAGCGCGCGCTGCTTGATGGCGAAGCCGAGCTTGGCGGCGAGGATCTCGAAGTCCTTCGGCGTGCACAGATGGATGTTCGGCGTGTCGTACCACTGGTACGGAATCGACTTCGACACCGGCATGTGGCCGCCGAGCAGCGCCAGTATGTGCCGCCAGTGGCCGAAGTTCGGAAAGCTGACGATGCCATGGCGCGCCACGCGGGCCATCTCGCGCAGCACGTCCTCGACCCGTCGCATCGCCTGCAACGTCTGCGACAGGACGACGATGTCGAACATGTCGTCGCGAAACATGCGCAGCCCGGACTCGAGGTCGGCCTGGATCACGTTGACGCGGTTGCGAACCGCCGCGAGCACGTTGCCGTCGGCGATGTCCACGCCGTAGCCGCGGCAGCCCTTTGCGTCGCGCAGGTGTGCGAGCAGCGCACCGTCGCCGCAGCCCAGGTCGAGCACGTGCGCCCCGGGCGCGATCCAACCGGCGATCAGTTCGAGGTCGGCGCGCAGCGTCATCCGATCACCCTCCGGCCGAGCGCCGCGCGCCGACGTCCGCGGCGATTCCCTCGAAGTAGGCCCGCACGACGTTGTGGTAGCGCGCGTCGTCGAGCAGGAACGCATCGTGGCCGTGCGGTGCGTCGATCTCGGCGTAGACGACGTCGCGGTCGTTGGCGACCAGCGCCTCGACGATCTCGCGCGAGCGCGCCGGAGAGAAACGCCAGTCGGTCGTGAACGAGGCGAGGAAGAACTTCGCGCGCGCGGGCGCGAGCGCCCGCTTCAGATCGCCGCCGGCGGCGCGCGCCGGGTCGAAATAGTCGAGCGCACGCGTGATCAGCAAATAGGTGTTCGCGTCGAAGTACTCCGAGAACTTTTCGCCCTGGTGGCGCAGATAGCTCTCGACCTCGAACTCGACGTCGTAGTGGAACTGGTAGTCGTCGGCGCGCATCGCGCGGCCGAACCGCTCGGCCATGTCTTCACCCGACAGATACGTGATGTGGCCGATCATCCGTGCCACGCGCAAGCCGCGCCTCGGGACGACACCGTGCGCGTAGTAGTCGCCGCCGTGGAAATCGGGATCGGAGCGGATCGCCGTGCGCGCGACCTCGTTGAACGCGATGTTCTGCGCGGTGAGCTTCGGCGTGGTGGCGATCGCCACGCAGTGCGCGATGCGCTCCGGATACTGGATCGTCCACGACAGCGCCTGCATGCCGCCGAGCGAGCCGCCCATCACCGCGGCCCAGCGCGCGATGCCGAGGCGGTCCGCCACCCGCGCCTGCGCGTTGACCCAGTCTTCGACCGTGACGACCGGAAAGCTCGCGCCGTACGGCTTGCCGGTCGCGGGATTGATCGACATCGGTCCGGTCGAACCGAAGCACGATCCCAGATTGTTGACGCCGACGACGAAGAAACGGTTGGTGTCGACCGGCTTGCCGGGGCCGACCATGTTGTCCCACCAGCCGACGTTGCGCGGCGCGTCGGCGTAGACGCCGGCGACGTGATGCGAGGCGTTCAGCGCATGGCAGACGAGCACCGCATTGCTGCGGTCGGCATTGAGCTCGCCGTACGTTTCGACCATCAGCGTGTAGTCGCCGATCGACGCACCGCTGGCGAGCGCGAGTGGCTCGGCGAAGTGCATCGGCTGCGGCACGACCACGCCGACGGATCCGGGCTTGACGACCATGTGTGACCAAGGAAAAAACCCGATCGCGGCCGCGTCGGGTTTGCGAGTCTGCGACGGGAAGTCGCAGGACCGTTTAGCGGAATTTGTGGCGCAGGCCACGCGCCCGCAAGCTGGTCGGCAAATCGGCGCGGCGAAACAGGTCGCGAAGGGTAGGCGGCGCGCGCGGCGCTGTCAAACGGAGCGGTCGGCGACCCGGCGGGAGGCCAGCGACGCGCGAATCTTCAGCGGGTCGTTCTGGCGCAGCACCCGCGCGGCAAGCTTGGCCGACGCCTTGACCGAAAGCTCCTGCAGGTGCTCCTTCATCGGCAGGATCTGCGACGGGTGCATCGAGAACTGCCGCAGCCCCATGCCGAGCAGCAGCTCGGCCATCGCGAGCTCGCCGGCCAGCTCGCCGCACACCGACACCGGCGTGCGCGCGCGCCGCCCGACGCGGATCGTCTGCGCGATCAGTTTCAGCACCGCCGGGTGGAGCTCGTCGTACAGATGCGCCACGCTGGCGTCGCCGCGGTCGATCGCGAGCGTGTACTGGATCAAATCGTTGGTGCCGATCGCGAGGAACTTCAGCCGCTTGACGAAGGCCGGCAGCGACAGCGCCGCGGCGGGCACCTCGATCATGCCGCCGACCGGCACGCGCGCATCGAACTTGCGATGCGCGTCCTTCAACTGTTCCTTGGCGCGCGCGATGAACGCGAGCGCCTGTTCGATCTCGTGCACGTGCGCGAGCATCGGCACGAGGATGCGCACCGTGCCGACCCCGGAAGCGCGCAGGATCGCGCGCAGCTGCGTCAAAAACAGATCCGGGTACGCGAGGCAGTAGCGGATCGCGCGCAGCCCGAGCGCGGGGTTCGATTCCGCGGTCGGCGCCCCGTGCGCCATGCCGAGCGACTTGCGCGCGACCGGGTTCAGCACCTTGTCGGCGCCGATGTCGAGCGTGCGGATCACCACCGGCTTGCCCTTCATCGCGCGCGCAACCTTCGCGTAGGCCTCGTACTGTTCGTCCTCGTCCGGCAGCTCGTCGCGGTTCATGAACAGGAACTCGGTGCGGAACAGGCCGATGCCGTCGGCGCCCGCCTCGAGCGCGGCGCGCACGTCCTCCGGCGCCTCGATGTTGGCGAGCAGATCGATGGCCACACCATCCTTGGTGCGCGCGATGCGGCCTTTCAGCCGCCGCAGCGCAAGCCGCGCTTCGGTCTGTTCCTTCAGCTTGGCGCGGTAGGCGGCGAGTTCGGCGGCGTCCGGCTCGACGATCAGCTTGCCGGCTTCCGCGTCGAGGATGACGAGGTCGCCTTCGGCGACGGTCGAGCGCGCGCCGGCCACACCCAGCAACGCCGGCACACCGAGGCTGCGCGCCAGCACCGCCATATGCGAAGTCGGCCCGCCGAGCTCGGTGACGACGCCGGCCAGCCCGACGTCGGCGCGCTCTTTCAGATGCAGCATGTCCGCCGGCGCCAGGTCGTGCGCGATCATCACGAAGCGTTCGCCGTCTTCGCGCTTTTTCGGCAGCGTCGCTGTCGCCGGTCGGCCGGTGCCGAGCGCCTTCATCACGCGCTCGACGACCTGACGCACATCCTGCGCGCGGCTGCGGAAGTAGGGGTCATCGATCGCCTCGAACTGGCGGCAGACCTCCTCGAGCTGGATCGCCAGCGCCCACTCGGCGTTGATCAGCCGCTGGCGGACCAGATCGCGCGGCACGTCGCACAGCAGCGAGTCGTCTAGGATCATGCGGTGCAGGTCGAGAAACGCGCGCACCTCGTTCGGCGCGTCCGGCGCGACGTTCGCGCGCAGCTCGTCGAGCTCGGCGCGAACGATCGAAAACGCGTTGTTCAGCCGCGCCACCTCGTGCGGCACGTCCTTGCGCTCGATCGGGTACCGGCGGAAGTCCAGTTCGCTCGGCGCGAGCAGATGGGCGCGGCCGATCGCGATGCCCGTCGCCGCGCCGCTCGCCACCCCGATGCCGTGCAATACCCTGCTCATCCCTCGCCCTCGCAGCGCGCGCGGCGGCGCCGTTGTTGTTCTGCGCCGCGGCCGGCGCTACTCGTTCTCGCCGAAACCGGACTCGATCAGCGCGCCGAGTGCGGCGACGGCTTCGGCTTCGTCCGGGCCTTCGGCGTCGACGGTGACCTTCGATCCCTGGCCGGCGGCGAGCATCATCACGCCCATGATCGACTTGGCGTTGACGCGCCGCCCGTTCTTCGCGATCCAGACGTCGCTTTGGAATTTCGCGGCGGTTTGCGTCACCTGCGCCGACGGCCGCGCGTGCAAGCCGAGTTTATTGTTGATGATGAAGTCGCGCGAGATCATCGTCCTGTGTCGCGGCCCCCTCGCCCGCGGCTTGGTTGTGCACCGGCGTTGCCGCCACCTGCATCACGCCCTGCGCGCCGCCGGCCAGCGCCTTCTCTACGGTGTCGGCGAGCGTGCCTTCGCGGTAGCACAGCACCCGCAGCAGCATCGGCAGGTTGACGCCGGCGACGACCGCGATCCGCCCGGGTTCGGCCAGTTGCGATGCAACGTTGCCCGGCGTGGCGCCGAAGACGTCGGTCAGGACGATCACGCCGCTGCCGTCGTCGATCTCGCGCACCATCGCGCGCGCCGCGGCGGTGGCCGTCGCGACGTCGCCGCCCGGCTCGATGTCGAGCACGCGCACGCGGTCCTCGGCGCGCTCGGGCGCGCAACTGTAGACGTGCGACGCGGCGGCCGCCAGCGCGCTCGCCAGCGGCCGGTGCGCGATCAACACGACGCCGATCACCGGGCCACCGCCTTTTCCAGTGCATCGACGAACATCGCCGCCACGTCGAACCCCGTCTGCTGCGTGATTTCGACGAAGCAGGTCGGGCTGGTGACGTTGATCTCGGTCAGGTAGTCGCCGATCACGTCCAGCCCCACCAGCAGCAACCCGCGCGCCGCAAGCACCGGGCCGAGCGCCGAGGCGATCGCGCGGTCCGATTCGCCGAGGGGCTGGGCGCGGCCGATGCCGCCGGCGGCGAGGTTTCCGCGCGACTCGCCCGGGCGCGGCACGCGCGCGAGCGCAAACGGCACGGGTTCGCCGCCGATCAGCAGCACGCGCTTGTCGCCGTCGCGGATCTGCGGGATGAACCGCTGCGCCATCACCGTGCGGGTGCCGTCGCGCGTGATGGTCTCGAGGATCACGTTGATGTTCGGATCGTCCGGTCGCAGGCGGAAGACGCTCGCGCCGCCCATGCCGTCGAGCGGCTTGACGACGATGTCGCCGTGATCGCGCTGGAACTGGCGGATCACCTCGGGCGAGCGGCTGACCACGGTCGGCGCCGTGTAGTCGGCGAACTCGGTGATCGCGAACTTCTCGTTGTGATCGCGCAGCGCACGCGGGTCGTTGAAGACGCGGGCGCCGTGCCGCTGCGCGGCTTCGAGCAGGAAGGTCGAGTACAGGTACTCGGTGTCGAACGGAGGATCCTTGCGCATCAGCACCGCGTCGAACGAGGCGAGCTCGCGCTCCCCGGCTTCGCGCTCCACGTACCACGCCGCATGCTTGTCGGCCGAGGCCGGCGCAAGTTCGAGCAGATGCGCGCGCGCCTGAACCCGGCCGCCGCGCTCGTCGCTGAACCAGCCCATCTCCGGCTGCGTCGTCGCCCACACGTCGTGGCCGCGACGCGCGAGTTCACGCATCATCGCCACGCTCGAGTCCTTGTAGGCCTTCAGGCGATCGAGCGGATCGACGACGAACAGGACCGACAGCCCCTGCGACATGTGCGCGTCCGCGCTATCCCGAAGCAGCCGCGGTCGCCGGCGCGTTCGCCGCCGCCGGCGGCAGCAGGTGCGCGGTACGCTCCAGCTCGAGCGAGGCCGCAAGCAGCGCCAGCCGCGCCACGACCCCGTAACTGTAGAAGCGGTTTTCGCTGGACGCCCCCGGCTGCGCGCGGCAGTCCGGCAGGTTGCAGCTACGGGCGAAGGCGAGCGGAACGAAGTGCATGCCCGGCGCGTTCAGGTTCTCGTCGCGGCCGCGCTCGGTGTGCACCCGGTAGAAGCCGCCGACTACGTAGCGGTCGATCATGTAGACGACCGGCTCTGCGACGGCGCCAGCGACGTCCTCGCAGGTCGGCACGCCTTCCTGGATGATGACGTCGGTCACTTCGAGGCCCTCCTTGACGACGGCCATCTTGTTGCGCTGCTTGCGGTTGAGGTCGCGCACCTCGGCAGC
>CAZIJU010000064.1:0-3158 GCA_964539745.1 uncultured Burkholderiaceae bacterium | reverse complement strand
TCATGATGCCCATGCCGTAGGTACCGGCGTCGGCCTTGACGATCACGAACGGCTGCTCCGCGATGTCGTACTCCTTGTACTTCTCGCGGATGCGCGCCAGCAGCATGTCGACGTTGCTCGCCAGGCATTCTTCGCCGACCCGCTTCTGGAAGTCGACCTGTCCGCAGCGGGCGAAATACGGATTGATCATCCACGGATCGATTTTCAGCAGGTCGGCGAACTCGCCGGCGACCTCGTGGTAGGCGGCGAAGTGATGCGATTTGCGCCTGACGGCCCAGCCCGCGTGCAGCGGGGGCACCAGGACCTGGTCCCGCAGGCCGCGCAGGATCGGCGGGATCCCCGCCGAAAGGTCGTTGTTCAGCAGCACGATGCACGGATCGAAGCCGGCCACGCCGACGCGATCGCCGTTGCGCGCGAGCGGCTCGATCGTCAGCGAATCGCCGCCGGGCAGCGAGATCGTCGTCGGCCCCTTGACCTCCTCCGACAGGGTGCCGATGCGCACCTCGACGCCGGTCGTGCGCAGGATGCGCGCCAGTTGCGCGACATTGGTCAGATAGAACACGTTGCGCGTATGCCGCTCCGGCACGAGCAGCAGGTTGCGCGCGTCCGGACACAGGTGCTCGATCGCCGCCTGCGCCGCCTGCACCGCGCACGGCAGCATCTCGTCGGACAGGTTGTTGAACCCGCCGGGAAAGAGATTCATGTCGACCGGCGCGAGCTTGAATCCGGCGTTTCGCAGGTCGACCGAACCGTAGAACGGCGGCGTGTGCTCCTGCCACTGCAGCCTGAACCAGCGCTCGATCGCCGGCATCGAGTCGAGGATGCGGCGCTCCAGCTCGAGCAGCGGTGCGTTCGAAGCGGTCAGCAGGGCCGGGACGGGCGGATGGGGAACGGCAGAGGTCGGCACGGGCATCCATTCGCGCGACACGGCTGCGGCCGGTAGGCCCGGAAACGCAGCGCGCGCCCCGCATCGCTCAGGGAGTGGGCATTCTAGCCAATGCCCCCCGTCTGGCCCGAGGTCGGAGAAAAAGAAGGGCACCCGCCGGGTGCCCTTGAATCGCCTTGGTGCATCCACGCTCGGAATCGGCGCGGATCGGCGAGCTAGGGAGACACACGCGGAAATTTTGCAAGAAGCGTGCCCCGGACACCGGCAGTCCGACGGTCAAGCAATGCGGGCCGCAAACGCGGCCCGCGAGCGCCCGCCGTTGACCCGGCCGCGCAGCGGGTCGGGTCCAACGGCGGGCGACGTTCCGGCGCGGAGCGAGCCCGCGTCCGGAACGTCAGAACTTGTACGCGGACTCGCCGTGGTACGTCGTATCGAGCCCTTCGCGCTCCTCTTCTTCGGCCACCCGCACGCCGACGATCGCTTTGACGATCACGAGCGCAACGTACGAGACCACCGCCGACAGCACGATCGCGGTCAGCACGCCCTGAAACTGGACCCACACCTGCGCCGCCACACCGGGAAAGTCGGCCGGGTCGCCGCACTTGTTCGTGACGTAGTTGCACACACCCGTGCCGCCGAGGGCGGGTGAGACGAACACGCCCGTGAGCAGCGCGCCGACGATGCCGCCCACGCCGTGAACGCCGAAAACGTCGAGCGCGTCGTCGGCGCCGAGCATTCGCTTCAGCCCGGTGACGCCCCAGAAGCAGAGCACGCCGGCGACGATGCCGATGGCGAGCGCACCGCCCACGCCGACGAAGCCGCACGCCGGCGTGATCGCCACCAGGCCTGCGACTGCGCCGGAAGCGGCGCCCAACATCGACGGTTTGCCCTTGATCATCCACTCCGCGAAGGTCCAGGACAGGACCGCTGCGGCGGTCGCCAGCAGCGTGTTGACGAACGCGAGCGCGGCCGTGCCGTTGGCTTCGAGGTTGGACCCGGCGTTGAAACCGAACCAACCCACCCACAGCAGCGCGGCGCCGACCATCGTCAGCGTCAGGTTGTGCGGCGCGAGCGATTCCTTGCCGTAGCCGATGCGCTTGCCAAGGAAGTACGCGGCGACCAGGCCCGCCACACCGGCGTTGATG
Source organism: uncultured Burkholderiaceae bacterium (assembly GCA_964539745.1). Lineage (GTDB taxonomy): Bacteria > Pseudomonadota > Gammaproteobacteria > Burkholderiales > Burkholderiaceae_F > DSNY01. The sequence continues at coordinate 1,127 of CAZIJU010000064.1, read as the reverse complement.
TGAACGACCGTTCCGCCGGCGAAGTCCAGCGCGCCCTTCGCCCACAGCCAGCCGGCCGCGTCGGTGACGGCCTTCAACGTCGCCTCGTCCTTGATCGCGTCCGGACCGTCCCAGAACCAGACCATGTGCGCCATCGGCAGATAGCTGAACGTGAACCAGATGACCATGAACAGCAGCACCGCGGAAAACTTCATCCGCTCCGCGTAGCTGCCGACGATCAGCGCGCAGGTGATCGCCGCGAACGTGCACTGGAAGGCGACGAACAGCAGTTCGGGGATGTAGGTGTCCTTGCTGAACGTGGCGCCCGCCGACTCGGGGGTCACCCCGGACAAAAACAGCTTCGACAGCCCGCCGATGAAAGGCGAGCCACCGGTGAAGGCGAGCGAATAGCCGTAGATCACCCACAACACCGATATCAGCGCGAAGGTGACGAATACCTGCATCAGCACGGACAGCATGTTCTTCGAGCGGACCAGCCCGCCGTAGAACAGCGCGAGCCCCGGGATCGTCATCAGGATCACGAGCACGGTCGCGACGTACATGAACGCGGTGTCGCCCTTGTTGATGTTGGGCGGCTTCGGTGCGTCGGCGGCCTTCTCCTCCGGTTTCGCTTCGGCCTTCGCCGGCTCGGCGGCGGCCGGCGTTGCGGCGGGCGCGGATTCGGCCTTGGCCTCCTCCTTCTTCGCTTCGGCGCCGGGCGCGGTCTGCGCGACGGCCACCGCCGGCGCGGATCCCAGTGCGAGCACCCCGGCAGCGAGGAGCAACACGAGCAGTTTCTTCATGGTGTCTCTCATCGGATTTAAAGGGCGTCCTTGCCGGTTTCGCCGGTGCGGATGCGAATGACCTGCTCGAGGTCGTAGACGAAGATCTTGCCGTCGCCGATCTTGCCGGTGCGTGCGGCGTTTTCGATCGCTTCGATCGCGCGCTCGACGATGTCGTCGGCGACCGCGGCCTCGACCTTCACTTTCGGCAGGAAATCGACCACGTACTCCGCGCCGCGATACAGCTCGGTGTGGCCTTTTTGCCGGCCGAAGCCCTTGACCTCGGTGACGGTGATGCCCTGCACGCCGACGGCGGACAGCGCCTCGCGCACCTCGTCAAGCTTGAACGGCTTGATGATGGCGGTA
>CAZIJU010000063.1:0-21244 GCA_964539745.1 uncultured Burkholderiaceae bacterium | reverse complement strand
ATTCCTCGCCTGCGGCTCGGAATGACAATGGCGGCGTTGCGGCTCGGAATGACAATAGGGGGGCGGCTCGGGATGACAATGGCGGCGTTGCATCCCGGAATGACATAGGGCGACGGATACGGGCGCCAGGCGGTCGGGCGTGTCGTGAAGATACGCAATGCGAAAGGTCAATGGGTCGCGGCAGTTTCGCTCTTGCGCTTAAAGATCCAGCTCGACTTCGACTTCGTCGCCGACCGAAAGCCACGCGCCGGCGCCTTCGGCGACGATCGCGTTGACGCCGAACATCACACCGCCTTCCCGCCGGCGGTACGTCGCGAGCAGATCGGGAACGACGCCCGACGCCTCGCCCGTGGACGGGTCCACGCCGGGCACGGTGCAGCGTGCGCAGGGCTTGACCACGCGCAGCGTGGCAGCATCGATGCGCAGCGTCTTCGCGTAGTCCTCCTCGTACGCGGGCAGTCCGTCGAGCACGATGTTGGGCCTGAAGCGCTCCATCCCGATCGCCGCATGCCCCTGCCTGGCGAGCCTTGCGTTGACGTCGTCGAGCGATGCCTGCGCGGTGACGAGCAGCGCGAACGCATCGGCGAACTTGTAAGGGGCTTCGTACTTGCCTGTGTAGCGCCGATTGGATAGCCGCCGCCCTTCGGGGTCGAACCGCACGAGCCGCGCGGGCCGGCCGAGGAAGCTCGTGAACCACGCATCGGCGATCTCGCCCTGCGTGACCGCCGAGACCGTGTCGTCCCATACGCGCACTTCGACGACGTCGCCTTCGGACGCATACGGCACCTCCAGTTGCAGCATGCCCGGCGCCTTGACCAGCATCGAGCTGCCCGTAAGCCGCGTCTCGACGAGCGCCATTTTCGGGAACTCGCGCTGGCTGAGAAATTCGCCGTGCTCGTCGACGACGACCCACTCGCGGTCGCCGACTTCCTCGTGCTCGAGCCCCGTCGCCGCCAGCCGCGCCGCGCGCAGCGCAACCCCGCGGCAGCCCTTGATCGGGTACAGATTCAACGCCCGGATCGTCGCCTTCATCGCCGCAGCAGCCCCTTCAGTTGATCCTTCAGGCGGTCGCGCTGCTGATCGAGCTGCGGCGCGACCTTCTGCCTGAGCTGCTCGGTCGCTTTCGCCTTCAGCGCTTCCTGCGCCACACTGCCCCAGTCGATCGCGTACGCGAGCTTCTCGAAGGGTCCGTACAGCCGCACGGGGATCGTCACGCCGCGCAGTTCGGAAAGCTCCCGGCCGTCCTGTCCCTTCAGCGTGCCGACGACGGCGACCTTCGCCGTGTAGTCGAGCGTGCCTGCACCGAGGTCGAACTTGCCCGCGCCGGCGAGCCGCAGCAGCGGCGACTTGCCGTCCAGGTCGTTGCTGGTGGCTACACCGTCCTTGATCGTGAAGCTCGCGGTGAGCTCCGAGAAGTCGGTCTTCTCGCTGCTGCTGGCGCGCGCGCTGTCTTCCTTGCGTGCGGAAAGGAACGAACGCGCCTCGCGCAGCTTGGCCGCGATGTTCACGCCCTTGATCGCGCCGTCGCGCAGCGCGAGGCTGCCCGCGCCGTTCAATCCGCGCTTCAGCCCCCCGACCGTCGCGCCCGCGGTCGCGACGGCGAGCTTCACGTTGCCGGTGCCTTCGAGGATGTCGCGGTCGAGCGCGTCGCGCAGCAGCGGGCCGATCGCAACGCCCGCGAGGTTCGCATCGACGCCGATCCTGTTGCCCGCCGCGGCGGCGTTGGCGGTCGCGCGCAGCCGGCCGCCGTACAGCGCGGCGGTCAGCGGTGCAATGTCCAGCCGCCCATTGGCGATGCGAACGACCACCTGCACGTTGTCGGCGCGAATGCCGCGCGCCTTCAGTTGCGCCACCCGCGCCTCGCCGGCGACGTTCAGGTCTTTCAGCGCAGACAGATCGACCTTCGGGTCCTCGCGCGGATCGGCGCTGTCGTTGCCGGGGCCGGGCTTCGCCGGCGGGAAGTAGCGGTCGATGTCGAGCTTGTCGGCGCCCGCGTCGAAGGTGATGCGCGGGGCCGCGAAGCCGCGCACGCCGAGCTCGGTCGCAAGCGTGGTTTCGTCGAACTTCGTCGTGAAGCGCGCGTCGACGACCTCCTTCTTCGCGTCGATCGCCAAAGCGCCGGTGATCGGCAGCTTGACGGTCTTCTGCGGGATCGCCGGATCCTCGACGTCGACGTTGCCGGCGAGCTTCGCGAACGCGAAGGTCTGCGCGTCGATGCTCGCCGTGGCGGGGCTTGCCAGCGCGACGACGACGCGGCGCGCGCCCTGCTGCAGGTTGCCGTCGACCGCGAGCCTGCCGATCGCAAGCTGCTTGGCGTTGCCGCTGATGCCTTCGAGCACGAGCTTCGCCTCGACGCCGGGCGCGGTCGCCGCGGCGGCGGCGAGCTTGACGTTCGCCTGAATCCGCTCGCCGCTCGCCTTGTTCTCGTCGACTTCGACGCGCGGCGCCGCGAGCCGAGCCTCGAACGCGTCGGCGCCGAGCTTGCCCTTCGCCGCGACGTCGAGCCCGCCGACAGAAAGCACCTTGCGCACCGGATCGAACGCGAGCGCCGGCGCCAGCACGCGGCTTTCTTCGAGCGCGACGGTGCCGAACGTTCCTTTCGCGGTCGCGTCGAGCTTGCTGACGCTGATCGCGCCACCGGCGGCGTCGTACTTCGCCTGGCCGAGCCTGGCGGTGACGTCGACGACCCGTTTGTCGATCGTGCCTTTGACGAAGGCCTCGAGGTCCTGCGCGCCGAAGGCGTTCTTGACGAGGTCGATGTCGAGGTCGCCCTTGACCCGCGCCTCGCCCTGCGCCGCGGGTTTGGTCGAGGAGAAGTTGGTCGAAAACGTGACCGGCGTGCGGCCCTGCGGCGCGATTCGGCCGGTCTTGAGTTCCAGCCTCGACAGCGCGATCGTGTTGCCCGCCTGCAGGTCGTTGAACGTCAGCTCGGCGTTGGTGAGTTCCACGCCGCCAATCTCGAACTTCGCCGGGGCGCCGGGCTGCGCGGGCGCGGCGGGCTGGTCGCCGGCGGGCTTGATCAGGTCGTCGATGCTGGTCGTACCGTCGCGCCGGCGCTCGACCGCGGCCTTCAGGCCGTCGATGCGCACCGTGTCGACGACGATCTCCTTGCGCAACAGCGGCAGCAGCGCGACGCTGACGCGCGCGCCGTCGAGGCTCGCGGCCACACGGTCGCCGGCGCGGGAGGAAAGCGTGGTTTTCGGCAGCGCGAGCGCGATGCGCGGGAAAACCGAGAGGCTCAAGTCGCCGTCGATCTTCAGTGTGCGCTGATAGTTGTCCTTGACGTAGGCTTCGATCTGCGGCTTGTACGCGTTGACGTCGACGAAGGTGACGAGGGCGACGGCGCCGACGACGAGCAGGGCGACGACCACGCCGACGCCGATCAGGATCTTCTTGAGCATCGCTCGCTCCTTGCTCCGTGCAGCAGCGTGTGAGAATTATCCCACTCGAACGACACGCTGCCGGAGCCGAACGATGACAAACAACGAGGAGGCGCGATCCGCCGAACTCATGAACGCGGTCGATCCCGCGCCGCCGCGCGAGCCGCAGGCCGCCCGCCTCGAAGCGGCGCTGCTCGACTCGGCGCGCGCGATTCGCGCGGTCCAGCAGCGGCCGGGCGACTTGTCGCCGGAAGTTCTGGCGATGCTCGCACGCTGCCGCGATCTGCACGGCCGGGCGCGCGCTGCGGCCGCGCGCGGATCGCACTTCGTCGCGTACGACTGCATGTTGCAGATCGAGCGCGAGCTCGCGCTGGCGATGGACGAGAACGCGCGCGCGGCGGCCTTTGCCGTGTACCTGGCCGAAGCGCGCGCGGGGCTCGACGACTGGCGCCGCGCCGCGGCCGACGCGCTCGCGGACGCGGCGGGCGGGCGGGTGCCGTCGGCGGCCGCGCTGCAGGCGCTGATGAAAAGCGTGCACGAAGCGCGGCAGGATCGCCGCTACGCGATCGAGATCGTACGGCGCCAGGCGCCGGCACTGCTGGCGCTGTTCCTCGCGTCCGTCGTGTTCTTCACGGTCTGGGCGCTCGCCGGCGGATTCGAATGGCTGATGAACGAGAACGTCGAGGTCACGCTGGCGATGGTGCTCGTCACCGGCGTGCTGCTGGGCTTCTTCGGTGGACTGCTGAGCGTGGCGTTCGGCGCCGTGCGCCCGGACCCGGCCGCGGGCCCGCCGGAGCCGCGCTGGAGCCGCTGGATCACCGTCGCGCGGCCTTTCGTCGGCGCCGCAGCGGCGGTGCCGATCGTGCTGTTTCTGCAGTCCGGGCTGATCAACCTCGGCAACGTCACGCCGGCACTTGCGCTCGCGCTGTGCTTCATCGCCGGCTTTTCGGAACGCCGGTTCGTCGCGCAGATCGAACGGATCGTCGGCGCGTCCGAGGGAAAGCCGAAGTGAGCGACACGTTCTTCCGCGCCAATGCCGCCGCCTGCGTGATCGACGGCGAAGGGCGCGTGCTGGCGCTGAAGCGGCGCGGTGTGGCCGACAGTGCCTGGCAGATGCCGCAAGGCGGCATCGAGGCCGGCGAAACGCCGCGCCAGGCCGTGCTGCGCGAGCTGCGCGAGGAAACCGGCCTGCAGCCGGCCGACGTCAAGCTGCTGGCCGAGCATCCCGACTGGCTCGTCTACGAGCTGCCGATTGAGTATCGCAAGCCCAAGGTCGGCTGGGGGCAGGCGCAGAAGTGGTTCCTGCTGCGCGCCCGGCCCGATGCGATCGTCCGGCCCGACGGCCAGGAGTTCGACGATCACGCGTGGTTGACCCCGGCCGAGCTGCTGCCGCGCGTCGTCGCGTTCCGCCGTCCGGTATACGACCGCGTGCTCGCGCACTTCCTGGGCGCGCAGCGCGCCGAACCCGGCCGCTGAGGATGGTGGATATCCGCGCGGTCGGCACGGCGGACTCACGTCGTTTCGGCGCCCGGCTGTCAAGGCGCATTGCGCCCCCGGCGGCCTGCGAAAATCCGACGCCCGCGTGCGCGGGAATTCCCCAAGCTCGGCATCACGGAGCGCGGTCCGTTTCGCGATCGGTCACATCAACTTGGGGAGGTTCAACGATGTTTGCACGAATGACCAAACAACTCGGCTGGTTCTTGCTTCTGATGCTGGCCGGCGCGGCGAACGCGGTCGTGCTGCCGCCGGGCACCACGCAGCCGCTGCCCGGCACGACGGTGGCGGCCGATCCGCAGCTCGCCGGCGTGGTCGAGGTCGACGAGATCGTGCCGTTTTCGTTCGCCGCGTACGGCGGCACCGTGTCGGGTGACGTGCAGGTCCGCGTCGTGCGCTCCAGCGTCGACGGCACGGTCGACTTCTACTGGCGCGTGTTCAACGACGAGGAGTCCAGCGGCGCGATCGGCTCGTTCCGCCTCGGCGAGTTCGTCACCGACGTTTACGACGCCGACTGGCGCATCGACGGGCTGGGCAGCGTGGCGCCGGGCAGCGCCCAGCGCTTCAGTGGCGCGTTCGATTCGTTCGTGAACTTCAATTTCGGCGATTTGCTCGCGCCGGGTGAAACGTCGCGCTTCTTCTTCCTCGACACCGGCGCGACGAGCTACGCACGCAACATCATCTGGGATCTGGCCAACGTGGGTCACACGCAGATCAGCGGGCTCTTCTCCGGTTACGGTCCGATCGCTACGGTGCCCGAGCCGGGGACCGCGACGCTGATGCTGCTTGCGTTCGGGGCGCTCGGTGCGGTCGCGCGCAGGAAGCGGCAGGGTGTTGCGTAAGGAGCAGGTGTCATTCCGAGCCACGCGCAGCAGGGCGAGGAATCTCAAACATTCCAAGGTTCGAGATCCCTCGTCACTGCGTTCCTCGGGATGACAACCACGTCGCGACGGCCTCCGGATACAGCTTCTGCAGCACCTCCTGCGCACACGTCGCAAGCAGCGGTCGCAGCGCGTCGGCGAGCGTCGGCGCGTCCGCTTTCGCGCGCATCGACCAGACGGCGGCGAAGTCGTCGCGGTGCGCTGCGACGACCGTCACCACCACGTCGCGCCAGAACGGCGGCGATTCGGACTGCTTGAAGTCGCCGCGGCCGCGGCCGTAGTGCGCCACCGCCAGGTAGCCGAGCAGCGCGTTGATCGCGAGATCGTGCAGCGCCTCGTCGCTCCACGCGACGAACGAGGTGTCCAGATCGCGCACCAGGTTGTAGCCGCGCGCCAGCCCCGCCGCGCCCAGCGCGCCGAGCAAGCCGCCGGCGAGCAGCCCGGCGCCGAACGACAGTCCGCCGGTGGCGAGATCCGCCTTCAACCCGGTCAGTGCGCCGGTGACCATGCCGCCGATCAGCGCGGCCTTGCCTTCGCTGGCGCGCTGCTTCACGGCGTAGTGTTCGGCCAGCCGCGCGAGCACGTCGTCGGTCGCCTGTCCCGCGAGATCGTGCAGCGCGATCAGCCGGTCGGTGCCGGCGCGGATGTCCGCGGCGAGCCGTTCGGCGAGCTTGCGCATCGCCTTCTCGCGCGGCGCTTCGTCGCTTTCACGCGCCACGCCCAGCGCGGCGCCGACCTCGCGCAGCCGCTCGCGGAGGCCGGCGTCTTCGATCGGCTCGCGGTCGAGCGCTGCCCGCGCGATGCGGCGCGCCAGCACGTCGATCGACTGCTCGAAGCGCGCGCGCCGGCGCGCGATCCACTCCGCGCGCAGGTGCGCGAACGGCGCGCGCTTCGCGTCGGGCAGTGCGGACTCGACGAGATCCAGCAGCGTGATCTCCTGCACCCAGCAGCGCGCGAACGCGTCGAGCGGGATCACCGCGCGAACGATCGGCCCGGTCGAGAAGTGCAGCCGCCAGCGGTCGATCTCGGCGTTTTCATCTTCGCGCGGACGCGGCGCGCCGAGCTGATTGAGCAGCACCAGCACCGGTTTGCCGAGCAAGGCCAGCACGCGCAGCTCGGGCGCGAGATAGCCCGCCTGCTCGGGGGTTTCCGCGGCGTTGACCAGATACAGCACCACGTCGGCGTGCTCGAGCACCGCGCGTACCGCCTGCTGCGTCGACCAGAACGGCCGGTCGCGAAAGCGGTCCCAGACTTCGGTCAGGAACCAGCCGATCGGATTGCCGGCCTGCGCCAGACGCTTCGCCAGACGCACGCTGTCGCCGAAGCCCGGCGTGTCCCAGAGCAGCAGCGCGTCGCCCGCGGCGGTTTCGAGCAGCGTGTAGCGCTCGGCGCGTTCGGTCACGTGCGGCGCGTCGCGCACCTCGCCGATGTCGCGCCCGAGCAGCGTGCGGGCGAGGGTGGTCTTGCCGACGTTGGTATGCGACACCAGCGCCAGCGCGATCGTCTGCGGCGCCTCGCTCATGGCACCGCCTCCCGCAACGCGGACACGGCCGCCGCGAGATCGGGCTGCTCCAGATCGACGAACACGACCGGCACGCGCCGCTCGGCGAGCGTGCGCTGCCACAGCGCGCGCCGCTCGGCCAGTCGCTCGCCGCCGCCGAACTGCCGCCTGAACGCCGATTCGTCGACGAGCGCCAGCCCTTGCGCGTTGCGCGCCGCGCCAGCCAGCCTGTCGACGAAGGCGCCGTGGTTTTCCGGCTCGGGCGTGGCGGTTGCCGCAAACAGCGGCACGACGAGCGTGGCCTCTCCGGCCAACGCGGCGACATCGACGTCGTCTTCGGCGCCGAACGCGGTCACCGGCGCGATCGCGAGCGCGGTGCGCGCGCCGAGCGCCTGCGCGAAGATCGCGTTCAAATGCAGTGTGGCCTGCGGCGAAAGCTGCACGGCGTAGGGCGCAACGCGCACGATGGCCGGTTCGTCGCGCAGCGCGCGACCCAAGTTGCGGAAATACGGATCGTCCAAGCGCAGCGGAAAGCGGTTCTGCTGCCGCGCTTCGAGCCAGCGGTTGCCCGCCGCCAGCAGCAGCCGCGGCACGATCACGACGAGCGCCACGGTCACCGCGAACAGATTGAGCCAGGGCGCGGCGTCGGCTCCGCCGCCGGCGGAAAAGCGCAACGCCTCGAAGGCCGCCGCGTCGGGCAGCGCGATGCCGGTCGCCGCCGCCGCCGGCGCCAGTACGGCCGACAGGATGGCGTGCACGGCGGCGGCGTCGAGAAAGGTGCTTTCCCAGCCGGCACGGTATTCGAGCACGAGCCCGCGCAGGTACATGCCGGCGAGCATGCCGAGTGCGGCCGCGATCGCGGCCACGTGCAGCACGCGGCCGACGCGCGCGGCGATCAGCGGTGCCGACGCGCGCGCCCAGTCGGCGACGAACACCGCCAGCGGCGGCGACAGCACGGCGGGTGCGTGACGATGCAGCGCGCGCGCAACCGAGCGCGCCAGCGGGCCGAGATCGCGCGCGCGCGCGACGAAGAGGCCGAGCGCCCCGCGCGCCGCGATCAAGGCGTACACGGCGAGGTTCCACACGAGCAGCGCCGCCAGTGGCGGCGCGAGCAGATTGACGCGCTGCGCCGGCCCGATCGCGTCGACCGCCGCACCGGCGGCGAACGCGAGCAGCGCGATCGTCATACCGACCCACGGGCGCCACGTCAACGCGCGCAGCGCGCGCGCGACGTTGCGATCGCGGCTTGCGAGCCGCTCGATCGCGAGCGCCGCTCGCCGCGCGACCAACCGCTCGAGCGGTGCGTCCGCGCCTTCGATCTCCGCGGCGGCGCGGCTTGCCCAGGCGCGATCGTCGTCGCTCCAGCCGGAGCTCGGCGTCGTCTCGAACGCGCGCAGCAGCAGCACCTGGCGTGCGGCGGTCTCGTTCATGCGTGGATCGATGGGCCGAAGCGGGATGGCGCAGGCGGCAACCTTACCCGATCGCCCGTGCGGGCGGCTCAGCCTGCGTGCCTCGCGCGGCACGGGCGGCGCGCGCGTCCGCCTCGATCCGGCGCACACCGCGCCGCACGCGACGCGCAGCGCGCCGCGGTCAGAGCCCCATCGCCACTGCTTCGCCCGCCACCTGAGAGCAGGCGCGATGGTCGCAGCGCGCTACGTGCGCTTGCTAGACATTGAACCGGAAGTGCATGACGTCGCCGTCGGCCACGACGTAATCCTTGCCTTCGAGGCGCATCTTGCCCGCTTCCTTCGCGCCCGCTTCGCCCTTGTACTTCACATAGTCGTCGAAGGCGATCGTCTCGGCGCGGATGAAGCCTTTCTCGAAATCCGTGTGGATGACGCCCGCCGCCTGCGGCGCGGTCGCCCCCTTGCGAACGGTCCATGCGCGCACTTCCTTCGGCCCGGCGGTGAAAAACGTCTGCAATCCGAGCAGCGCGTAGGCGGCGCGGATCACGCGGGCGAGGCCCGGCTCGGTCATGCCCATGTCGGCGAGGAAGACCTGCTTGTCCTCCTCCGAAAGGTCCGCGATCTCCGCTTCGACTTTCGCGCACACCGCGACCACCGGCGCGCCTTCTTTCGCAGCGTACGCGCGAACTTTCTCCAGCAGCGGATTGTTCTCGAAGCCGTGCTCCTCGACGTTGGCGACGTACATCGTCGGCTTCATCGTCAGCAGAAACAGCGGCCGCAGCACCGCCTTTTCCTCCTCGTACAGGTCGACGCTGCGCGCGGGTCGCGCTTCGTTCAGCGCCGGCGCGAGTCTCTCCAGCGCGGCGACCAGGCGCTGCGCCTCCTTGTCGCCGCCGCTTTTCGCGACCTTGCTCCACTTCGCGAGCTGCTTGTCGACCGTCTGCAGGTCGGCGAGCGCGAGTTCGGTGTTGATCACTTCGATGTCCGAAACCGGGTCGATCCTGCCGGCGACGTGAACGACGTTCGGATCCTCGAAACAGCGCACGATGTGCGCGATGGCGTCGCACTCGCGAATGTTGGCGAGGAACTGGTTGCCGAGTCCTTCGCCTTTGGACGCGCCCGCCACCAGGCCGGCGATGTCGACGAACTCGACGGTGGCGGGGATCACGCGCTCGGGCTTGGCGATCGCCGCCAGTGCGGCGAGCCTCGGATCGGGCACCTCGACGATGCCGACGTTCGGCTCGATCGTGCAGAACGGGTAGTTCTCGGCCGCGATGCCGGCCTTGGTCAGCGCGTTGAACAGCGTCGACTTGCCCACGTTCGGCAGGCCGACGATGCCGCATTTCAGAGCCATGGAATTCCTTGCGCGACGCGGCCACCCCGGAAAAGGGCGGGCGGGACGCGGCGGGGTCGTTGCGAAAGCACGGATTATCGCCGCTGCGGCCCGTCGGGCCTTTTCGCCAGCGGCGCGTGCGCCGGACGTCAGATCCCCGCTTCCTCGAACGCCTCCCGCGCGACGCGAAAGCCGTCGATCGCCGCCGGCACGCCGCAGTAGATCGCCGCCTGCAGCAGGACCTCGCGGATCTCGTCCTTGGTGACGCCGTTGTTCAGCGCGCCGCGCACGTGCAGCTTCAGTTCATGCGGACGGTTCAGCGCGGTGAGCATTGCCAGGTTCAGCAGGCTGCGCGTGCGGCGATCGAGGCCGGGGCGGTTCCACACGTCGCCCCAGCAGTACTGGGTGACGAGCTCCTGCATCGGCCGGTTGAAATCGTTGGCGTTGCGGATCGCGGCGTCGACGTATTCGGCGCCAAGCACTTCGCGGCGCGTCTGCAATCCCTTGTCGAACAGTTCCTTGTTCACTGTGGTCTCCGATGAACGAACGGCGAAGCGCCATTGTGCGTCGAAGCCGCAGCAGCGCTGCCGCGCAGCCCGCGTCCAGACGCGCCGACGGCGCTTCGATTACTCGCCACGCGGCGCAAGCACCAGATCGAACACCGACGAGTCGATCGCTAGCCGCGACCATAGCGATTCGTGCACGATGACCGAAACGCGGTCGCCGAAGCGCGCGAGCCGGGCGAGCAGCCGCTGCAGGTCCGCGGTGTGGTGCGCGTGCAGTGCCTCGATGCGCAGCGTCAGCGTCGACGGCGTGTGGCGCAGCAGCCGCTCCAGCCGCGGCGCGACGCGCGCGAAGAAGCGCGCGTCGAGCGGACCCGAAAGCGCGAGATCGAGCCGCGGCGGGCCGGGCCGCCACGCCAGCGCCACCCGGCCCGCCTCGACATGCCGCGCCGCTGCGCGCCGCAAGGCCCGTACGCGCCGCTCGAATCGCGATGGCTCGACCGCGTCGGAGCCGAAGCGCCGCCGCACGAACGATTGCATCGACAGCCCCGTGATCCAGTCCGACAGCACCACCGGCAGCCGGCGCGGCGCGGCGAGCGGCAGCGTGCGCAGGAAGGCGAGCCAGCGGCGCGGCCCGCCTGGCAGGATGCCCCTGGCGAGCAGCCGCAGCGCGATGCGCAGCTTGTCGGCTGGCGCGTACTCGCTGCGGTACACCGGCGCGCGCAGCCAGCGCAGCTTTGCGCGGATGCGGCTCGCGATGCCGCCATCGGTCAGCAGTTGCCGGTACATCTGCCGGTAGGCGTCGAGCATCGCGTCGTACGGCATGCGTTTGGGAATGACGTTGGTGCCGAGCCGGGTGTTGTCGCCGTCGTGCGCGTCCTCGATCAGCCGCCCTTCCAGCTTCAGCCGCGCATAAAGCGGCGTCCGCGGCAGCGCGGTCAGCAGCCCGACCATCGCCGCCTGGATGCCCGATTCGAGGATGAAACGGCGCTGGCGCTCGAAGGATTCGAGGGTGTCGTCGTCGAAACCGACGATGAAACCGCCCAGCACGTCGATGCCGTGGCGGTAGATCGTCCGCAGCGCGCCCAGCAGGTCGGTGCCGACGTTCTGCGTCTTGCCGCTTGCCTTCAGCGTCGCCTCGTCCGGCGTCTCGATGCCGATGAAGACCCAGCCGAAGTTGGCCTCGCGCATCAGCCGCAGCAGCTCTTCGTCGCGGGCGATGTTCACCGATACCTCGGTGCCGAAGCCGAAGCGCCAGCGGTGGCGCCGCTGATACTCGGCGAGGAAGCGCAGCAGCGCCTTGGCCTGCGCGCGGTTGCCGATCAGGTTGTCGTCGACGAAGAACACCTGGTGCACGCGCTGCGCGCGCAGCGCGTCCAGCTCGCGGCCGATCTGCTCCGGACTTTTCACGCGCGGGCGCCGGCCGAACATCACGATGATGTCGCAGAAGTCGCACCGGTATGGGCAGCCGCGGGAGAACTGCAGGCTCGCCGTGTTGTACCGGTGCAGCTTCAGTAGGTCGAAGCGCGGCGTCGGCGAATCGGCGAGCGCAACGGTGCCGGTCTCGCGATACAGCGCCTGCGGCGCGCCGGCCTCAAAGTCGCGGCAGAACGCCGGCCAGATGTATTCGGCTTCGCCGGCGACGGTCGTGTCGGCCAGCGCCGCGTACTTTTCGGGGCACAGCGACGCGTAACTGCCGCCGGCGACGACGTAATGTCCGCGGCTGCGGTAGTACGCGAGCAATTCACGCTGCCGCGCAAACTGCACGCCCATGCCGCACACGCCGACGATGTCGGCCTCCGGCGCGAGCGGCACCGGCTCGACGTTCTCGTCGACGATCGTCACGTCCCAGTGCGGCGGGCACAGCGCCGCCAGTGTCGCGAGCCCGAGCGGCGGATTGAGCGCGCGCTTGCCGGGAAGGATCTCGTCGATCGCGAAGCGGAAGCTCCAGAAGCTTTCGGGAAAGCGCGGGTTGATGAGAAGCAGTCGCATGCCGAAATCCTTGCGCAGACGTCACACGGAGCAGCGCCTGCGGAGCCGATGACCGCAGGTCACCGATCAGCGATGAAGCGCCGGCGGGGCGGTCGCGCGTTCGAGAAGCCGCGCGCGAGCGAAAGCGAGAGGAAACACGCTGCGAACTCCGTATCGACGGGCACCTTCGGCCGTTCCGGCGCAGTCTGCGCCGCCGCTGCAACGTCGGCAAGTGCGACGGCGAGCGGCCACGGCGCATGCCGGCCGCGAGACCCCGTCTGTCCACGACACTTGATCCGCGTCATATTTTCACCCCTGTCGCGATCCCACAATTCGCGCCCATCGTTCGGCCGCAGCCCGCGGCCGCGTCCGCACCGCCGCCACCGCTGTGAACATCGCCGCCGCCAACTCCCCCGCGCAGCCCGTCATCGTCGGCAACCGCGTCGAACTGCAGTTGCTGACCACGCTTCAGTGCAACCTCTCGTGCAGCTATTGCAGCCTCGGCGTAGGCGACGTGCTCGGCTCGCAGAAACGCGCGACCTACACCGCGGCGCAGCTTGGCGACTTCGTCGACAAGCATCTCGCCGACAAGGAGATCTACATCACGCTGTACGGCGGCGAGCCGGCGATGAACCCGCGCTTCGCGCTCGAGCTGATCGACCGCTTTCCGCTGGTGCGCTTCAACATGCAGACCAACGGCACGCTGATCTCGAAGCTGCCGGACAAGGTGCTGGCGCGCCTGGTGAACATGATGATCTCGGTCGATGGCGGCGAGGCGGTCACCGACCGCTACCGCGGCAAGGGCACCTGGAAGCGCGTGCTCGACAACGTGCGCGCCATCCGCGACTCGCGCACGAACGCAGTGCTGACCGCGCGCATGACCTGGTGGAGCGGCGAAACGTCGATCGCTGATTTCGACGAGCTGCTGACCGTCTTCGACTACGTGTACTTCCAGTTCGCGCAGGACGATCAGGCGCACCCGGCCGAGTCGGTCGCGCGCAAGAAGGCGGTGCTGAGCGAACTGGTCGAGCGCTTTTTCGCGTCGAACGACACGCTGTACCCGGTCGTGCCGCTGATGGGCACCGTGCGCAACAAGGTCGCGCCGCAGCGGATCAACGAGCTGTCGGCCGGAATGACCCAGTGCCGCGTGTCAACGAACCTGCTGAACGTGATGCCCGACGGCAAGATCTATCCGTGCCCGGACATGCTGTACGACAAGGACCTGCTGCAGGGCGACGTGGTCGGGAACTGGGTGCGCAAGAGCCCGCTGCAGCCGACACCCGAGATGCCGTGCGCCGACTGCCGCGCCAATGCCTACTGCCGCGGCAACTGCATGAAGAACCTGTACCTCGCGTACGTGAAGAACGACGAGAACTGGCGCACGCGCGTGGTCGAGCCGATCTGCGACATGATCCGCCACATGGGCGACGAGATCGACCGCCTCGATGCGCGCGCGTGGTTCGCGCGCGCCGCGCAGCCCGTGCGCAACCGGCTGCTCAACGCCGAGGTGTACGAGTTCTGCGAGGTGATGCCGTAGATGGCTGCAGTGTCCGCCGCACCGTACACACCGTCGGGTCGTCTGCCACCTTCAGCACGGCGAAGCCGAGGTGCCGCGCCAGCGCCAGCATCGAGACGTTGTCGGCCAGCACGAAGCCTTCGATCGCGCGGTAGCCGTCGCGCCTGGCGCGCAGCATCAGCCGGCGCAGCAGGGTCGTGGCGAGCCCCGCGCCGCGCCAGTCCTCCGCCACCGTGATCGAGAACTCGCAGGTCTTGGGCTCTTTCGACGCGACGTAGCGCGCGGCGCCGACGATGTCGTAGCCGTCGGGCGCGGGCACGGTGGCCACCAGCGCGAACTCGCGACCCGGCACCGGGTTGACGCCGCGCGCCAGCGCCTGCGGGTCGAGTTCGCGCTTGTGCTGCATGAAGCGCAGATAGCGCGACTGCGGCGACAGACGCTCGAACGCCTGCACGATCTCGCCCGCGTCCTCGGGCTGCACCGCACGCAACGTGACCGTGCGTCCGTCGCGCAGCGTCGCGCGGCGCGGGCGATACGGCGCAGGCTTGCACGTCGCCCGCGTCATCGCCATCGCCGCGCGGCGTTCATGCGGCCGCCGGCGTCCTCAGCTCGCGCCGCAGGATCTTGCCGATGTTCGTCTTGGGCAGCGGCTCGCTGCGAAACTCGACGAACTTCGGCACCTTGTAGCCGGTCAGGTGCTTCCGGCAGTGCTCGAGCAGCGCCTCCGCGGTCAGCGTCGGGTCCTTCCTGACGACGACGATCTTGACGGCCTCGCCCGAACGCTCGTCGGGCGCGCCGATCGCAGCGACTTCGAGCACGCCCGGGTGCAGCATCACGACGTCCTCGACCTCGTTCGGGAACACCTTGAATCCGGACACGATGATCATGTCCTTCTTGCGGTCGGTGATCTTGAACGAACCGTTCGCATCCATGAATCCCATGTCGCCGGTGCGGAACCAGCCGTCGGGCGTGAAGACCTTCGCCGTCTCGTCGGGGCGGTTCCAGTACCCCTTCATCACCTGCGGACCGCGGATGCAGACCTCGCCGACTTCGCCGACGGGCAGCGGCTTGCCTTCGTCGTCGAGCACGGCGGCCTCGGTCGACGGGATCGGCACGCCGATGTTGCCGGTCCACTCCTCGATGTTCAGCGGATTGCAGATCGCGATCGGCGCGGTCTCGGTCAGCCCGTAGCCTTCGACCAGCGGTACGCCGGTGGCCGCCTTCCAGCGCTGCGCGACCGCGCGCTGCACGGCCATGCCGCCGGCGGCGGCGACCTTCAATTTCCGCAAGTTCACTTCCGAGAAGCCCGGCGCGTTCAGCAGCGCGTTGTACAGCGTGTTGACGCCGATCATCACGGTAACCGGCGTCTTCTTCAGCGTTTCGATGAACGCCGGGATGTCGCGCGGATTGGTGACGAGGACGATGTGCGCGCCGATCTTCATCAGCACCAGGTTCACCGTCAGCGCGAAGACGTGATACAGCGGCAGCGGGATCAACCCGACCTCCTTGCCGTCCGCCAGGTCGCGCGCGATCCACGCATGCACCTGCTGCAGGTTCGCGACCATGTTGCCGTGCGTGAGCATCGCGCCCTTGGCCACGCCGGTTGTGCCGCCGGTGTACTGCAGGAACGCGATGTCCTCTCGCGTCAGCGGCACATCGTCGAGCGTCTGCGCGCGCCCGGACGCCAGCGCAGCCCTGAAGTCGACCGCACCCGGGATATTCCACGCCGGCACCATCTTCTTCACGCGCTTGACGACGAAATTGACCAGCAGCCGCTTGAGCGCGGGGAAGAGGTCGCCGATCTGCGTCGTGATCACGTGCTTCACGGACGTCTTGCCGACGACCTGCTGCAGCACGTGCGCGAAATTCTGCAGCACGACGATCGCGGTCGCGCCGGAGTCGCGCAACTGGTGCTCCAGCTCGCGCGGCGTGTAAAGCGGATTCGTGTTGACGACGGTAAAACCGGCGCGCAGCGCGCCGAACAGCGCGACCGGGTACTGCAGCACGTTCGGCATCATGATCGCCACGCGGTCGCCTTTCTTCAGCCCGGCGACTTTCTGCAGGTACGCGCCGAAGGCGCGGCTCGCCGCGTCCAGCTCGTGGTAGGTGATCGAGTGGCCCATGTTCCCGTACGCGGGCAGGTCCGCGAAGCGCGCACAGCTTTTCTCGAAGATGTCCTTCAGCGAGGCGTACGCCTTGACGTCGACCTCGGCGGGGATGCCTTCGGGGTACTGCTTCAGCCAGATTCGTTCCATGGAGCCTCCAGTCCCTGACGACGATGTCGCGGCCGCACCGGGCGCGGCCTCCGGTCGCAAGTGTGCAGCGCCCGCCGGGTTCCTGCTTTATCTGGATCAAGCCGCCTCGGCACGCGACCGGGCGGAAAAGAAGACGCGCCAGGGCCGGGATCGCCGTGCCGTCCGGCCGCAGCGTCGTATCGCCGAATTTGTCGGCGACAGGGCATCCGCGGGAGGTCCGACGCGCCGATCGTCAGAAAAACGTTCGAGCCACAGCGGCGCGGAAAACTCGAAGAGGAGGAACGAAGCGCCGCGCCGGGGCGCCGGATCGCCCCGCAGGGCCCGCGAGGCCGCACGCCTTCGACCCGGCGCCGTTGTCCGCGGCGCTGTGCCGCCGGAGCGAAGCGTTCGCGGTCGACGGTTCGCGCGCAAGTCAACAGGGCACCGGGACGCGCGGCCGCGGCAGCGGCTGGTTCGGTGTTCGGCAGATGGGCTTGCAGCATCGGGGCCGCACCGGCAGCGGCGCTATAGCCCCAGCGCAACCAGCCCGTACGCGATGCCGTTGTGCGCGATGTGCAGCGCGATCGCCGCCGGCAGTCCAAGCGCGAGGCGCGCGTACAGGCAGGCGTAGCCGAGGATCCATTGCGGAAGGACCAGCACGGGCAGCAGGGCGATCGCGGACGGCGTGAGCTCGTAATTCAATGCGTGCGTGAGCGCGAAGGCGAAGGTCAGTCCGTGCGCGATC
This sequence comes from uncultured Burkholderiaceae bacterium, assembly GCA_964539745.1. Taxonomy (GTDB): domain Bacteria; phylum Pseudomonadota; class Gammaproteobacteria; order Burkholderiales; family Burkholderiaceae_F; genus DSNY01. Next base: position 4,280 of record CAZIJU010000063.1, on the reverse strand, counting down.
GCCGCGTAGTGCCGCGCGAACAGGGTGCGCGCACCGTCGACCGCGGTAAAGCGATGCCGCTCCAGCGCATCGTCGAGCGCGAGCAGCGCCAGCGCTGAGGCCGCTGCGGCGACGGCGATCGCGGGCAGACGGATCCATGCGTCGGGCGACGCCGCGGCGGCGCGCACGATCGCGAACAGCGCGAGCCCCGCAAGCGGCAGCAGCACGGCGCCGCGCTCGAAGGTACGGCGCGACTTCAGCGGCCAGCGGAAGACGAGTTCCTCGAGCGCGGGCCCGATCGCCAGGATCAGCGCCGCCTCAAAGGGGGTGAAGCGAAAGTCGAGCCTGCTTTCCACGCCGAATCGGTCCGCCAGCGGCGCGACCGCTACGGCGGCGGCGAGCGCCAGCGGCGTGGCCACGGCGAGCAACGCAGCCAGCGCGGCGACGGGCGGGGCGCCGCCGGGCGGCGTGATGTCCGGGCGCGGTCGTGCGACGAACGCGAGCCAGGCGCGCACCACCGTGAGCCAGCCTGCGCGCAGCGTTGGCACGGGCGGGGGAGCGTCAGAGCGGCGCGAGCCGCGAGGGATCGGGCCGCTCGAGCCAGGCCATGACCTCGTCGGCGAAGCGCTCGCATTCGGCGATCGCGCGCCGCCAGGCGCGCATGCGCGCGGCATGGTCGAGGCCGTACCGGTGAAAGTCCTGCCGTTCGGGCAGCCGTCCGCCCGGCAGCCGCGCGAGGAATTCGCGCGACGGCGCGATGAGCAGCACGTTGTCGAGCCACGGATGCGCGCGCGGCCGCTTGCGCCACGGCAGAAACTTGTCGAGCCAGCCGGGCGTCACGTACGGGACGAAGTGCGGATACAGCACGATGCCTTCGAGCGTGTGATACGGCAGCAGCAGGTGGTAGTCGATGAGCCCGCCGTCCCAGTAATCACCGCGCGCGGCGCCGGCCGGGTCGCGCACCGGCTCGCACACAAGCGGGATCGAGCCCGAGGCAAGCAGTGCGTCCTCGCAGTTCTCCGGCGCAAGCGGCACGCGTTCGAGGCCGAATGCGTCGAAACGTGCTGCCGGAAAGCGTGCCTGCCCGGCGAAGAAGATCACGCGCTGCATGTGTGCCGCGAGCCGCGTACGCGAGCGCGCGTTGGCCAGCGCCGCACGCGCGAACGCGGCGCGCGAGCCGTTGCGGTCGAGCACGCCGCGCGCGCGGGTGGTGATGACGCTCACGCCGACCCCGGCACGCAGCGGCGGCATGCGCTCGCCCGCCACGGCGCGCGCGAGCTTGCGGCATTCGTCGCTGACGTAGCGCGGTGTGGGCTTGCGCGGGTAGCGCTGCTCGACATAGCCCTCCGACAGCCGCGCCAGCGCGGCGTCGGCATCGACCTGCGCGGCGGCGAACATGCGCCACGCGCCGATCGACGCGCCGATCAGCTCCACGTGCGGCGCGTCGCGCAGCCAGCCGCCGAACAGCCGCCGATCGAGCGGGATCAGCGCCAGCCCCTTCGGTCCGCCGGCGGCGGCGGGGATGCATGCGACGTCGGCGGGTGCGAGCCCCGCGCCGCGCACGTGCGCCGCGGCGCGCGCGCCGGCGTGCACGGTGAAGCTGGCGCTCATGCTTTGGGCGGCGGTCCGTCGGGCGCGACCGGCGCGCGGTGCAGCTTCATCATCGCGCGCTCGAACTGGCCTTCGACGAGCTGCGGCACGACGTCGAGCGCGCGGCCGATCGCATCGTCGATCGCATTCCGGTGCTCGCGCCCCGGCGGATGCAGCACGAAGTCGGCGACTTCCTGGGCGAGCCCGAGCGTGCGCGGATGGCCCACACCGAGCCGCAACCGCCAGAAGTCGGGCGTCGACAACTTCGCCTGGATGTCCTTCAGCCCGTTGTGCCCGGCGGTGCCGCCGCCGCGCTTGAGTTTTACCGCGCCGGGCGGCAGGTCGACCTCGTCGTGCGCGACGAGGATCTGCGTCGGCAGGATCTTGTAGTACGTCGCGAGCGCGACGACCGCCTGCCCCGAGCGGTTCATGTAGGTGCCGGGCTTCAGCAGCCACAACTCGCGGCCGTGATCGCGGATTCGCGCGACTTCACCATGGAACTTGCGTTCGTAAGCGAACGAGGCGCCCGCCGTGCGCGCGACCGCGTCGACGAACCAGAAACCCGCGTTGTGGCGCGTGGCCTCGTATTCGGCGCCGACGTTGCCGAGGCCGACGATCAGGCGGATGGCGGCAGTATGGTCGATGGTCATCGCGAACAAAAAGCCCGCGCATGTCGCCACGCGCGGGCCGGATTGTGCAACAGGCGCCGCTTACTTCTTCTTCTCCGCGCCCTTTTTCTCCGCACCCTTTTCGCCGCCCTTCTTCTCGGGCGCGGCGGGCGCGGCGGCCGGCGGCGCCTTCTGCGCGGTCGCCGGGACTTCGGCGGCCGGCACCGCGGCGGCTTCCTCTTCGACCACTTCCTCGCCCTTCGTCGACACCGACACGACGACCGGGTTCTCCTTGCCCTTGAGCACCGGTGTGACCCCCGGCGGGAGCGCGAGATCGCGCACGCGGATCGTCTGGTGCGCCTTCAACCCCGACAAGTCGACTTCGATGAATTCGGGCAGGTCCTTCGGCAGGCACGCGATGTCGATCTCGGTCAGGATGTGGCTCACGAGTCCGCCGGCCTCCTTGACCGCCGGCGAGTTCTCCTGTCCGACGAAGTGCAACGGCACGCGCATGTGGATCTTCTGGTCCTCGGACACGCGCTGGAAGTCGATGTGCAGCACCTGCGGCTTGTACGGGTGCATCTGGAAGTCGCGCAACAGCACGCGCTGGGTCTTGCCGTCGAGCTCCATGTCGAGGATCGACGCGTGGAACTTCTCCTTGCGTAGCGCGTGGAACAACGGGTTGTGCTCGACTTCGATCGGCACCGGCTCGCCGCTTCCGCCGTACAGGATGCCGGGCACCTTGTCGGCTCGGCGCAGGCGGCGGCTCGCACTCGTGCCCTGCGCGGTACGTGTATTCGCAACGACTTTCATCACTCGCTCCAGTTTGTCGCCGCGGGCCGCGACCAGCCACGACGGCGGGTTGATATCGACCGCGAAGCGCCTCCGCGTGTCATTCCGACGACCCCAGCGAAAGCGGGGGCGGAGGAATCTCGAACGCTATGGCACTCGAGATCCCTCGCGCTCGGCTCGGGATGACAGTCGGCGGCGATCCTCGCGGCTTCCCTTCTACTCGATGAAAAGACTGCTCACCGAGTCTTCGCGCGAAATGCGCGAAATCGTCTCGCCCAGCAGCGCCGCGCACGACAACTGCCGGATCTTGCGGCACGCGCGGGCCTGCTCCGACAGCGGGATCGAGTCGGTGACGACCACCTCGTCGAGCACCGAGTTGGCGATCCGCTCCACGGCGTTGCCGGACAGCACCGGATGCGTGCAGTAGGCCATCACGCGCAACGCGCCGGCGGCGCGCAGCGCCGCTGCGCCCTGGCACAGCGTGTTCGCGGTGTCGACCATGTCGTCCATGATCACGCAGTTGCGGCCTTCGACTTCGCCGATGATGTGCATCACCTCGGCGACGTTGGCGCGCGGCCGCCGCTTGTCGATGATCGCCAGATCCGCGTCCATCCGTTTCGCAAGCGCGCGGGCCCGCACGACGCCGCCCACGTCGGGCGACACGACGACGAGGTTGTCGTAGTTGTGCTTCCACAGGTCGCCGAGCAGGATCGGGCTGGCGTAGATGTTGTCGACCGGAATGTCGAAGAAGCCCTGGATCTGGTCGGCGTGCAGATCCATCGTCAGCACGCGGTGCACGCCGACCGCCTGCAACATGTTGGCGACGACCTTGGCGCTGATCGCAACGCGCGCTGAACGCGGTCGCCGGTCCTGCCGCGCGTAGCCGAAGTACGGAATCGCCGCGGTGATGCGCCCGGCCGACGCGCGCTTCAGCGCATCGACCATGATCATCAGTTCCATCAGGTTGTCGTTGGTCGGCGCGCAGGTCGACTGCAGCACGAAGCAGTCCTTGCCGCGGACGTTCTCGTTGATCTCGACCATCACCTCGCCGTCGGAGAAGCGCGAAACCGTCGCGCGCCCGAGGCGGATGTTCAGATGCTGGACGACGGCGTGGGCGAGTTTCGGGTTGGCGTTACCCGAGAACACCATCAGGTTTTCCGGCACCATTGCATGCACCCGTCGGCCTTTGGCCCTGCGCCGCTGCGCTCAAACAAAACCGCCGAGGCGTCAGCGGCCGACGCGCTTCGGCGGCGATGAAATGGCTGGGGAGGAAGGATTCGAACCCTCGAATGGCGGAATCAAAATCCGCTG
>CAZIJU010000062.1:0-21460 GCA_964539745.1 uncultured Burkholderiaceae bacterium | reverse complement strand
ACGGTGCTCGGCTAACATCCAACCGATCGCTTGCGCGCACCCGTGTCCGTCCGCCATCAGCAGAAAACACCGTCCACGATGACGCTGAAACGCCGTCCATGATCGGCCTGAAACAGCCTTCCGCGATTGCTGGAATACGCACATAGCGTCGCAGGCCGCACGGCCACCCTTCAGCCAGGGTGACGTTGCGCGCCGTGTCGGCGCAACGTGGTTCACGTCAGGGTCACCCCGAGATCAAGGCCAAGACTGCGACCTGTAAACGGTCGCAGACCGGCCGACTCGACAGCCGCGCCCGTCAAGAAGCGCAGCTTCGCGTACTTCAGCCCTGTGCAGACCCGGCGTGCAGCCTGTATTGCGCCTTGCCGATGACGTTTGAAATTCCTATGCCCTGCAGAAATTCATGGGCGCGGCACCATGACGCCGCGACGGCGGTGCGCCTACGCGAACCCCTGCCTGACCATCGCCCGCCGCACGAACGCGATCTGGGTCGCGAGCGGCAGATTCTTCGGACACACGTCGTGGCAGGCGAGCAGCGACATGCAACCGAACACGCCGTCGTCGTCGCCGACCAGTTCGTAGTAGTCGGCGTCGCTGCGCGCGTCGCGCGGGTCGAGGCGGAAGCGCGCGATCTTGGCGAGCCCGACGGCGCCGACGAAGTCCTCGCGCATGCGCGCGGTGCCGCACGCGGCCACACAGCAGCCGCATTCGATGCAGCGGTCCAGCTCGTAGATCTTCTCGGCGAGGTCGGGATCCATGCGCTGCTCGATGCGCGCGAGGTCGATTTCCCGCTCGCCGGCGTGCACCCAGGTCTGCAGCCGTTCGCTCATCGCGCGCATCCACTTGCCGGTGTTAACCGACAGGTCGCCGATCAGCTCGAAGTACGGCAGCGGCGCGAGCGTGATCTCGGCGCCGAGGTTCTTCGTCAGCGTGCGGCACGCGAGCCCCGGACGGCCGTCGATCAGCATCGCGCAGGAACCGCAGATGCCGGCGCGGCAGACGAAGTCGAACTGCAGCGACGGATCCTGCTTGTCGCGGATCTCGTTCAACGCGATGAACAGCGTCATGCCGTCGGCATCTTCCAGCTCGTAGGTCTGCATGCGCGGGACGTCGCCCGGCTTCCGCGGATCGAACCGCAGGATGCTGATGCGGATGCGCCGGTGCGAATTCGTTCCGTTCGCGGCGCCGTTGGCCGCGCGGACCAGCCGCGACGTGTCGATGACCTGCTGCGTTCTCGTATCCATCATGCGACCTTGCGCGCGGACGCGGCCGCGAAGAGTTCGTCGATGCGTTCGTTGCGGCTGCGCAGCCGCGCCGGCAGCAGGTGCTCGAACGGCAGCAGCGCGGCCTGCAGCGCAAAGCGGTCGTTCGCGTACTTCTTCTTCAGCGCCTCGACCTCCGCCAGCCGCGCCGCGGTGTCGGGGTGGTCGATGTAATCCTTCGCGCCGTAGCCGCGCCAGCCGGGCGGCAGCTCCATTTTCTTCACGTCGAGCGGCTCGTAGGCGAGCGTCGGCAGCGTGTCGGACTCGTTCTTCCAGGTCGCCAGCGTGCGCTTGAGCCACTGCGCGTCGTTGCGGCGCGGATAGTCGTGGCGGAAGTGCGCGCCGCGGCTTTCGGTGCGCGCGAGCGCGCCGCAGGCGATCGCGAGCGCGAGCTTGAGCATCCTCTGCGTGCGGTACGCGGTCGCGAGTTCCGGATTGGCGCCGCTCGCCTTGTACGGCACGCCGATGTTCCTGCTGCGAACGAGAAGCTGCTGCAGCGTCTCGACCGCCTGCGCGAGGTTTTCTCCGGTGCGGAAGATGCCGACCTTGTCGGTCATCAGCGCCTGCATCTCGGCGCGCAATGCCGACGCGCTTTCGCTGCCGTTGCCCGACAGCAGGGCATCGAGCTTCGCACGCTCGCGCTCGACCGCTTCGCGAACGAGACCGAGCGGGATCGTCAGGTCCTCGCGGTCGCAGAAATCGGCGATGAACTCGCCGACGATCATGCCGGCGACCACCGTCTCCGCGACCGAGTTGCCGCCGAGCCGGTTGAAGCCGTGCATGTCCCAGCACGCGGCTTCGCCGGCGGCGAACAGGCCCTTCAGCGTCGGGCTTTCGCCGGTGGGTTTGGTGCGCACGCCGCCCATCGTGTAGTGCTGCGCCGGCCGCACGGGGATCCATTCGCGCACCGGATCGATGCCGAGGAAATAATGGCAGATGTCGTAGACCTCGCGCAGGTTGTGCTTGATGTGGTGTTCGCCGAGCAGCGTGATGTCGAGCCACAGGTGGTCGCCGAAGCGCGACTTGACTCCTTTGCCCTTCGCGATGTGCTCTTCCATGCGGCGGCTGACGACGTCGCGCGAGGCGAGCTCTTTCTTCTCCGGCTCGTAGTCCGGCATGAAGCGATGTCCGTCGGCGTCGCGCAGCAGTCCGCCGTCGCCGCGGCAGCCTTCGGTCACGAGGATGCCCGCGGGGAAGATGCCGGTCGGGTGGAACTGCACAGCCTCCATGTTGCCGAGCGCGGCGACCCCGGTTTCGAGCGCGAGCGCGTGGCCGATGCCTTCGCAGATGACGGCGTTGGTCGTCACGCGATACAGCCGCCCCGCTCCGCCGGTGGCGATCGCGGTCGCCTTGGCGACGTAGGCGGCGAGTTCGCCGGTGACGAGGTCGCGCACGACCCCGCCGTAGCAGCGCGCGCCGTCGTGGATCAGCGCGAGCGCCTCGCAGCGTTCGTGCACGGGGATGCCGTCGCCGATCGCCTGGTCACCGACGGCCTGCAGCATCGCGTGGCCGGTGCCGTCGGAGACATAACAGGTGCGCCACTTCTTTGTGCCGCCGAAGTCGCGTTGCGCGATGAGCCCGTGCGCCTCGTCGCGTTCGGTAATCGTGACCTTCTGGCCGTTGATGATCACCGTGCGGTCGCCCTTGCGGATGCGGCTCCACGGCACGCCCCACGCGGCGAGTTCGCGCACCGCCTTCGGCGCGGTGTGGACGAACATGCGCACGACTTCCTGGTCCGCACCCCAGTCCGAGCCGCGCACCGTGTCCTCGAAGTGCACGTCCTCGTTGTCGCCCTGCCCCTTGATCACGTTGCCGAGCGAGGCCTGCATCCCGCCCTGTGCGGCCTTGCTGTGCGAGCGCTTCGGCGGCACCAGCGACAGCACGAGCGCGTCGTGGCCGCGCCGCTTGGCCGCGATCGCCAGCCTCAACCCGGCGAGTCCGCCGCCGATCACGAGCACGTCGGTGTAGATGATCTTCATGTCTTCGCTCCCTCCCGTTCAAGGGGAGGGTTGGGGTGGGGATGGGTTCGAGCGCTGCCAACCCCATCCCCCTCCCAGCCTCCCGCTTGAAGGGGGAGGTGCAGTGAGGTGCGGGAGCTCGGTACGTAGATTTCGCCGGCGCGATCGCGATGCTCGTAGCCGATCTTCATGTAGGCAGCGAGTGTGGCGAGCCCCAGCACGAGGAAGAACACCGTCAACGCCCATTTGGCGCGCTGCAGCCTGCGCCGGCCCTGCGCCGGATCGTCGCCCTGCAGCCAGCCCCACTTGACCGCGAGCCGGTACAGACCGATGCCGCCGTGCAGCTCGACCGCAAACAGCATCGCCAGATACAGCGGCCACCAGCGGCCGGTCCACACGCGGTCGGCCGATTCGTAGGGCCCGATCAGTCCCGGGTGCATCAGCATCTGGTACAGGTGCACCGACGCGAGGAAGAACAGCATGAAGCCGGTGATGACCTGGATCCACCACAGCGTCGTGTCGCCGTGCCCGAGCATCGCGCGATGCGCGGCGAACGTGCGCCACTGCCGGTAGCTGGCCGGGAACTTGCGCATCGCGAGGAACGCGTGCAGAACGACGAGCAGCAGCACGCCGGCGACGATCGCCGACACGATGCCGGGATACGACCGACCGAAGAAGAAGTAGCCCTCGAAGAACTTCGCGATCGTCCACATGAAGTCCTTGCCGACGAGGATGGACGACACGAAGAACATGTGGCCCCACATGAACAGGCCGAGCACGAGGCCCGTGGCGCTCTGCGCGAAATCCATGCGCGCCGGCCAGCGGCTTGCGCGCGTGCGGTCGGCGAGACCGACGCCCGCCGCAAGATCGACTCGGGTATCCATCGTTTGAGGTCCGCCGGCACGTGCCGCATGCGACGCCGCGCAGTGTCGCGCGCGGAATCCGCGCGGGCTTGACAGCGGTCAAGTCCGCCCGCATTGCATGCGCGGTTCGTTGCGTAATGCGGCACACGTCACGCATTACGGAGTGCTTGATCGCCGTCAACGGTGCGTTGCGGCGTGGTGCGAGCATCCGGTTCGCGGCCGCGGATGAACGACACCTCGATGGCGGCCCGTTCGACGGACGCACGCCATGTACCAGATCGTCAGGCGCGAAGCCTTCTCCGACACGACCTTCCTGTGGGAGGTGCTTGCGCCCGACGTCGCGCGTGCCGCCGAGCCGGGGCACTTCGTGATGCTTCGCCTGCACGAAGGCGGCGAACGGATTCCGTTGACGGTGGCCGACTACGACCGCGAAAAGGGCACCGTCACGCTGGTCGTCCAGGCGCTCGGCAAGACCACGCTCGAGATGCGGGACCATTACAAGGCGGGCGACCGCTTCGCCGATTTCGTCGGCCCGCTCGGACTGCCGCAACACATCGTCAATGCGGGGCACGTCGTGCTGGTCGGCGGCGGGCTCGGCGTCGCGCCGGTGTATCCGCAGCTTCGCGCGTTCAAGGCGGCCGGCAACCGCACGACCGGGATCATCGGCTTCCGCAGCAAGGACCTCGTTTTCTGGGAGGACAGGTTCCGCGCGTACTGCGACGACCTGATCGTCTGCACCGACGACGGCAGCTACGGCAAACCGGGTTTCGTCACCGCCGCGCTGCAGGAAGTGCTCGAGCGCGACAAACCCGATCTGGTGATCGCGATCGGCCCGCTGCCGATGATGAACGCCTGCGTCGAGACGACGCACCCGTTCGGCGTCAAGACGATGGTGTCGCTGAACGCGATCATGGTCGACGGCACCGGCATGTGCGGCTCGTGCCGCGTGACCGTCGGCAACGAGATCAAGTTCGCCTGCGTCGACGGCCCCGACTTCGACGGCCACCAGGTCGACTTCAGGGAGTTGATGCTGCGGCAGAAGCGCTTCAAGGGCGAAGAAGCCGCGGCGAACAACGACTACGCGCACGTCTGCCAGGTCGAGCGCGTCCTGTTCGAGCAGAACAAGACCAACTACAAGAAGTACAAGGACGTCGCCCCGCACGCGACGAAGATGCCCGAGCGCGATCCGCTCGAGCGCTCGCGCAACTTTCTCGAAGTCAACCTCGGCTATTCGATGGCCGACGCGCTGGCGGAGGCCGAGCGCTGCATCATGTGCAGCAAGCCGGCGTGCGTCGAAGGCTGCCCGGTGTCGATCGACATCCCGCGCTTCATCAAGCACCTGCTGGTGCGCGATCTGGACGGCGCGCTCGCGGTGATCCACGAGTCGAACCTGCTGCCGTCGATCTGCGGGCGCGTGTGCCCGCAGGAATCGCAGTGCGAGGCGCAGTGCATCGTCGGCCGCAAGCTCGAGCCGGTGGCGATCGGGCGGCTCGAGCGCTTCGTCGGCGACAACGCGCGGCCCCGCGCTGCCGCTGCGCCGCGTTTCGAGAAGAAGCTCGGCAAGGTGGCGGTGGTCGGCTCGGGGCCGTCGGGGCTCGCGGTCGCCGCGGATCTGGTCCGCTATGGCTGCGAAGTCACCGTCTATGAGGCGCTGCACGTCGTCGGCGGCGTGCTCCAGTACGGCATCCCTTCGTTCCGCCTGCCGCGCGAGATCATCGCGCGCGAGGTCGACGCGCTGCGCGCGCTCGGCGTGAAGTTCGAGACGAACAAGGTGATCGGCAAGACCTTCTCGATCCCGCAGCTTCTGGGCGAGATGGGATTCGACGCGGCGTTCGTCGGCGCCGGCGCCGGCGCGCCGGCCTTCCTCGGTATCCCGGGCGAGTTCGCCGGGCAGGTGTATTCGGCCAACGAGTTCCTGACGCGCGTGAACCTGATGGGCGGCGACAAGTTCCCCTATCTGGACACGCCGATCAAGCTCGGCAAGAGCGTCATCGTGATCGGCGCGGGCAACACGGCGATGGACTGCCTGCGCGTGGCCAAACGGCTCGGCGCGCCGACCGTGCGCTGCGTGTACCGCCGCTCCGAAGCCGAGGCGCCGGCACGCGTCGAGGAACTGCGCCACGCGAGGGAAGAAGGCATCGAGTTCTTCTTCCTGCATGGGCCGGTCGAGATCCTGACCGACGCCGAAGGCAACGTGCGCGGCATGAAGGTGCAGAAAATGGCGCTCGGCGAACCCGACGAAAAAGGTCGCCGCAAACCGGTGCCGCTGCCCGAGTTCGTCGAGCTCGCGTGCGACACCGTGATCTACGCGCTCGGCACCAAGGCCAATCCGATCGTCACGAAGTCCACACCCGGACTGGAACTGAACAAATGGGGCTACATCGTCGCCGACGAATACACGCAGGCGACCAGCGTGCCCGGGGTGTTCGCCGGCGGCGACATCGTCACCGGCGGCGCGACCGTGATCCTCGCGATGGGCGCGGGCCGCCGCGCCGCGCGCGCGATCGGCGCGTATCTGGCGGGCGGCAAGCGCACGTGGCCGATCACGCGGGCCGACGCCGAAGCCTTCGTGCCGCCGGCCCCGATCGCCGCCGAAGCCGAACGATGAAAAGCCGTTGGCACCACACAGACACAGAGATCACGGAGGAAGAGCCGACGATGTGCTCGCTTGCCGCCCGGCCGCGTCGGGTACGCCGCAGCGATGACTGCGCAGCGCCCGCTTTCCTCGGTGTTCTCGGTGTCTCGGCGGTGAATGCAACGCCCTTCGAAGGTCGCGCGACCGCCGCGCAGCCCGAAACGGGCGTGAGGTCGAACGTGCGCCTTTGTCTGTGCCGCGGTGGTGAACATCCGGCCCCCCGAATGAGGACCTGCCAATGAGCGTCTGTCCCCGCTGCAAGCGTCCGCTCGAAGACGAGGAGCCGTACGTCTGCTGCGCCGGCGTCGAGCTGCGCTGGCGCTGCAGCGAGTGCGGCAAGGTCAGCGAGGGTTTCGCGTTTCCGTACGGCATGTGCCCGCACTGCAAGGGGCGGCTCGAACTGCTCGAACGCGGTGCGATCGAGGGCGACGCCGCGCTCGAGGCGATACGCAAGGCCTTCGAGATCGAGCTGGGTGGGCTCGCGTTCTACGAGCGCGCCGCGCGCGACGCCGCCGATGCCGTGCTGCGCGACCTGTTCGGCCGTCTCGCGTCGATGGAGCGCGAGCACATGGCGACGCTCGCGAAGCGCTACCACGCCGATCTGCCGCCGCCTTCGGCCGACTTCCAGTTCGACCGCGCCGCGATCTTCGCCGGCGTCGACCGCAGGCCCGAGGACCCGGCCAACCTGTTCCGGATCGCGATCGCGTTCGAGAGCCGCGCAGTCGACTTCTTCGCGCGCGAAGCCGACGCCGCGCCCGCCGGCTCGGTCGAGCGCGAGCTGTACAAGGAACTCGCCGCCGAGGAGCGCGAGCACGTCGCGATGCTCACCACCGAGTTCCGCCGCTGGCAAGCCGGCAAGGGCGGAGTCCTCTGACGCACGCGCTTCGACGCCATGACCGAACGCTCGCACGTGCTCGACGGCAACGAAGCCGCCGCGCGCATCGCGCACTTGACCAGCGAAGTGATCGCGATCTATCCGATCACGCCGTCGTCGACGATGGGCGAGCTGGCGGACGCCTGGTCGGCGGCCGGCCGCAAGAACATTTGGGGCGCCGTGCCGCAGGTGATCGAGATGCAGAGCGAAGCGGGCGCGGCCGGCGCGGTGCACGGCGCGCTGCAGGCCGGCGCACTGACGACGACGTTCACCGCGTCGCAGGGCCTGCTGCTGAAGCTGCCGAACATGTTCAAGATCGCCGGCGAGCTGACGCCCGCGGTGTTCCACATCGCCGCGCGCACGGTGGCGACGCACGCGTTGTCGATCTTCGGCGACCACAGCGACGTGATGGCCGCGCGCACGACCGGCTTCGCGCTGCTCGCATCAAGCAGCGTGCAGGAGGCGCAGGACCTGGCGATGATCGCGCACATGGCCACGCTGAAGGCGCGCGTGCCGTTTCTGCACTTCTTCGACGGCTTCCGCACCAGCCACGAGGTCAACAAGATCGATCTGCTGTTCGAGGAGGAGGTGCGTGCGCTGATCGACGAGGAACTGGTCCGCGCGCATCGTGCGCGCGCGCTGAATCCCGACGCGCCGGTGATCCGCGGCACCGCGCAGAACCCGGACGTGTTCTTCCAGGCGCGCGAGGCGTGCAATCCGTTCTACGCCGCCGTGCCGGGCATCGTGCGCGAGTCGATGGCGCGTTTGGCCGACCTCACCGGCCGCCGCTACGGCCTGTTCGACTACACGGGCGCGCCGGATGCCGAGCGCGTGCTCGTTCAGATGGGCTCGGGCACCGGCGCTTCGCGCGAGGCGGTCGCGAAGCTCGTCGCCGCGGGCGAAAAGGTCGGGCTGGTCACCGTGCGCCTGTACCGGCCGTTCGACGTGCAGGCCTTCGTCGCGGCGCTGCCGAAGACCGTGCGCGCGATCGCCGCGCTGGACCGCACGAAGGAACCCGGCGCGATCGGCGAGCCGCTGTACCAGGACGTCGTCACTGCGCTCGCCGAAGGCTGGCCGAACGACTTGCCGCTTCCGCGCGCAATCGGCGGCCGTTACGGGCTGTCGTCGAAGGAATACACGCCGGCGATGGCCAAGGCTGCGCTCGACGAGCTCGCGCAGCCGCAGCCGAAGCGGCACTTCACGGTCGGCATCCACGACGATGTGACGCGGCTGTCGCTGAAATGGGACGAGGACTTCGACACCGAAGCCGAAGGCGTCACGCGCGCGGTGTTCTACGGGCTCGGCTCCGACGGTACCGTCGGAGCGACCAAGAACACCGTGAAGATCATCGGCGAGAACACGCCGTTGCATGCGCAAGGCTACTTCGTCTACGACAGCAAGAAGTCCGGCGCGATCACGGTGTCGCACCTGCGCTTCGGGCCGAAGCCGATCGAATCGACGTATCTGATCCGCCGCGCCGACTTCGTCGCCTGCCACCAGTTCGAGTTCATGGAAAAGCTCGACGTGCTGGCGCTGGCGCGACCCGGCGCGACTTTCCTGCTGAACAGCCCCTACGGACCCGACGCGGTGTGGGACCGGCTGCCGCGCGAAGCGCAGCAGACGATCCTCGACCGGAAGCTGCGCTTCTTCGTCGTCGACGCGCTCGCGGTCGCGAAGCAGGCCGGGCTCGCCGGCCGCATCAACACGGTGACGCAGGCGTGCTTCTTCGCGATCTCGGGAATCCTGCCGCGCGAGGAGGCGATCGCGAAGATCAAGGACGCGATCCGCAAGACTTACGGCAGGCGCGGCGAAACGGTGCTGAATCGCAACTTCGTCGCGGTCGACGCGTCGCTCGCGGCGCTGCGCGAGGTCAAGGTGCCCGCGCGCGCCGACTCGAAGCTCGCGCGCCGGCCGACGGTCCCGCGCGCCGCGCCCGACTTCGTGCAGCGCGTGACCGCGATGATGCTCGAAGGCAAGGGCGATTCTCTGCCGGTGTCCGCGCTGCCGGTCGACGGCACCTTCCCGACCGGCACGACGCAGTGGGAAAAGCGCAGCATCGCGCACGAGATCCCGATCTGGGACGAGACGATCTGCACGCAGTGCGCGATCTGTCCGCTGGTATGTCCGCACGCGGCGATCCGTCAGACGGTGCTTTCGCGTAAGGACATGCAGCGCGCCCCTTCGACCTTCAAGGCGGTGCCGTGGTCGCGCAAGGACGGCAGCGGGCTCGAAAGCATGCTCTACACGCTGCAGGTCGCGCCCGACGACTGCACCGGTTGCGGCATCTGCGTGGACGTGTGTCCGACGCGCAGCAAGCAGGTCGTCAAGCACAAGGCGATCAACATGAGGCCGAAGCTCGAGCACCTCGAGGCCGAACGCGCGAACTACGAGTTCTTCCTGAGCCTGCCCGAAGTGCGCCCGCCGTTCGAGCGGATCGACCCGCTGCGCGGCTCGCAGCTCCGCCAACCGCTGTTCGAATACTCGGGTGCCTGCGCCGGCTGCGGCGAAACGCCTTATCTGAAACTTCTCTCGCAGCTCTACGGCGACCATCTGGTGATCGCCAACGCCACCGGCTGCTCTTCGATCTACGGCGGCAACCTGCCGACCACGCCGTGGGCGAAGAACGCCGACGGCCACGGCCCCGCGTGGGCCAACAGCCTGTTCGAGGACAACGCCGAGTTCGGGCTCGGCATGCGGCTGGCGATCGACGCGCAGCGCGATCTGGCGCAACTGCTGGTGCGGGCGCTGCGCGCCGAAATCGGCGAAGCGCTCGCCGACGAGCTGCTCGCCGCGCCGCAGGACAACGATGAGCAGATCCGCGCGCAGCGCGAACGCGTCAAGCGGCTCAAGGCGATCCTCGCGACGCTGCGTTCCCCGGAGGCCGCGCGGCTCGCCGCGGTCGCCGACAACCTCGTCGCGCGCAGCGTATGGATCGTCGGCGGCGACGGCTGGGCGTACGACATCGGCTACGGCGGGCTCGACCACGTGCTCGCCAGCGGCAAGAACGTCAACATCCTGGTGCTCGACACCGAGGTCTACAGCAACACCGGCGGACAGGCGTCGAAAGCCACGCCCCGGGGCGCGGTCGCGAAGTTCGCCGCCGCCGGCAAACCGATCGGCAAGAAAGACCTCGGCATGATCGCGATGGCCTACGGCAACGTCTACGTCGCGCAGGTCGCGATGGGCGCGAACCCGGTGCACACGGTGCGCACGTTCCAGGAGGCCGCGTCGTGGCCCGGGCCGTCGCTGATCATCGCGTACAGCCACTGCATCGCGCACGGCATCGACATGACCACCGGCATGAGCCACCAGCGCGACGCGGTCAAGAGCGGCTACCTGACGCTGTACCACTACGACCCGCGGCTCGGCATGGGCGGCGCGGACCATCCGCTGAAGCTCGACTCGCGCAAGCCGACGGTCCCGCTCGAGCAGTTCACGATGAAGGAAGGCCGCTTCGCGATGCTCGCGCAGGCCGACCCGGTGCGCGCCAAGCAGCTCGCGAAGGCGGCACAGGCCGAAGCCGACGCGCGCTGGCAACTGTACGAGCAGATCGCCGGCGTGCATCGCGTCGTCGCCGACGCCGCTGCGCCGGCTGCGCGGACCGGCGCGGAAGCCGCAGCCGAATCCGCCGCCGCGCCCGCGCAGGGGACCGAATCATGAGCGTCGATCTGCGCACCTCGTATCTCGGCCTGCCGCTCGCGCACCCGATCGTCGCGTCGGCTTCGCCGCTGACCGGCTCGATCGACAGCCTGAAGCGGCTGCAGGACGCGGGCGTCGCCGCCGTCGTCCTGCCGTCGCTGTTCGAGGAGCAGATCGAGCACGAGGAAATGGCCACGCACGACCTGCTGCTCGCCGGCGCGGAGCTGTCGCCCGAGGCGAGCGGGTTCTTCCCCGAGCCGCAGCAGTACGGCACCGGACCGGACCGGTATCTGAAGCTGATCGAGGACGCGAAGAAAGCGCTCGCAGTGCCGGTGATCGCGAGCCTGAACGGCCACACGCCGGGCGGCTGGACCGGTATCGCGAGGCGGCTCGAGCAGGCCGGCGCCGACGCGATCGAGCTGAACGTGTACTTCCTCGCCGCCGATCCCGAAGACACGAGCGCCGCGGTCGAGCAGCGCTACGTCGAGCTGGTCGAATCGGTGGCGCGGCAGGTGTCGATCCCGGTCGCGGTGAAGGTGTCGCCGTACTTCAGCGCAATGGCCAACATGGCGGCGCGGCTCGCGCGCGCCGGCGCGCGCGGGCTCGTGCTGTTCAACCGCTTCCTGCAGCCCGACATCCTGCTCGACGAGCTGGCGGTCGCGCCGCATCTGGTGCTGTCGACGTCCGACGAGCTGCGGTTGGCGCTGCGCTGGATCGCGATCCTGCGCGGCCGCATCGACGCGAGCCTCGCCGCCACCGGCGGCGCGCACACGGCCGACGACGTGCTGAAGCTGCTGCTCGCCGGCGCCGACTGCGTGATGGTCGCAAGCTGCCTGCTGCGCAACGGGCCGGCATACGCGGGCGAGCTGGTGCGCGGCGTGCAAGCCTGGATGGCCGAGCGCGAATACGAGTCGGTCGCGCAGATGATGGGTTCGCTGTCGCAGCAGTCCTGCCCCGACCCCGACGCTTTCGAGCGCGCCAACTACATGAAGGCGCTCACTTCGTACACCAGCGCCTTCGTTTGACGGGCGTTGCGAGCGCCGATGACACGCGTTGACCCGCCACCGTTGCGAAGCCGCTTGACCCGCGTCACTCGCAGCCGCACGCCCGTCATCCGGAGTCGCACGCCCGTCATCCGGAGTCGCACGCCCGTCATCCGGAGTCGCACGCTCGTCATCCGGAGTCGCACGCTCTTCGTCCGTAGTCGCACGCTCGTTGGCCAGAGTCGCACGCTCGTCATCCCGAGCGCAGCGAGGGATCTCGGCCTCGCGTGCGGTCGGGATTCCTCGCCCAGGCTCAAGGCCGGGGCTCGGAATGACGATGGGTGTGGCCGCGGAACGACGAGCCGAGTCGACTCGGCGGTGCGTGCGGACGGCGGGTCACCGGGGACTCGTCACGCTCGATCGGTTGCGCTCGACAAACTTGCATCAGCTTCTGGAGGACACCATGGCATTGATGATCACCGACGACTGCACGGCCTGTGACGCCTGCGTCGAACCCTGCCCGAACCAGGCGATCACGGCGGGCTCGCCGATCTACGTGATCGACCCGGCGAAGTGCACCGAGTGCGTCGGTGCGCACGACACGCCGCAATGCGTCGACGTCTGTCCGGCCGACTGCATCGTTCCCGATCCGAACCACAAGGAATCGCGCGAAGAGCTGCAGGCCAAGTACGAGCGCCTGCACGGCTGAAGGCACACGTGCGATCGCCGCAGCCGCGAACCGTGCGGCCGGGCCGTTTTTCGGCGTCAATTTCCACCTTCGCACCGGTGCCTTCCGCGTCGACAGGCCGCGCCGCGGCTCGGCGTGCGCGGGCGCGCACGAGTTGGACGCCCGTTCGACAGCGATTGACGATCGTCAACGTGGCCGACAGCCGCAACGCCTACGTTAGCGCCCTGAGGTAACGGTGCGCGCCGACCAAGCGCGCGACGCGAACCGGCATCACGACGACACGCGACGAGCGATCCATGTCCGACCGGCAGACCACAGGGGGAGTCGAAGTGCCTCGCGCAGAGCCGGTGCTGCGCGCGGGCGCGGCACCGGCGCGGAGGGCACGATGAACCCGTATGCTGTCTTCCTGCTGTACCTGATCGCGATCCTCGGCTTCGTCGGCTTCACGCTGCTGCTGAACAGGTTGCTGGGGCCGCGACCGGCGCCGACCGACGTCAAGCTCGAACCGTTCGAGTGCGGCGCCACCGTCATCGATCCGACCAACGTCAAGGCGGTGCCGATCAAGTACTACGCGGTCGCGATCGTCTTCATCCTGTTCGATCTGGAGACGGTGTTCCTGTTCATCTGGGCGCTCGGCGCGCAGCCGCTGACCGGCTTCATGCTGGCGACCTTCTTCATCTTCGTTTTCCTGCTGGTGCTGATCCTGCTGTACGTGTATCGCGCCAAGCTGCTCGAAGCGGTGACCCGATGAAGATGGATCGCGGGACGATCCCGATCGCGCCCGAGAAGAGCGGCGCGTTCGCTCGAGAGCGCAGCGGCGCGTTCGAATTCATCTCGACGAAGAAGGACGAACTGATCGGCTGGGCGCGCAAGTTCTCGCTGTTCCCCTACCCGTTCGTCACCGCCTGCTGCGCGATGGAGTTCATGGCCGTCAGCGGCACGCCGTACGACACCGACCGCTTCGGCGCGGCGCTGCCGCGGTTTTCTCCGCGCCAGTCGGACCTGCTGATGGTCGTCGGCACGATCACGCACAAGCAGGCGCCGATCCTGCTGAAGGTCTGGGAACAGATGTGTGAGCCGAAATGGGTGCTCGCCTTTGGCGCCTGCGCCACGAGCGGCGGCTTCTACCAGAACTACGCAGCGCTGCCCGGCATCGACCGGATCATCCCGGTCGACGTCTACGTCCCCGGCTGCCCGCCGCGTCCCGAGATGGTGATCGACGGGATCATGCAGCTTCAGGACAAGATCGCGCGCCAGCGGCATCCGATCCTCACGAAGGACTTCTGATGGACGCCGCGGACGTTTTCGACCGCATGCAGCCCGCGCTGGCGCCGCTGGTGCACGAGACGGCAATCGCGCACGGCGTTCTGGTGCTCGCGATCGAGCCGGCGAACCTGCTCGCACTGGTGCGGCGGCTGAAGGACGAGTTCGCGTTCGATCTGTTCCTCGACGTGACCGCGGTCGACTGGCCGGGCCGCACGCCGCGCTTCGAGGTCGTCTGGCACTTCTACTCGACGCAGCACAAGGTGCGCGTGCGCGTGAAAGCGCGCGTGGCCGAAGCGGATCCGACCGTCGATTCGCTGGTCGCGCTGTACGGCGCCGCGCGCTTCATGGAGCGCGAGTGCCACGACATGTACGGCATCGACTTCCGCGGCAACGCGGACCTGCGGCCGATCCTGCTGTACGAGGGCTTCGTCGGCCACCCGCTGCGCAAGGACTATCCGAAGCAGCGGGAGCAGCCGCTGGTTCCTTATCGGACGGCGGAGTGAAGACGATGACTGGACGCTGGTTCTCGACCCTGCACGAACCCCCCTTTGAAAAAGGGGGGCAGGGGGGATTTCTCCGCCCTGTCATGAACGTCGCCGTGTGCCGGCAGGAAATCCCCCCCACCCCCCTTTACGAAAGGGGGGTGACTGCCGGCACCTCTTGCGAAAGGGGGGTGAATGTCGGCTCCGTTTGCACTGGGGCGGTGAGTGCAAATCGTGGAAGCGCGAGGGATCTCGGCTCATAAATATGAAGATCCCCAACCCGATTCGCCCGGCGTTCACGACGCCGCAGCGCGACGACACCGTGATCGTCAACATCGGTCCGTCGCATCCTGCGACGCACGGCACGATCCAGATCGTCACCGAACTCGACGGCGAGCGGGTCGTGCGCGTCGACGTGCACTGCGGCTACCTGCACCGCGGCTTCGAGAAGGAGTGCGAGGACCATACCTGGCACAACCTGATCCCGTACGTCGACCGGCTGAACTACTGCTCGGGTCTGATCAACGACTTCGCATACTGCGACGCGGTCGAGACGCTGATGGGCATCGAAATCACGCGCCGCTGCAGGCTGCTGCGCACGCTGCTGGCGGAGTACTCGCGCATCGCCGATCACCTGACCTGCGTGGCCGCCGCGCTGATGGAACTCGGCGCGATGACCGCGTTTTTGTACCTGGTCACGATCCGCGACTTCATCTACGAGCATCTGGCGGACCTGACCGGCGCGCGCGTGACGTATTCGTACGGTCGCATCGGCGGGCTCGCGCGCGACCTTCCGGACGGCTGGATCGAGCGGCTCGAATGGATCCTCGGCCAGTTCGACGATTTCGTCGGCCGCGTGCACGGACTGATGGATCGCAACCGCATCTTCATCGAGCGGATGCGCGACGTCGGCGTGATCTCGACGGCGGACGCGATCAACTGGGGCTACACCGGGCCGATCCTGCGCTCGACCGGCGCGCCGCGCGACCTGCGCAAGGACACGCCGTATCTGGCGTACGCCGAGCTGGATTTCGACGTGCCGGTCGGCATCAAGGGCGACAACTACGACCGCTACTACGTGCGGATGCGCGAGATGGACGAGTCGGTCTACATGATCCGCCAGTTGATCGACCTGCTGCGCGAAACCGAAGGCCAGCCGATCTGTGTGGACGACCGCCGTTGCACGCTGCCGCCGAAGCCGCTCGTCTACCGCGAGATCGAATCGCTGATCAACCACTTCAAGCTGATCATGGACGGCCCGCGCGTGCCGGCCGGCGACTGCTACGTCGCGCACGAGGCCGCCAACGGCGAGCTGGGTTTCTACATCGTCAGCGACGGCAGCGGCACGCCGTACAAGGTGCACGTGCGTTCGCCCAGCTTCGTTCACATGGGCGGCGCGCACCGCATGCTCGAGGGCTATCAGCTTGCCGACATCGTGCCGACCTTCGGCTCGATCAACATGATCGGCGGGGAGTGCGACCGATGAGCACGCTCGTCGCCACGCCGATCCCGAACAAGACCGGCTCGATGCGGCACCTGCTGCCCGAGTTCGAACGGATGAAATCCCGCTTTCCCGCGGGCTTCGAATCGTCGCTGACGCTGCCCTGCCTGCGCCGCATCCAGCAGGAGCGTGGCTACGTCGCGGACGAGGACATCGACCTGCTCGTCGAGTATCTCGGCGTGCCGCGCATCCGGATCGAGGAGGTGCTGAGCTTCTATACGCAGTTCCGCCGCAAGCCGATCGGCCGCTGGCACCTGCAGGCGTGCCGCAACGTGTCGTGCTCGATGCGCGGCGCCGAACGCCTGATCGACCTGCTGCGGGACAGGCTCGGCATCCGCCCGGGGCAGACGACGCCCGACGGCCGCTTCACGCTGTCCACGGTCGAGTGCCTCGGCTCTTGCGGCACCGCGCCGGTGGTGATGGTCAACGACGCGTATCACGACAACGTCGACGCGGCAAAGCTCGACGCGCTGCTGGAGCGGCTGCCATGACGGGAACCAAAGTCATCATGACCTTCCCGGTGACGCCGACCTCGCACCTGCTCGCCGACTACGAAGCGCGCGGCGGCTACGGCACGCTGCGCAAGGTGCTGGCGTCGATGAAGCCCGAGGACGTGACCAAGGAAGTCACCGCCTCCGGTCTGCTCGGCCACGGCGGCGCGGCGTTCCCGGTCGGCCGCAAATGGCAGGTCGTCCATCTGAACGACGGCCAGCCGCACTACCTGTGCGCGAACGCCGACGAAGGCGAGCCCGGCACGTTCAAGGACCGCTGGATCCTGGAGAACGCGCCGCACCTGCTGCTCGAGTCGATGCTGATCGCCTCGTACGCGCTGCAGGTCAGAAACGCGTTCGTCTACATCCGCGGCGAATTCGACCTGCCGTACCGCCGGCTCGCCGCGGCGGTCGAGGAAGCGTACGCGGCGGGCTATTTCGGCGAACGCATCCTCGGCAGCGAGTTTTCCTGCGACCTCGTCGTCTACCGCGGCGCCGGCTCGTACGTCTGCGGCGAAGCGTCGGCGCTGATCACCTCGATCGAAGGCAAGAAGGGCTATCCGCGCAACCGGCCGCCGCGGCTGACGGTGCGCGGGCTGTACCAGCGGCCGACGGTGGTCAACAACGTCGAGACGCTCGCCAACGTCACCGGCATCCTGCGCGACGGCGCGGAGGCTTTCAGGAAAATCGGCACGCCGAAAAGCCCGGGCACGCAGCTCGTTTCGATCTCCGGCCACGTCGCGAAGCCCGGCGTCTACGAAGTCGAATACGGCTATCCGGTCGAGAAGTTCCTGTTCGACGATTGCGGCGGGATGCTCGGCGGCAAGCCGCTGAAGTGCATCGTCCCCGGCGGCATCTCGACCAAGGTGCTGACGCGCGAGGACATCGCGGGGCTCACCTACGACCACAAGGCGTTCGAGGCGCGCGGCTCGCAGCTCGGCTCGGGCGGAATGATCGCGATCGCCGAAGGCACCTGCATGGTCCGGCTGCTGCAGGTGATGCTGCGCTTCTATCACCACGAATCGTGCGGGCAGTGCACGCCGTGCCGCGAAGGCATGGGCTGGCTGCACCGGACGATCGACCGCATCGTCGCCGGCCAGGGACGGCCCGAGGACATCGACACGCTGGTGCGCGTGTCGGAGGCCAACGACGGCACGACGATCTGCGGCATGGGCGACGCGGCGGGCTACGCGACGGTCGGCATCATCGCCAAGTACCGCGACGAGTTCGAATACTTCGTCGCCAACAAGCGCTCGAAATGCGGCGGCCGGCTCGAGGTCGATCTCGCGTCCGTGGGGCAGGCCGCTTATGCCTGAGTTCTACGTCAACGGCCAGCCGGTCCGCTTCGAGAAGGGCCAGACGGTGATGCAGGCAGCGCTCGCGGCGGGTTTCTACATCCCGTACTTCTGTTGGCATCCGAACCTGTCGGTCGCGGGCAACTGCCGGATCTGCATGGTCGAGGTCGAGGGCGAAGGCGGCGGTTCGAGCTGGATGGACATCGCCTGCAACATGCCGGCGACCGAAGGCATGCGCGTGCTGACCGATTCCGAGGCCGTTCGCGCGCGGCGCAAGCAGATCCTGCAGTTCATCCTGCTCAACCACCCGGTCGACTGCGGCGTTTGCGACAAGGCGGGCGAATGCCTACTGCAGGACTACCACTACGAGTACAACGGAGCACCGTCGGTCGCGTCGGTGCCGAAGGTGCGCGCGACGAAGTTCCATCCGTTGTCGTCGCGGATCATCCTCGACAACGAGCGCTGCATCGTCTGCTCGCGCTGCGTGCGATTCACGCGCGAAGTGTCGAAGTCGAACGGGCTCGGCATCCTCGACCGCGGCGACACGTCGCTCGTGCGCGCCGCCGGCGACGGCGGCTTCGAGCGCGACCCGTACTCGGACAACGTGATCGACATCTGCCCGGTCGGCGCGCTGCTGTCGCGGCAATTTCTGTACAGGGCGCGCGTCTGGTACCTGAGGCCCACCCCTTCGGTCTGCCCCGGCTGCAGCCGCGGCTGCGCGATCGACGTCTGGCACCGCAAGCCGGAGTGGAAGCTCAACGCGCTCGATCCGAAGCTGAACGCGCGCATCGAACGGGTGACGCCGCACGTGCCCGCTGCGCTGCGCGCCGCGCAAAACCCCCCCGCGCTGCGCGCGGCCCCCTCTTCAAAAGGGGGCAGTCCGGAGTCGGCCGCGAACCCGCCTTTGGAAAAGGGGGGCAGGGGGGATTTTCACGGCGCAGCCACCGAGGACATCGGCCCCTGGATCTGCAACAAAGCGCGCGACCTCGCGCAGATCTTCGAGCGGCCGCGCGCCGAGCACGCGATGCTCAAAGGCAGGCCGGTCGAACTCGCGGTCGCGATCGAAGCCGCGCGCAAGCTGATCGCCGACGCGCGGCGTCCGGTCGCGCTGGTGTCGAGCTGGGGCTCGAACGAGGAACTCGATGCGTTCAAGGCCGCGCTCGGCGAGCGCGTCGAGTGCTTCGTCAAGGCCGATCATCAGCCCGCGCCGGGCGAAGTCGTCGAAGACGACTTCCTGATCCGCGCCGACAAGAACCCGAACGGGCGCTATGCACGCGCGCTGTTCGGCGACCGCGCGCCGCATCTCGAAGGCGCCGACCTCGTGCTCGTCTGGGGCGAAGGCTTCGACTTCGCGCGGCTTCCGCGCGGCGCGAAAGTGATCTTCCTGAACCCGTATCTCGCGCCCGAAAACGGCCACGCCGATGCGTTCATCCCGATCAGCGTGCAGACCGAGCGCAGCGGCCATTACACGAACTCCGAAGGCGTCGTGCGCCGCTTCGAGCGCTGCTTCGCCCGCAAGCCGACCGTCGCCGACGCCGAACAGGTGTTCGCGCGGATCGGCCAGTCGCTGGTGAGTTTCGCGTGAGGCCACGATGATCCAGGACCTCGTCGTCTACGCGGTCTACATCGGCTTCGCGATCGGCATGCTGATGACCTTCGGGCTGATCCTGACCTGGGTCGAGCGCAAGCAGGGCGCGGTGATGTCGGACCGCATCGGCGCGAACCGCGCGTACGTGCGGCTGCCGTTCACGCAGGTCAAGCTGGTCTGGTGGGGGCTTTTCCACGGGCTCGCCGACGGACTGAAGATGCTGGTCAAGGAGGACTTCAGGCCGAAGACCTACGACTGGTACGCGTACATGGTCGCGCCGTGGGTTGCGTTCACGCCGGTGCTGCTGGTCTTCGCGGTGATCCCGTTCGGCGGCGTGCTGATCCCGGGCGAGCTGATCCCGCCGCTCGCGGACTGGTTCGGCGACCGGACCTACACGATGCAGATCGCCAAGCTCGACGCCGGGCTGCTGATCGTCTTCGCTTTCGGCGGTCTGACGATCATCGGCTGCATGCTCGCCGGCTGGTCTTCGTCGAACAAGTTCTCGCTGCTCGGCGCGCTGCGCGCCGGCAGCCAGATGATCTCGTACGAACTGATCCTCGGGCTGACGCTGCTCGGGCTCGTCCTGATCTACGGCACGGTCGACCTGGACGACATCGTGCGCCAGCAGTCGGGCATCGTGCTCGGTTTCCTGCCCGCGTGGGGCATCGTGCTGCAGCCGTTCGCGGCGACGCTGTTCATGGCGGCGGCGATCGCCGAGAACAAGCGCATCCCGTTCGACCTGCCCGAGGCCGAAAGCGAGCTGATCGCCGGCTACTTCACCGAATACAGCGCGATGAAAATGGGCCTGTTCATGTTCGCCGAGTTCATCGAGATCGCGATCATCGCGGCGCTGTTCACCACGCTTTTCCTCGGCGGCTACAACCTGCCGTACATGCACGACGGCGGCTTCAGCTTCCCGGGCGGCCGCGAGATCCAGATGAGCCACGGCGCGGTCGTCGCGACACAGGTCCTGGTCTTCCTCGCCAAGGTCTTCGTGATGTGCAGCTTCCAGATCCTCGTGCGCTGGTCGCTGCCGCGCTTCCGTTACGACCAGGTGCTGCGCTTCGCGTGGAAGTTCATGTTCCCGCTGGCGCTCGCCAACCTGACGGTCACCGCCGTCGCCGTCTGGCTCCTGCGCATGGTGAACCCGTGACGCACAAGCGCTACCGCCGCAAGGCCTACTGGAACCGCCCGACGATGGGCTGGTGGGAGCGGCTTTATCTGCCCGAGATCCTGCGCGGTCTCGGCATCACGAGCTGGGTCTTCCTTCGCAACATGGGCAAGTGGGTGATCGGCCGCAAGGGCGCGCTGACCACCTACTACCCGGAGGAGCGCCGCCGCGACTACGCCAGGCACAACCGCGGCAAGCACGTGCTGACGCAGCGGCCCGACGGCAGCCCGCAATGCATCGCGTGCAACATGTGCGCGACCGTCTGCCCGGCGAAGGTGATCGAGATCGAAGCTGCGTTCGACCCCGACGACTTCGCGCACCCGAAGTACCCGGCGCGCTTCGAGATCGACTACTCGCGCTGCGTGTTCTGCGGGCTGTGCGTCGAGGCCTGCCCCAAGGATGCGATCCGGATGGTGCCCGAGGTGCCGAACCTGCCTGCGGGCCGGCGCTGGACGATGTGGATCGGCAAGGAAGAGCTGCTGACCTGGAACCCGCAGCGCGACGTGGCGAAGCCTTATCCGCCGAAAGGTGCGGCATGAGCCTCATCGACACGCTGCTCGCCAACCTCGACACGCTGCTGCTGTACGTGTTCGCGCTCTGCGCGTTCGCCGGCGCCGCGCTGATGATCGTGCTGCGGCAGCCGATGCGCGTGGCGCTCGCGCTGATCTCGACGATGATTTTCCTCGGCGGCATCTACGGGCTGCTCGGCGTGCACTTCATCGCCGCCTTCCAGGTGCTGATCTACGTCGGCGCGGTGATGGTGTTCA
>CAZIJU010000061.1:0-21924 GCA_964539745.1 uncultured Burkholderiaceae bacterium | reverse complement strand
TGTCGTTGAACAGCACCGTGTCCTGCGGCACGATGCCGATCGCCGCGCGCAGCGAGCTCTGTGTCACGTCGCGGATGTCCTGCCCGTCGATCATGATGCGCCCGCGGTCCACGTCGTAGAAGCGGAACAGCAGCCGGGCGAGCGTGCTCTTGCCCGAGCCGGTCGCGCCGACCACGGCGGTGGTCGTTCCGGCGGGGATCGTGAAATCGACGTCGAACAGCACGGGTCTGCGCGGGTCGTACGCGAAGTCGACGTGTTCGAAGCGCACCTCGCCGCGGCGCACGACGAGCGGCTTGGCGCCCGGACGGTCGGCGATCTCGCGCTCGACCCGCATCAGCCGGAACATCCGCTCCATGTCCGCCAGCGCCTGTCTGATCTCGCGATAGATCACGCCAAGGAAGTTCAGCGGCTGGTACATCTGCAGCATGAAGGCGTTGACCAGCACCAGGTCGCCGATCGTCATCCGGCCAGCGGCCACACCGACGGCAGCGCGCCACAGCATCAGGGTCAACCCCACTGCGATGATCGCGGCCTGGCCGGCGTTGAGCACGTTCAGCGACTGCTGCGACAGGATCGCCGCGCGTTCCTGCTGCGCCAGCGTGGCGTCGTAGCGCCGCGCCTCGTACTCCTCGTTGTTGAAGTACTTGACCGTCTCGAAGTTCAGCAGGCTGTCCACGGCGCGCGAGCTGGCCTTCGCATCGAGCTCGTTCATCTCGCGGCGGAAGCGCGTGCGCCAGTTGGTGACGGTGAAGGTGAAAGCCACGTAGACGGCGAGGCTTGCCGCGACGATCACCGAAAACCAGATCTCGTAATTCAGCAGCAGGTAGCCGATCACCAGCGACAGCTCCACGAGCGTGGGCAGGATCGAATACAGCGTGAAGCTCACCAGCGACGAGATGCCGCGAATGCCGTGGTCGATCTCGCGCGTCACCGCGCCGGTGCGCCGCTCGAGGTGAAACCGCAGCGACAGCGCGTGCAGGTGGCGGAAGGTCTGCAGCGCCAGCGTGCGCACCGCCGACTGCGTCACGCGCGCGAAAAAGAACTCGCGCAGCTCGGTGAACACCGTCGTCGCGAGCCGCAGCAGGCCGTAGCCCGCGATCAGCGCGAGCGGGATGACGACCTCCGCGCGCGGCTGCGCGAAGGTGTCGACGATGTGCTTGAGCACGATCGGCACCGACACGGTCGCGAGCTTCGCCGCGATCAGGCAGGCGATCGCGAACAGCACCCGGCCCCGGTAGCGCCACAGATACGGCAGCAGCGTGGCGAGCGCCCGCCACTCGTTGCGCGCAGCGCCCGGCTCGGGCGGAAGCCGCGGGACGTGCCCGACGGGCGGCATGGCTCCTCTCATCGTGGGGTTCGCGGCGGTTGCGTTGCGGTTGCAGTGTTGGGATTATCCGTCCGAACCGCGCGGGCCCGCGATGACTTCGAAGGCGGGCGCAGCGCGTGGCTTATGCTAATCGCGCGCCGCATCGGCGACCGGATGGCGCGGGGGATGCGTGATCGAAGATGCGGCAGGCCACCTCGCTCGCGCCGACCCGATCAATGGCTTTGAACAAGTCCCGAGTCACGGATCTCCGACATGTCCGAACCCGCTTCGTTGCCGAAAGATCAGGTGCCGGTGCTGCGCGTCATGCCGATGCCGGCCGACGCCAACATCCATGGCGACGTGTTCGGCGGCTGGATCATGGCGCACGTCGACGTGGCCGGTGCGATCCCCGCGGCGCGCCGCGCCAACGGCCGCGTGGCCACCGTCGCGGTGACGAGCTTCCTCTTCAAGAACCCGGTGTTCGTCGGCGACCTGCTGAGCTTCTACGCCAACATCGTCAAGACCGGCAACACGTCGGTCACCGTCGAGGTCGAGGTCTACGCCGAACGCATGCGGCTGCAGAGCGAAGTCGTCAAGGTCACCGAGGCGACGCTCGTTTACGTCGCCACCGGCGAGGATCGCAAGCCGCGGCCGCTGCCGCCGCTGCCGACGTAGAGCGGCACAGGGCCGGCCGGATAGCCGCTCAGCGCCGCAGCAGGTCCGCGACGATCTGCGCAAACTGCGCCGCGTTGCGCTGCGCCTTGTCCTCGTGGCAGTTGTTGAACAGCACGTGCACCCGCTGCGCGCGGCGGGCGATCTCGCGCGCGCGGCAAGCGAGCGCCTGCAGCTCGGCGGCCGAATACAGGTAGTTGAACCGCTCCGCCGACGACGCCAGACCCTTGCGCGTCCACGTCTCGCGGTTGCGCCCGTGCAGGCGCAGGATCGCAAGCTGCGGCGCGGTCACCTCCCACACCTGCGGGATGCTCGATGCGAAGCCCTGCGGCTCGTCGACGACGACGTGCACGAGCCCGTGCTCGCGCTCGAACGCGAGCGTGGCCTCGCGCGTGCCTTCGCCGAACCATGACCTGTTGCGGAACTCGACGGCGAGCCGAAAGCCCCCGAGCATCTCGGCGCAGTGCGCGATGTGCTCGAAGCTCGCGGCTCCGAACACGAACCACGGCGCGAACTGCAGCAGCACCACACCGAGCTTGCCCGATTCGCGCAGCGGCCCGATGCCCAGGCGGAAGCGACGCCACAGCTCGGCGCGGATCTCGGCATCCAGATCGCCGTAGTACAGGTTCGCCTTCGCGGTCGGCGGCAGCGCGCGGCGCAGATCGGCGGGCAGCGCGGATGGCTGCGCCGGGTGCCCGGTGAACAGCCGGAACGCCTTCACGTCAAAGACGAAATCCGCGGGCGTGCGCTCGACCCACACCCGCGCGGTTCGCTCCGCCGGCAGCGCGTAGTAGCTGCTGTCGATCTCGACCAGCGGAAACTGCGACGCGTAGTACCGCAGCCGCGCCTCGGCAGTCCTCGCCTGCGGCGGATAGAAGCGCCCCGACGCGATCAGCGTCGGGTCGGTCCAGGACGCGGTACCGACGAGGATCTCACCCATCGGCCCGAACGCGTCGGCAGCGGTGCGGCGCCATCGCTCACCGCGCGCCCTGCACCAGCGCGATGCGCCGGCGCAGCCGGTCGGCCTGCTCGCGATCGCCGGCAGCCTCCGCGCGCGCGAGCTCGACGTTGAGCCACGCCAGCAGCGGACGCCGCCAGCCCTGCGCCGATGCGGTGTCGATCGCCAGCGCGATCGTCGCAGGCGTCGCGCGGCTGGCGCGGAAGACGACGCCGGCGGCGACCAGCCGCGCAAGCGGATCTTCGATCGCGCGCAGCGCCGCGTCGGCTTCGCCGGCGTCAAGGCGCGCGGCGATTGCGCGGTGCTGCGGCGGAAGTTCGCCGGCGTCGCGCGGCTGCAGCCGCCCGGCGAGGTAGTCGGCGTACGCGCGTTCGGGCGCGGCGGCGTCGGCGCGCAGCGCCTCGAAACCCGCGCACGCATCGAAAGCGAGGCTCGCCACCTGCGCGGCGCACCGCGCCAGCTCGACGCGCGCGACCAGATCCGCGCGCCCGGTGCGCGCGACTTCGCCTCGGGCGCGTTCGAACTCGACCTGCGCGATGCGGGTGTCGCCTTTCAGGTACGCGACGGCGGAGCGCTCGAGCGCGGACTTCGCGTTGGTCTGCCAGTCGGGCGCGAGCGGGCCGCTCGCGCAGCCGGCCAGCGCCAGCGCGATCCCGAAGACCCCATAGCGCACCCCTTCTTTCATGGCAGCCGTATCTCGGTGTCGCGCGCGAACGGCCAGCGGCGGTTGATCTCGTCGACCAGCGATTCGATCTTGCGCAGGTTGACCTCGACCTCGGCGCGCAGCGCGCCGAGGTCGGTCGTCGCGACCTTGGTGTTGGCGGCGATCGCCTGCACTTCCGCGAGCACTGCGTCGACCCGCTGCAGCGTGGCGCGCGCCTGCCCGAGCGTGTCGTTCAGTTGCGCGATCGCCGCGCGCGCATCGCGCACGAGCCCTGCATCGCCGAAGACCTGCGCGTCGGCGCGCGCGACGAGCGCGTCCATGCGCGACAGAAGCGCATTGGCGCGATCCAGCGCGGCGACGACTTTCTGCGCGTCGCGTTCGTTGCCCATCAGGGCGCCCAACGCGCCGCGCGGGCCCGCGAGCCGCTCGGTCGCCGTCTGCACGTGGCCGAGGCTCGTGGCGAGCGGAGCCTCCGGTGCGGTGAGCGCGACGATGTTGCGGACCATCTCGCGCGCCTCCGACACCAGCCGCGGCAGCTCGGCGGTGGCATCGCCGGTCAGCACCTTGCGCTCTGCGCCGTCGGGCAGCGGCGGGTCGGTGGGAATACCGGTGAACGCCTTGATGCTCGCGCCGCCGACCAGCCCGCGCGTCAGCGTGAAGACGCTCGACGTGCGCAGTCGATGCGCCAGCCTCTTCGGCACGTCGATGACGATGCGTGCGGCGCCGTCGTCGGCCAGCTCGATGCGGCGCACGCGCCCGATCGGAAAACCCGAGAAGGTCATGTCCATGCCGACCTGCACGCCCTCGGAGTCGTCGGCGATCAGCACGAGTTCCTGTGTGGCCTCAAACGCGCCCCGCGCATACAGCACGTAGACCACCGCGCCGCCGACCAGCAGCACGAGCAGCGCGAGCAGCAGCGCGGCCTTGAACTCCAGGTGTGCGACGGGCGGCGGGGGCGCGCGGTCAGAACTCATCAGGGTCGATGTCCAGCATTACGAATGCTCCCGCGCCCTCCAACCGGTCGACACCCGTCGCCGGCGCCTTGCGTCAATCAGACCCCGCATTCCATGTCACTCCGCATTCCTTGTCATTCCGAGCCCGCCTTCCCTCTCATTTCGAGCCCGCCTTCCCACCTTCCTTGTCATTCCGAGCCGAAAACGAGGAATCTCAGCCGCTCGCAACGCCGAGATCCCTCGCGTTCGCTCGGGATGACAGTACTGTCTCATTCCATCCAAGCCGCACCCACTTTGTCGTTCCGAGCCCGCCTTCCCTGTGTCATTCCGAGCCCAATGTTCCGTGTCATTCCGAGCCGCAGGCGAGGAATCTCAGCCCCTCGCACGCGGAGATTCCTCCCCCGGCTCAGCGCCGGGGTCGGGACGACGGAAGCGGCACTGGCGATGGCGACGTGGACATGCGCGGCGTCGGTGTCACGAGATTGCCTAACCCTCAATAGTAGTTCTGATTAGCAACAATCGTCAGCAATTCTGATCTTGCGCAGAGGCTGAGGGGCGGTCGATGCGGCGGCGAGGAGCAGACGCTGATGCAGGGTTCGCAGGTCGAAGCGCCGATTGAAGCGATAACAGAATGCGGCCAGGTAGCGATTGGCGTACTTGCGGAAGCTGAAGGCATGGTGGCAACCCGACAAGCTGGTCTTCAGATTGCCGAGGATGGTGTTGATCCAGCGAAACTCGGGCACCTCGCTGGGTTTGCGGCCGGCCACCACGGTCGGCTGATGGGCGCAGCCGGCCTGGGTCACCGCAGCAAAGCAGGCCAGGCCATCGGAGAACACCTCGGTGTGCGGCGCCAGATGATCCTTCGCCCAAGCCGCGATAGCCTTCAGGGTAAAGCCGGCAACCGGTGTAAGTTTCACCCGCAGCGGATGATTGTCCGCGGTCAGCGACACCGCCGCCACGAAAGGCACCTTGTTCTCCGACCCACGCCCGGCCTTGCCGCCGGGGCGTTGTCCGCCCAGGTAGGCATCGTCGAGCTGAACTTTGCCTTCAAGGACATAGCGTTGCTCGCGTGCGGCCATGACCTGCATCAGCTTGTGGTGCAGCAACCAGGCCGTGGGATAGCTCACACCGAGCTGGCGCTTCAGCGCCAAGGCCGACAGCCCCGTCTTGGCCTGGCTGAGCAGATACATCGCCACAAACCAGGTGGTCAGCGGCAGCTTGGTGCCCTGCAATACGGTGCCGGCAATCAGCGAGGTCTGGCGCCGGCAGTTGCTGCACTGAAACACCTTGCGCACGCCGTCACGCACGACGCAGTAAGCGGCGCTGCCGCACTTGGGGCGACGAAACCCTTGCGGCCAACGCGCCGCTTCAAGCGCCTGCTCGCATTGTTCTTCGCTTCCGTAGCGCCGCAGAAACTCCAACATGCACAGCCCGGGTTGAAACTGGATCCGATTCATCGCCATGGTCGCCACCTCACGTTCTGCAACGGCGACCACGCTACGCTCAGCCAGGCTCACCAGATGAGCCTGGCTGACGTTCATTGCTAATCAGGATAGTAGTTGCCGACCAGCGAAGCTGCCTCGATCAGCAGCAGCAGCAGGAACATGCGCACGAGGCCCTGCAACTCCGCGCTCGTTCGCGTGCGCGGACGCGGCGGCTCGAGCAGCACCGAGGCGGCCGGCATCACCGCGACGGCGAGCGCGAAGAAAAACGTCTTCAGCGCGAAGATCAGCGTGACGCCCGGCCCGAAGATGCGGCCGACGGTGTGCGTGTAGCCGGCGAAGCCGCCGGTGGTGAAGCCGTAGACCGAGACGTAGGCGAGCAGCAGCGTCAGCACGCAGCTCACCGCCGCGAGCATCAGCACGGAAAACACGCCGGCGGCCACGCGCGGCAGCACTTCACGCAGCAGCGGATCCACGCCTTGCCGCGCCAGTGCGTCGAAGTGCCCGCGCGCGCGCAGCGCGGCGATCTCTACCGCGTCGGGCAGCGTGATCCGGATCGCGACGAACATCGCCGCCACGAGCGGGATCAGCTCGAGCACGAGCACGCGAACGACCATCTCCAGCGCATAGCGCGTCAGTCCGTAACTGACCGCGGTGACGATGACGATGCGGATCACCACGAGGCTGATCAGCGCCGACAGCGCGGCGAACCACGGAAGGATCGGCGCGGTGCCGAGGTAGACGTGGCGCGCCATCGCCGCGCGGTTTTCGCCCCGATACGCAGCCGGCGACAACGCAAGTACGAGCAGTTCGGCGGAAAACAGGATCACGCGCCACCAGCCGGCGAGCCATCCGAGCGCCGCGCGCGCGAGGTCGGCAGCCGCGCTGTCTGGGGAGCGGAGCGGAGCCATGCGCGGATGATAGGGCGCGCCGGGCCGGCGTCAGGCCCCGTGCGCACCCGCGGCGCGGATCACCGTGCCACGCTTGCGGCCGCCGCGCGCCCGGCGATGAATCCGCCCGCCACCGCCGACAGCAGTCCGTTGCCTGACAGATAGCCCCACACCGCATCGCCGGAGACGCCGCGCGCGGCGCCGCCGGCGGCGTACAGGTTCGGCAGCGGCGTATTGCGTGCGACGAGCACGCGGCACTGCGCGTCGACCACGGCGCCGCCCTGCGTATGGAACAACGCGGCGCCGACCTTCACGCCGAAGTACGGAGGCCGCAGCGCCTCGCTCGGCCTGAACGTGCGCTCGAACGCGTCGGTCGCGTTGTCGTGCGCGAGCGCATCGACTTCGGCGAGCGTGCGTTCGAGGCCGGCGGCGTCGATGCCCAGCGCGGCGGCGAGCTCCGCCGCCGTGGCGCCGCGCCGGATCGCGCCGGCGGCGACCGCCCGCGCATAGTCCGGAAACCCGAGCCCGAACTCGTGCAGCCGCTCGTCGTAGATGTCGAACGCGACGCGTCCGGGCTGGCGCAGCACGTGCACGGCCGCTTCGGAGTAGCCGTCGTGCTCGTTGGCGAACCGCTCGCCTCGCGCGTTGACCTGGATCGCGCCCCGCATCATCAGCGCCCACGTGATCAGTACGCCGTGCGGCGTGGCCACCGAACCGTGACCCTGGTAGCCGGAAAGGTCCGCGGTCAGCGCGCCGAGCGCCATCGCCCACCGCAGCGCGTCGCCGTCGTTGCCGCGATGGCCGAAGTACTCCGCGTCGGCCATCTCCGGGATGTAGCGCTCGACGAGTCCGGGATCGCCGCCGAAGCCGTTGCAGGCGAGCACCAGCGCGTCGCAGCCGACCTCCTCCGCGCTGCCATCGGGCCGCACGATGCGCACCCCGCGCACGCGTTTCGCCGCGTCGACGAACAGGTCCGCCGCGCGCGCCGAGCAGACGAGGTCGGCGCCGGCGGCGGAGGCCGCGCGATGCAGCCGCGCGAGCAGCGCGGCGCCGGTTCGCTCCGGCACGCAGTGCATGCGCTCGACCGCGTGGCCCGGGTACACAAGACCTTCGAGCAGTTCGAACGGCACGCCGTGGCTGCGTTCGAGCCAGTCGAGCGCCTGCGGGATCGCATCGGTATAGGCGGTCGCGAGCGTGACGTCCGCGCGTCCGCGCGCCTTGGCGGCGATGTCGGCGGCGAATCGCCCGGGCGAGTCGTCGATGCCGCGCGCGCGCTGCTGCGCCGTTCCGCCTGCGGGAATGAAGCCCGAGGACAGCGCGGTCGAACCCGACGGCGTGGCGTCGCGCTCGAGCATCAGCACGTCGGCACCGCTTGCGCGGGCGGCGAGCGCCGCGACCGCGCCGCACGCGCCCGCGCCGACGATCAGAATCGGCACGTGCGTGGCGAAGCGGCGGTCGGGATCGATGTGGACCGGCATGTCGTGTCGCGGCTTCGGTGGCGCTTCGCGCCGACCGGCAGCACCTCGCACCCTACGCCACTTTTCGTGTCGCCGGGAAAGAAACGAGGCGTCGCCTGTCTTCGGATCGACGCGAACGGGCGGAGGCGGCGCGTTGCAGGCGCCGGCCAGGCTTCGCGAACGTCCGGTTACGTCGGCCGGAACAGATACTCGCCGCGCGGCTTGCCGACGATGCGGCCGTTCTCGTAGATCAGCGCGCCTCGCAGGAACGTCGCCTGCACGCGCGCCGACAGCTCGATGCCTTCGAACGGCGTGTAGCCCTGCGACGACTCCGCATCGCGCGCGCGGACCGTCCAGGTCTGCGCCGGATCGACCAGCGCGAGGTCGGCATCGAGTCCCACGTCGATGTCGCCCTTGCTGTTCAGTCCGAACCGGCGCGCCGGGTTGTAGCTCGTCAGCCGCGCGATGCGGTTGTAGCTTAGGCCGCGCCGGCGGCCTTCGGAAACGAGCGCGGGCAGCAGGTACTCGGTGCCGCCGAAACCGGACTTCGCCATCCAGATGTTGCCGAAGTACTGCTTCGGAACCTTCATCTCGTGCCGGCAGCACGCGTGGTCGCTGACGACCCAGTCGAGCTTGCCTTCGGCAAGCTTCTCCCACAGGAACTCGACGTCCTCGCGCGGGCGGATCGGCGGATTGACCTTCGCGAGCGCGCCGGCCTTGCTCGTCACGTCGAGCATCAGGTGGCCGATCGTCACCTCGCGGCGGAAGTCGATGTGCGGAAACAGCTCCGCCATCTGCAGCGCCGCGGTCACCGCCTTGCGCGACGACAGGTGCAGCAGGTTGATGTTGGCGAGCCGCGTCTCGTCCGCGAGATACGCGGCGATGAAGACCGCGAGCCCTTCCGAATGCGGCGGCCGCGCCGCGTGATAGGCAGCGAGCCCCTTGAGCCGGCCCTCGCGCTCCACCAGCTTCGTGTACGCGGTCATGATCTCGGCGGTTTCGCAGTGAAGCGACAGGCTGATCTGGCTCGCTTTGCGCGGAAACCGCCGGCGCGCGTCCTCGACCGCGCGCATGATGAATTCGAAGTGCGCGTAGTCGTAGCGGTCCTCGGGGCCGATCATCAGGAAGTCGCGCTGCTTGTCGGACGCGCCGTGCAGCCCGTGCGAGCCGTAGAACATAAAGATCTTGAAGCTCGCCACGCCGTGCTTGTCGATCAGCTCCGGAATTTCGCGGATGTGCGTCGAATCCATCGGCGCCAGGTGGTAGCCGTAGTCGACGTGAAAGCGCCCCTTCGAGCGCTTCAGCACCTCGGGAAAGAACTTCGCGTACGGCCCGCCCTTGTTCAGGTAGTACTGGCCGGTGCGGAAATAGTTCAGGCTCGAAGTCACGCCGCCGCTAGCGGCAGCGCGGCTCTCGGTCACGGCGTCTTCTTCGAGCGGCGCGTAGATGCCGGTGTGCATGTGCGCGTCGACCACGCCGGGAAACGCGAGCCGCCCGCGGCCGTCGTACACGTCCCTGGCGAGCGCGACGTCCAGCCCCGGCGCGATGCGCGCGAAGCGCCCGTTGGCGATCGCGATGTCGGCTTCGTGCACCGCGTCGCCCGTCGGACGAACGATGCGGACGTTCTTGATGATCAGGTCGTAGCGCGCCGCTGGCGCCTTTCGTTTCGTCATGCCCAAACTCCGGTTGAATCTGAAAAGCGCAAGTGAATCCAGGCGGCACGAAGGATACGGAGGAAGAGCAAAGCGCTGCGCGGTAGCGCCGGACCGTTCGGCGGGCGAGCAGCCACCGACCCGCAGGACGTCGATCGATCGCCTTGCTGCGTGCGTCCGTGGCGAGTTCCTATCGAGCGCTGCGAACGCTCGTACGACCTGCCAACCGACCGACTTCCGTGGTCCGCACTCCGCTTCATTCCGGGCCCACACCCCGCGTCATTTCCGGGCCCACACCCCGCGTCATTTCCGGGCCCACGCCTCGCGTCATTTCGCGGCCCACGGCTCGCGTCATTCCGAGCCCAACGCCGTCACCCCGAGCCCACCTTCGCCACCCCGAGCCCACCCCCGCCACCCCGAGCCCACCCCCGTCACCCCGAGCCATACCCCCTCGTCACCCCGAGCCATACCCCTCGTCATTCCGAGCCGAAGGCGAGGAATCTCATTCGCTGCCGAGGCCGAGATCCCTCCACCGGCTCGGCGCCGGGGTCGGGATGACAAAACCGACCGCCGGGATCGGGATGACGGGGCCGACGCTCGCGACGGCGAACAGCAACGCAAGTTTGCGACGCCACAAGATTGGGTAATGCGCAACGGGTTGAAGCTGTGTCGCCGTTGCCCGCTGTTCGCGAGGGTCGAATCCGACCACGGCTCTCGGGGCTCAGTCCTTTAGATTCGCCTCGATCCACGCGCCGGCGGCGAGCAGCTTGGCGTCATCGCCGGAACGCGCGACGACCTGCAGGCCGAGCGGCAACCCCGACTCGCCGCGCCCGAAAGGAATGTTCAATGCGGGACAGCCGATCAGGTGCCACGGCCGGTTGAAGATCGGATCGCCGGTGGAACCCAGCCCGCGCGGCGCCTCTCCTGGCGCGGACGGGCACAGGACGACGTCGGCCGCACCGAACAGGCCGTCGATCGCGGCCGCGCACGCGCGGCCGAGCTGAAGCGCCTCGATGTACGCGCGCGTATCGATCGCGCGCCCCTGATCGATCAGCTCCACGAGACGCGCCGACAGCAGGTCGCGCCGATAGACGTACTCCGGCGCGAGCGCTCGCGCGGTCTCGTACAGCTGCACCGTCTTCTGCGCCTCGAAAAGACCGTCGAACACGCGCGGCCACGTGATCTCGGTGTACTTCGCGCCGCGCTGCACGAGCGTGTGCGCCGCCGATTCCAGCGCGGCGAGCATCGACGCCGACGCCGCGTTCGCATGGGGTGTGGCGGTCCAGCCGATCGTCGGCACCGCATTGCCCGCCAGATACTGTGCGGGAAGATCCTTCCACGCGGGCTTCAGCGCGAGCACCGAGCCGGCCAGCGCCAGATCCTCGACGCTGCGGGCGAACGCTCCGACTTCGTCCATCGTGTCGGAGTTCGGCTTCACGCCGCAGCGAGGCACCAGCCGCGGCGACGGTTTGTACGCGAACACGCCGCAGAATGCGGCGGGCCGGATCACCGATCCCGCGGTCTGCGTGCCGAGCGCGAGCGGCGCGAAGTGCGCAGCGACCGCCGCGGCGCTGCCGCTGGACGAGCCGCCGGGCGTGTGCGCCGGATTGTGCGGGTTGCGCGTCGGCCCCGGCGTGAAGTTCGCCAGCTCCGCGGTGACGGTCTTGCCGATGACGAAGCCGCCCGCATCCTTCAGCAGCCCGACGCACGCCGCGTCGACGTTCGGCTTGTGGGTCGCGAAGATCGGCGAACCGTAGCCGGTCGGCATGTCGGCCGTGTCGATGTTGTCCTTGACGGCGACCGGAATGCCGTGCAGCGGCCCGCGCCGGCGTTCGTTGGCCATCAGGCGGTCCAGTTCGCGCGCGGTCTCCATCGCGCGGTCGGCCTCGAACCAGGCGAACGCCTGGATCGACCCGTTGCGGTCGTGGATCGCGTCGACGAACGAACGCGTGACCACCTCGGACGTGACGTCGCCGGCCGCGATCATCTGCGCCAGCCTGGTCGCCGACAGCCGGTTCAGCG
Source organism: uncultured Burkholderiaceae bacterium (assembly GCA_964539745.1). Taxonomy (GTDB): domain Bacteria; phylum Pseudomonadota; class Gammaproteobacteria; order Burkholderiales; family Burkholderiaceae_F; genus DSNY01. The sequence goes on along the minus strand of CAZIJU010000061.1, from coordinate 9,908 downwards.
GCTCTCTCATGCCCCAGCTCCTTTCGATCCGAATCTTCGCTTCAAGCTCTGCAGCAGGCCGCCGGCGGCGACGATGTCCCACAGAAACGGCGGCAGCGGCTCGCAAGCGAGCGTACTGCCGTCGGCGCGCGTGACGACGCCCTGGCGCAAGTCGAGCGCGATTCGCTCGCCGTCTGCAAGCTCGCCCGCCCGCGCGCAGACGAGCGCGGGCAGCCCCAGGTTGATCGCATTTCGAAAGAAAATGCCGGCGAACGAAGGCGCGAGCACCGCCGCGATGCCCAGGTGCTTCAGCGCCTCCGCCGCCTGCTCGCGCGACGAGCCGACGCCGAAGTTCGGCCCCGCCGCGATCACGTCGCCGGCACGCACCTCGCGCGCGAACTCTGGGCGAACGTCCTCGAGGCAGTGCCCCGCCAACTCCGGCAGCGCGAGCTTCATCCAGCGCCCCGGCGCGAGCGCGTCGGTGTCGATGTCGGCACCGAGCTTCCATACACGGCCGATCGACCGCGTCGTCTCAATGCGCATCATCGTGGCGCCCGCGGCTCGACGACGCAGTGATAAAAGAGCCCAGCCCGGAACTTCGGCGCCTCGTCCTTCGACGCGTAGACGCTCGCGGCCAGCTTTCCCAGCCGCTCGTCGAACTCGGCCGGCATGCCCTGCTGCTGGCCGAGCGAGCGGATCGATTGCTGCGTCTGTTCGAGGCTCATGCCGGCGGCGCGCGCGGCGAAAAAGTCGCGCGCGAACCGCGTGATCTGGTAGCAGTCGTCGGCCCGTTCGGCGCGCATCCGCGGGCCGACCGCGGCGGCGCATTCGCGCAGCTTCGCGGCGACGTATGGCCGCTGCGCGGTCGGGCGGTCGCGATACACCTCGCCGACGATGCGTTCGACGCGCAGCCGGTCGTCCAGCGGCGCGGCTTGCAGCGCGTTGCGTGCGGCAGCGACGACCTCTTCGCTGCGCTCGCCGCGCGCCATCTGCTGGATCGCTGCGACGCGAAGGTCGGCATCGATCAGGCAGCCGCTGAGCGCCACTGCGTCGGCCGCGTCGCGCCGCTGCGCCTGCGCAGGATCTGCCGCGAGCAGCGCGACCGCCAGTAGCGCGGCCAGCGCCGGCGCGACGCGCCGCCGGCGGCCAGCGGCATCGAAATGGGTGAAGCCGCTCATGTCACGCGCGCTCGTCGCAGGCCAAAGTCGATCGGGATCGGGCAGCTATCATACAAACGCCTTCCTCCTCGCCGCTGCGCACTCTGCGCGCGCGACCGCGGCGCGCGGCGCGCACGACACTCCCCGCAGGCGATGAACCGATGAACGGCAACGACGAGCACGCGCTGATCACCCGCATCGTCAAGATCGTCGCGGCCGCACTGCTGGTGACCGGCGCGGCGGTCGTGATCGAGCCGTTTCTCGCCGCGGGCCTCGCCGCGGCCGTTTTCGTGCTCGCGACCTGGCCGCTGCATCTGGCCGTCCGGCGCGCGGTCCGCGGCAGCAATGCGGCCGCAGCGACGATCATGACCGTGCTCGCGATCGTGCTCGTGATCGTGCCCTTCGCGTGGCTCGTCAACAACGCGATCGAGCGCGTGCCCGGATGGATCGCGGCCGTGCAGGCCTGGTTCGCGGACGGACCGCCGCCGCCGCCCGCATGGCTGCAGCGCATCCCCGTCGTCGGCGCTTGGCTCGACGAATATTGGCGCGCGCTGGCCGCCGATCCCGGCGCGCTGCGCACGCTCGGCACGCGGCTGATCGAGATCGGGCGCGAGCCGCTGATCCTCGCCGGGCGGCTGATCGCCGAAGGCGTGCTGCAGCTTCTGCTGGCGACCTTCGTCGCGTTCTTTTTCTATCGCGACGGCGAGGCACTGGTGCGCAGCCTGCACGCGGGAATGGCGCGCATCGCGGGCACGATGGCGGACGAACTGCTCGCGATCGTGCGCGACACCGTGCGCGGCGTGGTCATCGGAATCGTCGTCACCGCGGCTGCGCAGGGCGCGCTCGCGACGGTCGGCTTCCTGATCGCCGGCGTCCCCGCGGCGCTGCTGCTCGGCGGGCTGACCGTGCTGCTTTCGCTGGTGCCCGGCGGTTCCGTCGTCGGGTGGCTCGGCGCGACGATCTGGCTGCTGAGCCAGCAGCAGCTCGGCTGGGCGATCTTCATGGCAATCTGGGGGGCGCTGCTCGTCTCCAGCATCGACAACGTGCTGCGTCCGCTGCTGATCTCGCGTGGGGCCAGCCTGTCGTTCGCGCTCGTGTTCGTCGGCGTGGTGGGCGGCCTGCTCGCTTTCGGTTTCGTCGGCATCTTCCTGGGGCCGACGCTGCTCGCGCTGACGTGGCGGTTGTGGAACACCTGGATCGAGCGCGGCCAGGACAAGGGGGCGCGCGCGACTTCGTCCCCCACCCCGCCTTCCCCTTGAACGCGGCGGCGTGGAACGCGATCTACAGCAGCTCGCGCGGGTCGCAGATACGACCGGCGACCGCGCTCGCCGCGACCGTGTACGGCGACCCCAGATAGACCTGCGCGAGCGGCGAGCCCATGCGTCCCTTGAAGTTGCGCGCCGTCGACGAGATCACGACGTCGTCGTCGCCGAACCGGAATTCGCCGTAGCCGGCGCACGCGCCGCATGCGTTCGGCAGCAGCACGCCGCCGGCGTCGACGAGCGCCTGCAGCGTGCCGTCCTCGCGCGCGGTGTTCTGGTCGCGCAACGACGCCGGCGCGATCCACAGCTTGACCCCCGGCGCGACGCGCCTGCCACGCAGCAGCCTCGCGGCCATCCGCAGATCGGCGAGCTTGGCGCCCGTGCATGCGCCAATGTACGCGGCGTTGATCGGCGCGCCGGCAAGATCGCCGACCGCGCGGCTTGCAGCCGGGCTGCCCGGGGCTGCGACCTGCGGCGCGAGCGCGGCCGCGTCGAAGCGGTGCTCGGCGGCAACCGGCGCACCGGCATCGCTTTGCCAGGTCGCGACATCGATGTCCTCGTCGCGCACGCCGACTCCGAGCAGATACTCGCGCGTCACTTCGTCCGGCGCGATCAGCCCGGCCTGGCCGCCGAGTTCGGCCGTCATGTTCGCGAGCGTCATCCGTTCCTGCATCGGGAGCGCGCGGATCGCGGCTCCCGCGTACTCGACCGCCGCGTACTGCCCGCCGCCCATGCCGAAGCGGCCGATCAGGAAGAGCATCACGTCCTTCGCGGTGACGCAGGGCGACAACGCGCCGTCGAAGACGAAGCGGATCGTTTGGGGCACCTTCAGCCAGATCTCGCCGGTGGTCACGACCCCGAGCATTTCGGTTGCGCCGACGCCGAACATGTAGGCGCCGAACGCGCCGCCGGTCGGCGAATGCGAGTCGCCGCCGACGACGAACATCCCCGGCTTCAGGTGCCCGCGCTCGGGCAGCACGACGTGGCAGATGCCTTCGCCGTCGTAGAAGCGCCCGATCGCGTGCTCGCGCGCAAAGTCGCGCGCGATGCGGACGATGCGCCGGCTGTCGTCGTCGTTGGCGGGCAGGTAGTGGTCGACGACGAGCACGATCTTCGACGGATCCCGGATCTTCGCGCCCAGCTCGGCGAGCCATGGCGCGAGCCGTCGCGGGCCGCCGCTGTCGTGCATCAGCGCCAGATCGACGCGGCACGTGACGATTTCGCCCGGCGTCACATGCGCACGCCCGGCGGCGCGGGCGACGAGTTTCTGGGCGAGGGTCTGGGCAGGCATTGTCGTTCGCTCCCTCTGCCCGCTTGTTGGGGAGAGGGAAGAGGCCATCACTCCGGCTTCGCGCCCGAGTATTTCACCACCTTCGCCCAGCGCCGGATGTCGTCGCGGACGAAGCGCGCGAATTCTTCGGGCGGATTGCCGACCGGCTCGAGCGACTCCAGCTCGAAGCGCTTGCGCACCTCGGGCGCGGCGAGGGCGGCGCGCGCGGCCTCGTACAGCTTCCGCGTCACGTCGGGCGGCAGCTTCGCCGGACCGAACAGGCCGAACCATGCGTTGCTCTCGAAGCCCTTGACCACCTCGCCGATCGCGGGAACGTCGGGGAATTGCGCGAGCCGCTTCGGGCTCGTCACGCCGAACGCCTTGACCTTGCCCGCCTTCAGTTGCGCGCCGCCGACCGCGGGCGACACGAACATCAGCTCGACTTGCCCGGCAAGCAGATCCTGCAATGCCGGCGCGCTGCCGCGGTAGGGAATGTTGACGACGTACGTGCCCGTGTCCATCTTGAACTTCTCGCCCGCCAGATGCAGCGACGAGCCGAGCGCGCCGATGCCGAAGTTGTACCTGCCCGGGTTCTTCTTCAGCAGCGCGATCAGTTCGCGCAGATCGTTCGCGGGTAACGAAGGATGGCCGATCAGCAGCGACGGCGAGGTCGTCAGCATCGTGATCGGCGTGAAGTCCGCCACCGGGTCGAACGGCAGTTTCGGATAAAGCGTCGCGTTGATCGTGTGGCTGGTGAAGCTGACGAGCAGCGTATGGCCATCAGGCGCGCTCTTGGCAACCAGATCCGCGGCGACGTTGCCGCCAGCGCCGCTGCGGTTCTCGACGACCACCTGCTGGCCGAGCGTCTTGCTCATCTCCGCCGCAACGGCGCGCGCGACCGTGTCGGTCGTGCCGCCCGGCGGCGCGCCGACCAGCATGCGGATCGGTTTGCTCGGGAAGCTCTGCGCGAACGCGGCGAGAGCGACCGTCCACAGCAGCGCGAACAAGGCTTTCAGCATGCGGATCTCCTTGTGTCGGTACGACACCGAATATACAAAGCGGCATGCGCCTCGCCCGGAGAACTAAGTCCGACCACCGAGAACACCGAGGCAAGCCGAATCCTTTCTCGGCGCTCCGGGTGCCCCTGGTGGTGAACTCGGCCCTCAGACCCCAAGATACGCGCGCTTCAGCTCGGCGCTGGCGAGCAGCTCCGCGGGCGTTCCGGAAAAGCGCAGCGCGCCGTTTTCGAGCACGTAGGCGCGGTGCGCGATCTGCAGCGACTGGCCGACGTTCTGCTCGACCAGCAGGATCGCCAGTCCCTGTCCGTTGAGCGTGCGGATCAGCTCGAACAGCTCGTCGACGATGCGCGGCGCGAGCCCCAGCGAGGGCTCGTCGAGCACGAGCAGCCTCGGCTCGCCCATCAGCCCACGGCCGATCGCGCACATCTGCTGTTCGCCGCCGGACAGCGTTCCGGCCTTCTGCTGCTGCCGTTCGCGCAGCCGGGGAAAGATCCCGAACACGCGTTCGAGATTCTCCGCACGGCGCGCGCGGCCGCGCCGATAGGCGCCGAGTTCGAGGTTCTCGCGCACGGTGAGGTTCGGGAAAAGCTTGCGCCCCTCCGGCACCTGGACGAGCCCCGCTTCGACGATGCGCTTGTAGTGCGCGCGGGTGATGTCGCGGCCGTCGAACCGGACGTCGCCGGCGTTCGCATGGACGAGCCCGGAGACGGCGTTGATCAGCGTCGACTTGCCGGCACCGTTGGAGCCGAGCAGCGCGACGATCTCGCCGGCGTCGATCGCGAGCGACACGCCGCGCAGCACCTCGACCTGGCCGTAGCCCGCGCGCAGGCCGTCGACCGCGAGCAACGGCGCGTCGCCCGGGCCACTCACCGAAGAACGCTTCATTGCACGCGCCCCGCCGCGCGCAGCCGCTGCGCCGTCCCGTGCCCGAGATACGCCTCGATCACCGCCTCGTCGCTCGCGATGTCGCGCGGCGAGCCCTGCGCGATCAGACGGCCGTTGGCGAGCACGTAGACGTGGTCGGCGAGATTCATCACCGCCTGCATCACGTGCTCGATCATGAACACCGTCACGCCGGGTGCGGCGCGCGTGCCGCGGCGGATCGAGTCGATCACCGGCAGCATCTCGGCGATCTCCTGCGGATTCAGCCCGGCCAGCACTTCGTCGAGCAGCAGCAGCTTCGGCTCGGTCGCGAGCGCGCGCGCCAGCTCGAGCCGCTTGCGGCCCGCGATCGTCAGGTTCGCGGCGAGCTTGCCGAGCTGGGGTGCGAGCCCGACGCGCTCGGCGACCGCGCGCGCGCGCTCGAGCGCGTCGGCCCGCTTGGCGTGGTGCAGATGCGCGCCGACCGCGATGTTCTCGAGCACGGTCTGGCCGGCGAACGGCTGCACGATCTGGAACGTGCGCGCCATGCCGAGCCGCGCGATGCGGTACGGCGCGAGCCCCGCAAGCCGCGTCTCGCCGAAGATCACTTCTCCCGCGTCCGGTGGCAGGAAGCCAGACACCAGCGCGAACAGCGTCGTCTTGCCCGCGCCGTTCGGGCCGATCAGCGCGGTGATCGTCCCTTCCTCGACCGCGAGCGAGACGTCCTGCACGGCGCGCAATCCGCCGAAGCGCTTCGACACGCCGCGCGCCGCGAGCAGCACCGCGTTCACTTCGAACCCCGCAGCCTCGCCGCCAGCGCGGCTAAGAGGCCCGCCAGCCCGCGCGGCGCGAACATCACGATCAAGACCAGCAGCGCGCCGTAGATCATCAGGTTCACGCCAGGCACGTCGCCGAACGCGTTGCGCGTCAGATCGGACAGCAGATGCAGCGCGAACGCGCCGACGACCGGCCCCCACACGGTGCCCACACCGCCGACCAGCGCGCCGACCAGCGCCTCGACCGAGTAGTGCGGCCCGTACGCAAGCGCCGGGTCGATGTAGTGCAGATACTGCACGTAGAACGCGCCGGCCGCCGCCATCATCGCGCCCGAGATCGCGATCGCGCCGAGCTTGATGCGATACACGTCCACGCCGAGCGCCTGGGCCGCTTCCTCGTTGTCGCGCACCGCCTGCAGCCACGCGCCGAAGCGCGAGTGCTTCAGCCAGCCCGCGACCGCGAGTCCGGCGACGACGAAAGCGAGCGCGACGTACAGATACCCGGCGCGCGCGTCGAACTGCAATGTCGCGGGGCTCTTGGTCAGCGGGATCTGCAACCCCGCGCCGGCGCCGGTGAACTGGAAGGTGTTGGCGAGGATGCGGAAGATCTCGGCGAAGGCCAGTGTCGCGAGCGCGAAGTACGACCCGCGCAGTCCGTAGCGGAAGGTCAGCGCGCCGATGAACACGCCGACCGCCGCGCCCGAGGCGAGCGCCACGGGCAGCGCCGCCCATGCGTTGACGCCGAACCGCACCTGCAACACCGCCATCGCGTAGGCGCCGGTGCCGAAGAACACCGCGTGCCCGAACGAGAACTGTCCGCCGAATCCCGCCAGCACGTTCCACGACTGCGCCATCAGCGCGCCGAACAGCGCGAGCACGATGAAGTTCAACCACGCGTCGGACGCGATGGCGAGCGGCGCGAGCGCGAACAGCGCCGCGAAGGCGGCGATCGGTGCGGCAACGCGCAGCGCAGAGCTCACGCTTTCGAACCGAACAGCCCCGTCGGCCTGAACATCAGCACCAGCAGGAAGATCACGAAGATGCCGATCTGGCCGAGGCTTTCGCCGAGGTACAGGCCCGAAACGGATTCGACCACACCGATCAGCAATCCGCCGACGAGCGCGCCGGCGAAGCTGCCCATGCCCCCGAGCACGACGATCGTGAAGGCGACCAGCACGAAGCCGTTGCCGACCGTCGGGTTCACGTAGTACGCCGGCAGCAGGAAGCACGCCGCCACGCCCAGGCACGCCAGCCCGATGCCGAAGCTCATCGCGAAGACGTGCTCGACGTCGATGCCGACGAGCTTCGCGCCGTGCCGCTCCTTGGCGAGCGCGCGAATCGCGCGACCGAGATCGGTCCTCGCCATCAGCGCGAGCAGGATCGCCGCCGCCGCGAGCGCGCCGACGAACGCGACGGCCTTCGGCACCGCGATGAACGCGCCGGCGATATCGATCGTCGCGAGCGACCAGCGCGTCTCGATCGTCCGCGTGTCGGCGGTGAAAAGCACGAGCGCCAGGTTCTCCAGCACGATCGCGATGCCGAGCGTGACCAGCAGGATGTTTTCGTCCTTGCCGTGGCTCGCGCGTGCGATCACGAAGCGCTGCAGAACGTAGCCGAAGCCGAACATCGCCGGCACGACAACGACGATCGCCGCGTACGGATCGACACCAAAGCGCGTGAATAGCAGATGCACGCCATACAGCGCGACCATCAGCGCCGCGCCGTGCGCGAAGTTGATGATGTGCAGCACGCCGTAGATCAGCGTCAGCCCGAGGGCCACGAGCGCGTAGATCGCGCCGGTGGCGAGCCCGTTGGCGATCGAAGGCCAGAGGATCGACAGTTCGAGCATCGCGGTCCGCTCCCTCCGCTGCGTGCGAACGGAGGCAGACCGGTCACGCCTTCCAGGGAAACACCGGATCGGCTTCGCGGAACTCCTGCGGGACGATGACCTTGATGTCGCTCTTCAGAACCTGCGTCATCAACGGCCGCGCGCCCTGGTTCTGGCCGTTGACGAACTTCGTCGGACCGTACGGCATGATGTGGTTGGCGAACGTGCTCGACTCGAGCGCGGCGATGATGTCCTCGCGCTTGGCGCTCTTCGCGCGCTCGAGCGCGTCGGCAAGCAGCCACATCGCCGTGTAGTTCATGAAGAACTCGTAGACGAAGAAGCCGCCCTTGGACTCGACGCGCTTGCGCAGCGCCGGCACACGCTTGTCGCGCGGGTTGAACCAGTGGTTGACGTCGATGATGCCGTTGGCGGCGTCCGGGAACTCCTTGACGAAGCGGTAGTTCGACGCCGCGCCGCCGAGCACGGAGTAGATCGCCATCGGAGCGACCTTCTGCTGACGCATCGTGCGAACGAGCAGCGCGTACTCGTTGTAGTAGTTGGCCGGAATCACGATGTCCGGGTTGACCGCCTTGATCCGCAGCACGATGTTGTTGAAGTCGCGCGTCGGATTGGCGTGCTTGACGATCTCCTTGACCTCGAAGCCGTAGGTCGGCAGTTCCTTGGCGAGCAGGTTCGCGGTGCCCGTGCCGAACAGCGACTCCTCGTGCACGATCATCGCGGTCTTCGCCGGCTTGCCGGCGAGCGTGTTCAGCACGTGCAGGTTGTGCATCGCGACCTGCGTGACGGTGCGGTAGCCGGGTCCGAAGCGGAACGTATTCTTGAGGCCGCGCTCGACGATCTGGTCGGCGACACCGACGTCGACGATATGCGCGATGCCGTGTCGCGCGGCGGCCTGCGTCGTCGCCAGGCAGATGCTGCTCGCGTACGCGCCGACGATCGCGGCCACACCCGACTCGTTCATCTTCTCGACTTCGGAGGCGCCGACCTGCGGCTGGCTCTGCGCGTCGCCGAGCACCGCTTCGAGCCGCACTCCGCCCATCGACTTGATGCCGCCGGCGGCGTTGATGTCTTCGATCGCCATCAATGCGCCTTCGCGGCACGGCACGCCGGACACCGCCAGCGCGCCGGTGACCGGATGCAGCACGCCGACCTTGATCGCCGCAGGACGCTGGCCGAGCACGACCGCGGGCGCGGCGAGCGTGGCGGCACCCGCCGACAGCGCAGCGGACTGTTTGAGGAACTTGCGGCGGGCGGGATAGCGGTTGCGGTGGTTGGTCATCGTATTGTCTCCTTGGATGCGGAACCGCGGCCGTCACGCCCGGCTTCGCGGCGCCGGCGCGAAGGATAGCGTGCTGCGCAGGCCGGCCGCCCATTCGCGGCGCAGCGCGTCCGCGCCGTGCCGTACGGACTTACAGGAACAGATCAGGCAGCAGCTGCTTGCTGCCCGGCACGACCGAGTACCGGTCGAAGTCCGTCACGCCCGCTTGCTTCAGCACCTCTTCGTCGATGAAGAAGTTGCCGGTCGCCGTGGCGGCGTCGCGCGTCAGGATCGCATACGCCGCGTCGGCCATGATCTGCGGCGTGCGGCAGTGCTCGGGCTTCACACCCGGAATCATCTGCAGCGCAGCCGTCTGGATCACGGTGCGCGGCCACAGCGCGTTGACCGCGATGCCGTAGCTGCGGAACTCCTCGGCGTGGCCGAGCACGCACATGCTCATGCCGTACTTGGCCATCG
>CAZIJU010000060.1:0-21985 GCA_964539745.1 uncultured Burkholderiaceae bacterium | reverse complement strand
GGTGTCGGCCGAATCGCCGCCGCCGTTGTAGAAGAAGTAGCCGATGTCGTGCGCCTTGAAGACCTCGATCAGCCGCTCGTATTCGCGGCGGTTCTTGTCCAGTCCCTTGAGCTTGTAGCGGCAGGAGCCGAAGGCGCCCGCCGGCGTCGTGCGCAGCGCGGCGATCGCCGCCGCGCTTTCGGCGCTGGTGTCGATCAGGTCTTCGGTGAGCGCACCGATGATGCCGTTGCGTCCCGCGTAGACGGTGCCGATGCGGTCGGCGTGGGTGCGCGCGGTTTCGATCACGCCGCAGGCGGAAGCGTTGATCACGGCGGTGACGCCGCCGGATTGGGCGTAAAAGGCGTTTTTCATTTCGAACTCAGGATTCAGGATTCAGAGCTTGTAGCACTGCCGTGGTCGACGACACGGGCGGCGCACCTAGGCTGCGGAAGGGTGAATGCTAAAGCCATCGAGCGTTACGAATCTTCGTGACACGACAGACTTACCGGCGCTCGCATTCGTCGCCGTTTGTCATTCCGAGCCGCAGGCGAGGAATCTGCGCCGCACGCAACGCCGGGATCCCTCGCGTTGTTCGGGATGACGGAACCGGTGTCCACACGGGCGACGCGAACTTGCGGGGTCGCGGTGTCACGAGCTTGCGAAGTCTCAATGAGTCCCAAATCCTGAATCCTCGATCCCGATTCTCAGTTCTCCAGCGCCTTGGTCACGATCTCGCGGACGTCGCGCGAAAGCCGCGGCGCGCGCGCGACTTCGGCGAGCGCCTCTTTCATCAGGCGCTGCCGATCGGGCGTGAACTTGCGCCAGCGGTCGAGCGAACGCGCCACGCGCGCGGCGACCGTCGGATTGATCGCGTCCAGCGCCAGGACCTGCTCCTGCCAGAACGCGTAGCCGGCGCCGTCGCTGCGGTGGAACTCGGCCGGATTGTGCGCGCAGAAGCCGAGCACCAGCGCGTAGACGTTGTTCGGGTTCGACGCCGAATACGCCGGGTGCCGCAGCAGCATCTTCACCCGCTCGAGCACGCGCGGCTCGCCACGATGCGCGATCGCGGTGGCCTGGACCTGGAACCACTTGTTCATCAGCAGCGGCTCGTGTGCCCAGTCGCGCGCGAGCTGCAGCAGCACATCGACCTTGAACGGCGCGGCGCTATTGACGATCGCCGCGAGCGCGGCCTGCTTGTCGGTCATGTTGGTCGCGTTGGCGAGTTGCGCGCGCGCGAGCGCGAGCGCCTGCTCGTCGCCGCTGTCGACCCGATACGTCAGCGCGAGGTTGCGCAGCGCGCGTTGGCCGGCCGCCGCTGGTGTCGGCGCGTACGGCCCGGGCACCTCGTTTTCTTCGTAGACCCGCGCGAATGCCTCGGCCAACCTGCGGCCCAGCTCGCGGCGCATGAACTGGCGCGCCGCGCGGATCGCCTCGGGGTCGACCATCGCGCGCTGCTCGGCGACGAACGACTCGGACGGAAGCTGCAGCGCCTGCTCGCGAAACGCCGGCGCGAGTTGCGCATCGGTGAGGGTGCGGCGAAACACCTCGACGAACGCGTCGTCCAGGTGCGGCGACTGTTGGGTCTCGAACGCCTCGGTCGCGGCAAGCAGGCGCGCGACGGCGAGCCGCTGGCCCGCTTCCCAGCGGTTGAATGCATCGCTGTCGTGCGCGGCGAGAAACGCGAGCTCGGCGTCCGAGTACCGATACTCGACGATCACCGGCGCGGAGAAATCGCGCAGCAGCGACGGCACCGGCGGCTGCCCGACCCCGACGAAACGCCAGGTCTGGCTCGGTTCGGCGAGCTCCAGCACGCGCGTGCCGGCGCCGGGTGCGGCCTCGCCCTCGAGCTGCAGCGGCAGGTCGCCGCCGTCGGCGCCGAGCAATCCGACCGCAAACGGGATGAGAAACGGCTCCTTGTCCGGTTGGCCCGGCGTGGGCGGGCAGCTCTGCGTCAGCGTCAGCTCAAAGAGGCCGTGCGCTTCGTCGTAGCTCGTCGCCACCGCGATGCGCGGCGTTCCGGCCTGCGCGTACCAGCGGCCGAACTGTGCCAGGTCGCGGCCGTAGGCGTCGCCCATCGCCGCCAGGAAGTCGTCGCAGGTCACCGCCTGGCCGTCGTGCCGTTCGAAGTACAGGTCGAGGCCGCGCCGGAAGCCTTCACGCCCGAGCAGCGTCTGCAGCATGCGCACGACTTCCGCGCCCTTCTCGTAGACGGTCGCGGTGTAGAAGTTGCCGATTTCCTGGTACGAATCGGGCCGCACCGGATGCGCCATCGGGCCGGCGTCCTCCGGGAACTGCGCCGCGCGCAGCGTGCGCACGTCGTCGATGCGCTTGACCGCGCGCGCGAAGGCGGCTGCGGCGCCTTCGGCGTGCTCGGCCATCATGTCCGCGGAGAACTCCTGGTCGCGGAAGACGGTCAGCCCCTCCTTCAGGCTCAACTGAAACCAGTCGCGGCAGGTCACGCGGTTGCCGGTCCAGTTGTGGAAGTACTCGTGGCCGACGATCGATTCGATGTTCGCGTAGTCGGCGTCGGTGGCTACCAGTGGATTCGCCAGCACGTACTTCGCGTTGAAGATGTTGAGCCCCTTGTTCTCCATGGCCCCCATGTTGAAGTCGTTGGAGGCGACGATCATGAACCGGTCCAGGTCCAGCGCGAGGCCGTAGCGCTGCTCGTCCCAGCGGATTGCGCGCTTGAGGCTTTCCATCGCGTGCGCGGTCTTGTCGAGCTGGTCCGGCTCGACCCAGACCTGCAGCAGCACGTCGCGTCCCGAGCGCGTCCGAAAGGGCTCCTCACGGCAGACGAAGCGGCCGGCGACCAGCGCGAACAGGTAGCTGGGCTTCGGAAACGGATCCTCCCAGCGCGCCCAGTGACGGCCGTCGGGAAGATCGCCTTGGGCGGCGAGGTTGCCGTTGGAAAGCAGCACCGGGTAGCGCGCGCGGTCGGCGCGCAGCGTCACGGCGTACCTCGCCATCACGTCCGGCCGGTCGGGAAAGAACGTGATGCGCCGGAAGCCTTCCGCCTCGCACTGCGTGAACAAGCTGCCGTGCGAAACGAACAGCCCCATCAGCTCGGTGTTGGCCTCCGGCCGGATGTGGTTGCGGATGCGCAGCGTGAACGCATCACGCGGCGGCTGCAGCGTGAGGCGGTCATCGGCGATCGTATAGCGGTCCGCGCCGAGCGCCCGGCCGTCCAGCTCGATCGACTGCAGCTCGAGGTCTTCGCCGTCGAGCGCGAGCGGCCCGCCCGGGCCGGCCGGATTGCGCCGCACCGCAAGCAGTGCGCAGACCTCGGTCAGCATCGGATCGAGATCGAACTCGAGCTCGATGCGGTCGACGAGGTAGGGGGGCGGCCTGTAGTCGGCGCGCCGGACCGTGACGACTTGATCGTTTCGCATGCGGGGCACTCAGCGGGGCCACGCCTGGCCCGGCTGCCGGATTGTACGGACCGGCTGCCCCTTCGCGGACAAGCGCGCGGCTCGTGCGCGGCGGCGGTTACGCCACGGCGGGGCGCGGCATAGAGAAGACCGAGAACAACGGGGTAACAGCCATGTCTTAACCGGGGTATCGGCATTCAACCTGTCGTGCGTCAAACGATCCCGCGACACCGCCCCCCGTAGGTCCGTCGGCTTTGGGGCGCGGTTGCCTGATCCAGGCGCCGCAAGGGATCTCGGCAAGTCTTCCCGCTCGCGCGCGACAGCACGCTGGTCTGGCATGCCGACCTCGGCGCTGCGCCGGGGGACGGACGTGCGTGTGCGTGACCCCACGCAGACAGGTCTTGGCGTTGCGGGCGGCAAAGATTCCTCGCCTTTGGCTCGGAACGACAACGGATTGTCATCCCGAGCGAAGGCGAGGGATTCCGCCTTTGCGAAGTGCGGAGATTCCTCGCCTTCGGCTCGGAATGACGAGAGATAGGTGGCTCGGAACAACGAGGGCGAGGTGGCTCGGAACAACGAGGGCGAGGTGGGTCGGAACAACGAGAGCGAGGTGGGTCGGAATAACGGCGAGGTGGGGCCCGGAAGGACAAAGGGTGTTGGCTCGGGCTGACGTCACGCTGTCATCCCGAGCCCGGCCCTGAGCCGGGGGAGCCCGGCCCTGAGCCAGGGGAGGGATCTCGGCGATGCGAGCGGCCGGGATTCCTCGCCCTCGGGTTGGGGTGACGGGAGGCAGGGTCGGAATAGCGCGAGGTCGACCCGAAGTCACGCGGCAGCGGGTTCGGAGTGGCGCGGGGCTTGCGCGGCCAATGTCGGCCCGTTTTGCAGTTGCGACGCGAGCATTCGTAACGCTTGACGGCCGGAAAGCATCCCCGCGCGCGTGCGCATCCGCATCAGCGCGATCGCGCGAGCGCGGCGTCGATGCCGCGCAGGAACGGGCCGGCTTCGATCGGCTTGGTCCAGTAGTCCGCGAATCCGGCCGCGCGCGCGTGCGCGATGTCGGCGGGCATCGCGTTGGCCGACACGCCGATGCACGGAATCGACTTCGTCTCCGGCCGTGCGCGCAGCTCGGCGAGCAGTGTGGCGCCGTCGGTGTCCGGCAGCCGCATGTCGAGCAGGATCAGATCCGGCTGGCACACGGCCGCCATCACGCGGCCGCTCGCGCCGTCGTTGGCGGTGAACAGCTTCACGTTCGGGCGCAGCGCCAGAAGGTGCTCGACGACCGCGACGTTCGACGGGTTGTCCTCGACGTACAGCACGGTGCCGCGCACGTCGTCGCGCGGCTCGACGCCGGCCGGCGCGATCGCCTGCAGCACGTCGGCGGCCTCGTCGCGTGCGGCCGATGCCGCCTGCAGCGCAACGCGGAACGCGCTGCCCACGCCGGGCTCGCTGGTCACAGTGAGCTGGCCGCCCATCTGCTCGACGAGCCGCAGCGCGATGGTCAGGCCGATTCCGGTGCCTTCGATCGGCCCCGATTCCATGCCGAGCCGGTTGAACGGCTCGAACAGCTTCTCGATCTGCGCAGGCGCGAGCCCCGGGCCGGTGTCGCGCACGGTGATCAGCGCGCGGCCTTCGGCGTCGGCGTCCAGGTCGATGTCGATGCGACCGCCATCGCGGTTGTACTTCACCGCGTTCGACAGCAGATTCAGCAGCACCTGTTTGAGGCGCGTGCGGTCGGCCCAGACGTTGGCTGGCGCGCGCGCGGTCTGCGTCTGCCCGACCGCGAGCGCGCGCCGTTGTGCGTCGGCGTTGACGAGCGCGACGCACTCGTCGACGACGTCTGCGACGGGAACGATCGCCATCGAAAGCTGCAGCGCGCCCGCTTCGATGCGCGACAGGTCGAGGATTTCGTTGATCAGGTTCAGCAGATGCCAGCCGGCCTGCTGGATCTTGTCGATGCGATCGCGCTGCGCCGGCGCGAGCGGATGCGCTCGGTCCAGCGCAAGCACCTGCGTGAAACCGATGATCGCGTTCAGCGGCGTGCGCAGCTCGTGGCTCATCCGCGAAAGAAACTCGGTCTTCGCGCGGCTTGCGCGCTCGGCGGTCTCCTTCGCGAGCAGCGCGGTCTCGGCGGTGCGCCGCTCGGTCACGTCCCACGCCACACCGAGCTGACGCACGCGCCGGCCCTGCGCGTCGCGTTCGATCTGCGCGCGGTGCGCGAGGTGGCGCACGGTGCCGTCGGGTCGCACGATGCGCGCTTCGAAGTCCAGCGGCTGCCCGGTCTCGAGCGCGCGCAGGCTTTCGCGCTGAACGCGTTCGCGGTCGTCGGGATGGACGAACTGCGGCCATTGCTGTGCGAGTTCGCCCGGCTCGGCGCGCGCGCGGCCGTACAGCCTGTACATCTCGTCGTCCCACACGACCGCGCCGGTGGCGAGATCGACTTCCCACAGGCCGATGCCGACCGCGCTCGTGGTCATCCGCATGCGTTCGAGCAGCGCGCGCGCGGTCTGCTCCGCTGCGCGCAGCGCTCGCTCGGACTGCACGCGCGCGGTGACGTCGAAGGTCACGCCGTACATGCGCACGGGTTCGCCCGCCTCGTCGCGCTGGTAGACGCCGCGCGCCGCCAGATGGCGGACCGACCCGTCGGGGTGGATCGTGCGGTACTCGGCTTCGAACGGCTTGCCTTCGAGCCGCGCCTCGATCGACGCCTGTTGCAGCGCGGGCAGATCCTCGGGCGCGATCGTCGCTTCGAGCGCCTGCCACAGGTCGTCGTACGGCCCCGGCGGCACGCCGTGCATGCGACACAGCAGCTCGTCGGCCTCCATCCTCTTCCCGCCGCGGATGTCGACGTGCCACGCCGCCAGCCCTGCGGCGGCCGTCGCGAGCTTCAGCCGCTCCGCCAGTTCAAGCGCGCGCTGCTCGGCTGCGTGCCTTTCGGTGACGTCCCAGTTGACGCCGACCATGCGAACGACCACACCGCTGCCGTCGCGCTCGACGCTGCCGCGCGAGGCGAGGTGGCGAACGGTGCCGTCGGGCCAGACGACGCGGAACTCGGTGTCCAGCGCAGCGACACCGTCGATCGCGTCCTGGACGGCGCGCGCGGCGCGGCTGCGATCGTCCGGATGGACCGCGTTGAGCCAGATGCGATCGCGGAAGCGCTCGCGCGTCGTTCCGAACAGCGCATACATCGCGTCGTCCCACACCGACGTGCGCGTGGTGAGGTCCCAGACCCACACGCCCATCCCGACCGAGGCGGCCGCCAGCCGCAGCCGGTCCGACAGTTCGTCTCGCTCGCGCTGGGCGCGGCGGATCTCCGTGATGTCGATGTTGGTTCCGAGCACATGCGCGGCGCGCCCGTCGGCGTCGCGTCTGAACACGAAGCGCTCGGCGATGACGCGCTCCTCGCCGTCGGGGCGGACGATCCGGTATTCGCACTCGCCGCCTTCGGCGTGCGCGCGCGCTTCGCCGAATCGCTCGGCCACGCGCGCGCGATCGTCCGGGTGCACGCAGTCGAGCCACGCCGCGTGCGTCGGCACCCATTCAGGCGGCCGCCCGTATAGCGCGTACATGCGCGCGTCCCAGCTCACGCATTCGCCGCCGAACGCGCATTCCCACACGCCGATGCCAGCGGTTCGCGTCGCCAGCTCGAGCCGTTCGTTGGCCGAGCGCAGCGCGGCTTCGGCGCGCCGCGCTTCGGTCACGTCGAGCGACGCGCCGACCACGTGCAGCGGTTGCCCGGCGGCGTCGCGCCGCAGCGCGCGCCGCGACAGGATGTGCCGCACGCCCTTGTCCGGATGGTCGATCCGGTATTCGACTTCGACGGGCGCGCTGCTTTCCATCGCTCGCGCTCGTGCGGCGAGCACCGTCGCGCGGTCTTCGGGCAGCACGGCGGCGAAGAACTGGTCGGCCGTCGGGACCGGCCCGTCGGGGTCGAAGCCGTACATCAGCTTCATCTGGCGGTCGGCGTCGAGCGAGGCGCCGTCCAGGCCCTGCAGCCAGAAGCCGATGCCGGTGGCGGCCGCGGCAAGCTGCAGCCGCTCGTTGACCTCCTGCAGGCGGCGCTGCGCGGTGCGGCTCGCGGTGACGTCGATCGTCGCGCCGACCACGCGCAGCACCCGGCCGTCGGCGCCGCGTTCGGCGCGGCCGCGCGAGTTCAGGTAGACGACTGCGCCGTCGGGTCGGACGACGCGGTACTCGAACTCGACCGCGTGATCGGCCTCGAGGATTCGCTGCCAGGCTGCCAGCGCGCCCGCGCGATCCTCCGGATGGACCATCGCGACCGCCTGCTCGTGCGTCGGCGCTTCGCCCGGCGGCAGGCCGTACAGGCGGAACATCACCGGGTCCCAGCGCCCCGCGCCGCTCGCGTCGCGTTCCCACGTGCCGATCGCGGCGATCTCGGTCGACAGCCGCAGGCGCGCCAGCGCGTCGCGCAACTGCTGCTCGGTGCGGCGCGAGGCAGTCACGTCGAGCGAGGCGCCGATCACCCGCCACGGCGTGCCGTCGGTGCGGCGGTCGGCGCGCCCGCGCGAGGCGAGGTGAACCACGCGGCCGTCGTGCCGGACGATGCGGCACTCCCACTCGACGGCGCCGGAGGAATTCGCCATGCGCTTCCACGCATCGGCGAAGATTGCGCGGTCTTCCGGATGCACGAGCGACAGCACCACGTCGAGCGCAGGCGCAACAGGCTGCCGCGGCAGCCCGTAGAAGTCGAACATCGCCTCGTCCCAGCGCGCCTCGCCGGTTTCGAGGTTGTGCTCCCAGGAGGCGATGCCGCCCGCTTCGGCCGCGAGCCGAAGCCGTTCCTGCGCATCGCGCAGGCGCGCCTCGGCCTCGCGCGAGGCGGTGACGTCGATCACGGCGGCGTACAGGCGGCGCGCGCGCCCGCTTTCGTCGTACTGCGCCGCGCGGCGCGACAGCACGCGGCGCACGCGCCCGTCGGGCAGGCGAACGCCGTATTCGACCTCGTCATGCGTGCGGGGCGCTGGCGGGTGCACGTACTGCGAAGCGACGCGCGCGCGGTCGCGCTCGTCCACGCGCGCGAGGAACTCGTCGATCGTCGGTGCCGGACCTTCGAGCGGAAAGCCGAAGATCGCGCGCGCGTGCGCGTCCCACTGGCCCGCGCCGGTCGACAGATCGCGGAAGCTGAACCCGACGCCGACGGCGTGCGTGGCAAGCTGCAGCAATTGCGCGGTCTGCGCGGCGCGCTCCAGCGCCTCGCGCGATTCGGTCACGTCGATCACAGCGCCGAGCATGCGTAGCGGCCGCCCGTCAGGCGCGCACTGCGCGGCGCGGCGCGACAGGATCGTTCGCACCGCACCGTCGGCGCGCCGGATCCGGTACTCGAGCTCGATCGTTCTTCCCGCCGGCGGAACGTTCATGGTCGCGGCCGCAACGCGCGCGCGATCCTCCGGCAAGACGAACTCCAGATACTCGGCGCGCGTCGGTGTCGGCGCGTCTTCCTCCAGCCCGAAGATCCGCTTGACCTGCGCGTCCCAGACGGTTCGTCCGCTTTCCAGCTCGCGCTGCCACAGACCGATGCCGACCGTGTTCGTGGTCAGCCGAAGCCAGTCGGCATACTGCGCTGCGCGGCTCTCGGCTTCCTTGCGCTGCGTGATGTCGAGGCCGATGCCGACCACGCGCGCGGGCCGTTCGCCGTCGGCGGGTTCCAGCCGTGCGCGCGTGAGCAGCCACGCGTGCGATCCGTCGGGTCGCCGGATGCGAAATTCGGTGTCGACGTAGGTCGACGACTGCTTGATGCGCTCCCATTGCGACTCGAACAGCGCGTGATCCTCGGGTTCGATGCGCGCGAGCAGCCAATCCCAGTCCGGCGCCTTGTCCTGCGGCGCCTCGCCGTACAAGCGGAACATCTGCGCGCTCCAGAAGCCGGGGCGCTTGTCGAGCGCGCGCTCGAAGATGCCGACGTCCGAGCCGCCGGTGGCCAGTTCCAGTCGCGCCAGCGTATCGCGCAGGCGCTCGGCGTATTCGACGGTGCGCCGCTCGGCTGCCTTGCGCGCGGTGATGTCGAAGTTGACGCCTATCACGCGGCCTGGCCGGTCCGGATCGGGCTGGTACACGAACGCGCGCGCGTCGATCCAGCGTTCGGTGCCGTCGCGCAGCACGACGCGGTGCTCGTCCCGGTAGCTGCCGCCGCGACGCATGAACTCGAGCACCTTGGACGCAACGCGCTCGCGGTCGTCGGCGTGCACCCAGTGCTGCATCCAGTCGGCCGGCGCGGGCGGCGGCTCGTCCGGCGGCAGACCGTAGATCTGGTACATCTGATCGTTCCAGACGACCTGCTGCGTGTCCGGATCGATCTCCCAGACGCCGATGCCGGCGGTGCGCGATGCCAGCGCAAGCCTTTCGGCGAGCAGCCGCTGCTTGTCCTGGGCCTCCTTGACTTCGGTCACATCGAGCAGCGCGCCGACGATGCGCGGTGCGCGCTGCGGCCCGACGCGGACCACCGCGCGGCGCGAACGGATCCAGCGCACGGCGCCGTCGCGGCGCCGGATCCGGTATTCCATTTCCATCGGCGCGTCGTGCGTGCGCATCGCTTCGCGTGCGGCGAGAAACGCGGGCCGGTCCTCCGGCAGCACCATCGCGTGACGCTCCTCGGTGCGCGGGATCGGTTCGTCGGGCGCGAAGCCATAGATCCGGTAGACCTGCGCGTCCCACACCGGCTCGGGCTGGTCGAGATCGCGATAGAAGAAGCCGATTCCCGTCGCGCTGATCGCCAGCTCGAGCGATTCGGTCGCCGCGAGCGCCTGCTCTTCGGCGACGCGCTTGTCGGTCACGTCGAACACGATGCCGATGACGCGCAGCGGCGTGCCGTCGGCCGCACGCTCGACGAAGCAGCGCGCATGCAGGTACGCGATTCGGCCGTCGGGGTGCACGACGCGGTATTCGTCATCCTGCACGCCGCGCGCCGCGAGCAGCCCTTCCCACGCGGCGCGAAAGCGTGCGCGGTCGTCCGGGTGGACGCGGGCGAGCAGATCATCGGTCGTCGGCGCCGGCGCCGTCTCCGGATAGCCATGCAGTCGAAGCGCCTGCGCGTCCCAGCGCGCTTCGCCGCTCGCAAGGTCGCGCAGCAGCGTGCCGAAGCCCATCGTCTGCTCGACCCGCTGCAGCCGCTCGATCGCCTCCTGCATCTGCGCGGCCGCGCGTCGGGCCTCGGTGACGTCGTTCTGGATGTGGATGTAGTTGGTGATCGTCCCGCGCTCGCCGAACACCGGGCGGATCTCGATCTCGGCCCAGTAGCGGCTGCCGTCCTTGCGCGTCAGCTCGAGCTGCAGACCGCGGACCGGCTCGCCGCGCTGCATCTGCTCGCGTACCGCCGCGAACCGCGGATCGGCCGCCGCTTCGCCGCGGCACAGCAGGTCGCACGGCGTCCGGCCGATCGCCTCGGCCTGCGTGTACCCCGTGGTGCGCGTGAAGCTGGCGTTGGTCCACTGGATCCGATCGTCGGGCCCGGTGATCAGCACGAGGTTGCTGGTGTTTTCGGCGACCAGCGCGAGCCTGCGGTTTTCCGCGCTGCGCGCGCGCAGCGCCTCGCGCGCGCGCCGCGCCACGGTCACGTCCTCGATCGTACCGGCGAGCCTGACGCAGCGCCCGTCGGCCATCTCGGGCTCGCCGATGACGCGGACCCACAGGCGACGACCGCGCGCGGTGACGAGCGGCAGTTCCAGATCCCAGGCTTCGCCGTCGTCGAGCGCGCTTTGCAACGCGCGCGCGATCGTCGCGCGAGCCTCGGGCGCGTAGTAGCCGACGGCCGACTCCAGCGTCGGCGTGACGCTGTACGGTTCCAGCTCGACGATGCGCCAGACCTGCTCGGTCCAGTAGAACCGGCGTTCGGCCGGGTCGTACTCCCAGCCGCCGATATTGGCGATGCGCGCCATGCGGCGCAGCAGCTCCAGCTCGCGCACGTCCGCCCCGGGCGTCGGCAAAGAATCCAAGTTCGCCTACCGCGCCGACTCGAACAGCAGGGTCAGCACCGCCTGGTGCTCGCGGTCGATCGCCGCGAGCAGCTCGCGCGCCGCATCCCACTGCGCGGCGTCCCGCGCCGCGCGAACGGCCGCATCGAGATCGCCGCTCATGCCTGCCAGCCGCAGTGCGCCGAGAAACTGTGCGCTCGCCCGCAGCGCACGCGCGGCGCGCGACCCCTGTTCGCCGTCGCGCGTGTCGATCGCTGTTCGCAGCGACTCGATCAACTGAGCCGAGCGCAGCGCGAACGACTCTGTGACGGTCGGCGCGAAGCCGCGGTCGTCGGGTTTGACCTCGCTCAGGCGGCGCACGGTCGCGCGCAGCCGTTCGGCGTCGCAGTCGCGCGGCAGCGCCCCTTCGGCGCCGCCAGCGTCGTGCGCAGCGAGCACGCGCGCGATCGATGCGTCGAGTGTGGCGGCCTGTACCGGCTTGGACACGTGCTCGTTGAAACCTGCCATCAGGCAGCGCAGACGGTCAGCCTCCGACGCGTAGCCGGTCACCGCAATGACCGGCAGCGGAGTGCGTCCGGCCGCCGCTTCGCGTTCGCGCAGCCGGCGCAGCGCCTCGAAGCCGTCGACCTGCGGCATGCCGAGGTCGAGCAGCATCGCGTCGAACTCGCCGGTCAACGCGAGTTCGACCGCGCGTTCGGGGTCGTTTTCGACCGTCGCGGCATGGCCGAGCAACTGCGCGAGATGCGCCTGCAGCGCGCTGGACAGCGGGTCGTCGTCGACGACGAGCAGGCGCGCCGCGGTGCACGCGGCGCGGGCGGCCGGATCGCGTTCGGGAGCGTTCAAGGGAGCGTGGGCCCGGGCACGGGCCGAGACAGCAGCAATGCGCGGACTATATCGCCGCGCGGCGCGCGCCCGGTCCGCAGAAAAGCCGCCGCCCGCGGACCGATAGGCGGGGTTCTGCAGCGATGCGTGGGCCCCGCGTCCCGCCGCGCGGCGGTGCCCGCGCTCATCGCCCCACGCCGGCCGCCGAGGTCGGCGCCGCGATGGTCACAGCTCGATGTCGTCGCGGATCGCGGCGATGCCGGCCTTGGCGCAGGCGTCGTCGGCTTCGCCGGTCGGTGCACCCGAAACGCCGATGCCGCCGACCAGCATGCCGCCGGCCTGGATCTGAACGCCGCCGCCCACACCGACGAAGCGCGGCAAATGGCGAATTCCCGCGCTCGGCTGGCCCGGCTGCGTGAGCCGGGCCAGCTCCAGCGTATCGGTGCGGAAGCTGACGGCGGTCCATGCCTTGTCGGCCGCGGTGCTGGGCGTGTGCGGCCCTGCAATACGGTCGCGTATCAGAGCCTGCGCCACACCGGAGCGGTCGACCACGGCCACTGCCACCTGATAGCCGCGGCTACGGCAATCCTGCAGCGCCGCGCTGGCGGCCTTGACAGCGGCCTCCGGCGTCAGGTGCTTGACCGTGTAGGTGCCCGCGGTCTGGGCGAGCGCCGAGCCGCAGGCGAGGGTGAAGCAAAGCATCGGCAATGCGGTGCGAATCATCGGGTCCGTCCTTTCGTAACGCGTCGGGTGCGGAAAACTGGCATTCTTGGCGCCGCCGGGATCGCGCCGTGCCGAATCTTCGCCGAAGCGCGCGCGCTGCGCGAGCGCGCACGCGTTGACCGTCGCGCTGCACCGCATGCGCGCCGGCGAGCGGGCGCGTCTTCGCCTACGCGATGCGTCGGGGCACCCGCGCATGCCGGCGCCGGCGTTGGCCTCGCGTCGGTCGGGCAGCTATCGACTCGCCGCGGCGACCGCGCTGCGCAGCGCATCGGCGTGCGGGTTGCTCGCCGCGTGTTTGATCAGGATGTCGACCGGCGTGACCGGCTTGCCGTAATACGCGCGGTTCAGCGAATCGCGCACGTCGAGCACCGACCCCTCCACGCTCATGCCGATGTAAGCGCCCTTGGACTTCGCGTACGACACGAAGTCCGCCGTCAGATTGGCCGTCTGCCCGATGCCGACCGGTCCGGCCGCGATCGAAGCGTCGCCGCCGAGCTTCAGTGAACTCGTCAGCAGCCGGTCGATGCCCTTCTGGCTGTTCACCAGGATCACGACCTCGGCGGCCTGCCCGCCGAACTGCAGCCCGAAGCTCACCGCGCCGAGCGTGTAGAACGCCGGTGCGCTCCACGCGTTGCCCTCGCCGCGCACGAGCAGCACGCCCGTGCCGCCCGAGCCGCCGATGAAGAAGCCGCCCTTGAGGATCGACGGGAAGATCAGCACGCCCTTCGCCGACTTCAGCCCGGCACGCAACGCGTCGTACTCCTTGGTCTTCACCACGTCGTTGAAACTGATGCGCGCTTTCTCGACGATGCCGCGGGCCTCGTCGGCGTCGTCGGCACGGACGGCGCTCGCCGGTGCGATGGCTGCGATCGTCGCGAAAGCGAGCGCGATCATTCGGCGTCGTTGGTCGGCGAACATGATGGTCTCCTTGGGCCGGGGTGTGGCTCGACGCCGAATACTAGCCGCGCCGGCTTCGCGATCGGGCGCACCCGGTCGAGATCGGACGCCCCGGACGCCGAGCGGACCGCTGCGCCGAGTGCGGGCCCGACGCAACAAAGCGCATCGGATCCAAGCCGCGAGCGGGATGAAGTGGTGCTGGGCAAGCAGCTCGTGTCAAACCGCCATTGGAAATGCGCGAGACCGGCGCTGCGGCAAGTCGCGAAGCGCTGCTGAGCGCTGCGAAGAATCGGGCTTGACCGGCGTCCGTTCGAGCGTTCGAGTATTGGCGGGACCAGAATCCCAGCTCATTCATATCCCATCTTGAGCGCCTGGGCCTGCTCCGCCAGGCCGTCGAGGGCTTTGCGGCGCTCGGCATTGATGCGCTCCTTGTAGGCGATCACGTCCTGGTAGCGCATGCGCCGATGCGTGCCGACCTTGTGGAACGGGATCTCGCCGCGCTCCAGCAACTGCACCAGGAATGGGCGCGAGACATTCAGCACATCCGCCGCCTCTTGGGTCGTCAGCTCGGCGTGGATCGGGATGATGCTGACCGCGTTGCCCTCGCCGATCTCGGTCAGGACCTCCACCAGCAGCCGCAGCGCCGACACCGGGATGCGAACGGGGTGGGCGACCCCCTTGTCGTCGACGATCTCGATCTGCTGCGTCTCGGCGCGGGTCTGCAAATAGGCGGACAGGGCCCGGCCGCTCTCGCGGGCGAGTGCGGCCTCCTCTGCCGTGGGCAGTGGCGGGCGGGTGGGGGCGGTCATGGCAGCCTACTGGAAGCAAAATCGAAATATACGAAACGAGATGCAGACAGAAACGCTCGCGTACTGGCCACCCGTCTCTAGGTTGGCTGGCAGGCCGAAACGGGCTTCCCAGTGGTGCTCGGGGCTTTCGGACGACAATGCATTTGCATTGACAAAACAATGCATGTGCATTACGATCTCGCTTCCATCGTAGCCGGAAGAAGCGCCATGCCCGCCATCATCGAAGCCGAATCGACGCTGACCGATCGCTATCAAACGACGGTGCCGGAAACCGTGCGCCGCGCGCTTCGGCTGCACAAGCGCGACAAGATCCACTACACCATCCGCCCGAACGGTGAGGTCGTGCTCACGCGCGCGGCCCCCGGCGACAGCGACGACCCGGTGCTGATGCCGTTCCTCGGCTTCCTGGCTCGTGACATGGCCGAGCATCCCGAGCGGCTCCAAGCCGTCGATGCCGGCCTCGCGCAGCGCATCCAGGCACTAGTCGGCAGTGTCGAGGTCGATCTCGAGGCTCCGCTGTCGGCGGCCGATGAATGAGCGGCGCCCCGTTGGTCGTCAACGGCTGGGCCCTCTTCGCCCACCCAATCTTCCTCGACCAGATCGAGGCCCTGACCGCGCAGGTCGAGGCGCTCGAGCGCAAGGACCCGGCCGGCTACGTCAAGAAGAACGCCACCAAGCGCCTGGCGGCCATCGCCAAGCTGGCATTCGAGGTGATCCCTCAGGACCCCACCCGGCCGGAGTACCGCCAGGGCAACACGCTCGGCGACGAGCACAAGCACTGGTTCCGGGCCAAGTTCTTCCAGCAGTACCGGCTGTTCTTCCGCTACCACGCCCAGGCCAAGGTGATCGTTTACGCCTGGGTCAACGACGAGGACACGAAGCGGGCCTACGACAGCGCCGACGACGCCTACCGGGTGTTCCGCAAGATGCTGGACAGCGGCCACCCGCCGGGCGATTGGGATGGGCTGCTCGCCGAGGCACGCGCCGAAGCCGAGCGGTTCAAGAAGACTGCTTCGAGAACTTCCGCGACCCAGCCCTGACGCGCGTCGCATCCACGGGCGGATCAGAGTCGAACCTGCGCCATTCTGGCGCCCCCGCTCATCGCCCATCTGTGGTTTGTCACCTTGGCTTCGCGGGCAAGCTCACGGCCAGCAAGTGGGCGGCTATCGCCAAGTGGTCGCAGGACACGGCGCGACATTAATGATCTGCTGGCACGCGGTGTACTGCGAAAGTCAGAGGCAGGCGGGTGCAGGTACCAGTTACGAGCTGAACGGCGGCATCTGAGTCGGCCTGCCTCAGGAATGCCATGGCTTGACGGAAAAACAGTCGAGTCGAGGGTTGTAGTAGTTCCGCAGAGAACGAATTGTTCACCATAATGGTGTAGAGTGGTGAAGATCCAACGGAGTGGTTGCCATGAAATCCAGTCGCGCCCGAGCAAGACAATCCGAGGTCGAGACCGTAAGGGCCTCGATCAGTTTCCCGGCAGGCGACTACGCCGAGTTGCAGCGGCTTGCCGAGAACATGAAGGTGTCGTTGGCATGGGTCGTTCGACAGGCAATCGAAGAGTATCTGGCTAAGCAGCGGCGTGGATCAGCCCCAGACAAGACTGGGTAACTCGAAGCAATTGGCAACAGCGCCCCGAGCGCAGCGAGCTTCGCCACTACGTTGGCTTGATTGGGGATTCGCAGGGGGAGAGCAATGGATGTATTCAAACTCAGGGAGAGCTTGGTCTCTGACTACAGCAGCTTCGCTCGTTCGTTCACCTCAATCCTTACTGACGATATCCGCGCGGGGGTTGAGGCCGCCTACAACAGCAATCGATTCTGGCCTGAGCCGCTGATACAGATCAACCCGCGCTACAAACGCGGCGGTTCTACGTCGCAGCTCGCGACTCGCGGCGAGATCCTGCCTGAGACCGCAGAGTGCTTTCCGATCGAGCTTTTCACGCATCAGGAACAGGCCATCGCTTTCGCCGCAAAGGGCGAGAGTTTCGTGGTGACTACGGGAACCGGGTCGGGGAAGTCGCTGTGCTTCTTCATTCCCATCGTTGACGCAGTTCTGCGCGCGAAGAAGCTGGACAGCACGCCGCGGACGCGTGCGATTGTGATTTATCCGATGAACGCGCTGGCCAACAGCCAGCGCGAAGAGCTGATCAAGTTTCTCGGAAACAACGGCCGCGTTTCATTCGCGCGCTATACCGGCCAGGAAAGCCCCGACGAGCGCGACCGGATCAAGGACCATCCGCCGGACATTCTGCTGACCAACTTCATGATGCTGGAAATGCTCATGACGCGGCAGAACGAAACGGACCGGAAAGTGATCGAGAACTGCGCTGGCCTGCAGTTTCTCGTTCTGGACGAGCTGCACACCTATCGCGGAAGGCAGGGCGCGGATGTGGCCATGCTAGTGCGCCGCGTGCGCGAGCGCCTAGCCCCTGACAGACTCCTGTGCATCGGGACTTCGGCGACGATGGCATCAGGGGGAAGTCAGGAAGATCGGAACCAGAAAGTGGCCGAGGTGGCTTCTACGCTGTTCGCGACGCCGATTTCGCCATTCAATGTGATCACGGAGGATCTTGACCGCGCCACAGATCCAGCGGAGACCGCCGATTCGAT
The DNA here is from genome assembly GCA_964539745.1 of uncultured Burkholderiaceae bacterium. Taxonomy (GTDB): domain Bacteria; phylum Pseudomonadota; class Gammaproteobacteria; order Burkholderiales; family Burkholderiaceae_F; genus DSNY01. The sequence goes on along the minus strand of CAZIJU010000060.1, from coordinate 4,844 downwards.
TCGCCCTCTGCTTGGCACGGCGATAGACGCCGGCATCAGCCCGTCGATCTCGGACAATGAGCTCCGAACTCATCCGCTCGCAATCTGGGTCGAGACGCGTCTCGGTATCACTCGAGAAACGGGCAGCAAATGGACGCGGGCGCATCCTCGACCCATGGCGGAAGCCACCCGTATGCTGGCCAGCGAGTCCGGGCGTGACGAGAGCGCATGCGGCGAGGCTCTTCGCAATCTGTTGTTGCTGGCTGCATCGCCTGAACGCGACCGTCGTCCCGGTGGATCTGACCGGGCATTCTTCGCGTTTCGCCTGCATCAGTTCATCAGCGGTGCAGGCTTGGTGTTCACCGCGCTTGATGTGCCAGGCAGTCGCCCAGTCGAACTCGAAGGCCAGCAGTTTTGTTTGCGTCCCTCGACGTGGTGTACGAAGGATCGCCGGGATTGGCGCGTAGCGGAGCCGTAGGCGAAGCGAAGCGCTGATCCCGGCGGCGGCCCCGAAGGGGGCCATCGTGGTTCTTTGGTAAGGTGAGGTGCGACCCACCAACCTGACCTGAGGAGACACACGATGACCAAGCCCACTATGGCACTGGCCGAGCTCGCTGAGAAGGGGGCCGACGCCGACCTGCTGCGTGAGATGATCCAGTTCGTCGCCCAGCGCATGATGGAGATGGACGTCGAGGGCCTGTGCGCGGCGGCCTACGGAGAGAGGAGCCCGGATCGGGTCAACCGCCGCAACGGCTACCGCGACCGGCTCTGGGAGACGCGTGCGGGCAGCGTCGAGCTGAAGATCCCGAAGCTGCGTCAGGGGAGCTACTTCCCCGGGTTCCTGGAGCCGCGCAGGACGGCCGAGAAGGCCCTTGCCGCGGTGATTCAGGAAGCCTACGTCCAGGGCGTGTCGACCCGCTCGGTCGACGAGCTCGTCAAGGCGATGGGCATGAGCGGGATCAGCAAGAGCCAAGTGTCGCGACTGTGCACCGAGATCGACGAACGAGTCGGGGCGTTCTTGAATCGCCCGATCGAGGGCGACTGGCCGTACCTGTGGATCGACGCGACCTACGTCAAGACGCGCGAGGCCGGCCGGATCGTCTCGGTGGCGGTAATAATCGCCGTCGGGGTGAACACCGAGGGGCAACGTGAAGTCCTCGGGATGAGCGTCGGGGCCTCCGAGGCCGAGGCGTTCTGGACGACCTTCCTGCGTTCGCTCGCGCGTCGCGGCTTGCGGGGGGTGAAGCTCGTCATCTCTGACGACCACGAGGGCCTGAAGGCTGCGGTGACGAAGCTGCTCAAGGCGACTTGGCAGCGCTGCCGGGTGCACTTCATGAGGAACGCGCTCGTCCACGTGCCCAAGGGCCAGCGCCAGATGGTGGCTGCGCTCATCCGCACCGTCTTCGCCCAGGAGAGCGAAGCCGACGCCCGTCGACAGTGGCGTGCGGTCGCCGATCAGCTCAGGGAGCGCTTCCCGAAGATCGGCGCGCTCATGGACGCCGCCGAGGACGAGGTCCTCGCCCACATGGGCTTCCCCAAGGCGCACCGGTTGCAGATTCACTCGACCAACCCGCTGCAGCGGCTGAACGCCGAGATCAAGCGCAGGACCGACGTCGTAGGCATCTTCCCCAACGAAGCGGCGATCGTGCGTCTGGTCGGCGCGCTCTTGCTCGAGCAGAACGACGAGTGGCAGCTACAGCGCCGTTACCTACAGCTTGAAGGCTTGCAAGCACTCGGCGACAATCAACCCGCGAGGCTCTCTGCTGTGTTGAGCTGAGCACGGATCTCGGCCTTACGAGAACCACGACTCGTACACCACGTCAAGGGACACGATCTCCGCGCACGGGCTGGTGGGTGAAAGAGGAGGCGGATGACGACGATGGCAATGGCGGTAGCGAACCGGATCATCTGCCGCCGCAGCGCGTGGTTCCCTACGTTCAGGACCACAAGAAGTGGGCCGGGGCCTCCGGGTTGCCGCGCCTGCCCGCGGGCGAGCTCGAAGGCGTCGTGCTGGAGCAAGTGCGCCGCGTGCTGCGGGCGCCGACCTGGGTCGCCGGTGTGATCGAACAGGCCAAGCGGCTCGATCCCGCGCTGGACGAGGCCCAAATCACCGTCGCATTGACGCGGCTCGACGCGATCTGGGACCAGCTGTTCCCGGCCGAGCAGCAGCGCATCGTGCGCCTGCTGGTCGAGAAGGTGATCGTCTCGCCCCACGACGTCGAGGTTCGCTTCCGTGACCACGGCATCGAGCGCCTCGTCGACGAGCTGCGTCCGCGTCCGGTCGCCGAACCTGACGAGGAGGCCGCGGCATGAATCCGAAGCCCGGCCGCAACACCCCCGAGGCGAGTGCCGACCCAGCCCGCCGGGAAATCCGGATCGACCGGACCGGCGAGGTGCAGACGCTCGCCAGCAGCGACGGACGCCTCACCGTGTGCGTGCCGATCCGCATCAAACGACGCGGCGCGCGCAAGGTGGTGACCCTGCCGGACGGCCAGGCGTCGCCGCCGCGACCGCGGGACGACACGCCTACGCCGATCCAGCTCGCCCTCGCGCGCGGCCACCGCTGGCTGGCCCTGCTCGAGTCCGGGGAAGCGAAGTCACTGAAGGAGATCGCCGCGCGGGAAAGTCTCGATAACAGCTACGTGAGCCGGATGGTCAACCTGACTCTGCTGGCACCGGACATCGTGGCCGCGATCCTCGACGATGAACTGCCAGACCACGTCACGCTGTTCGACCTGGCGGTGGATCCGCCCGCGCTCTGGGACGAGCAGCGTGCGCGGATTGGGCTTTGACGCATTTCAACCCACGGTTGACGACCACGGGCCGCCAGCCTGCCAGTGCTGCGGAAGGCGGCTGTCGGCAGTTGCCGCCGCGATGACGGGAAGCAAGAAGCCGCAAAGCGTCGCCACGACGTCCTCCAGGCTTGGCGCTTCGAGCTTGTTCTTCCTCAGAAACGCCTGCCACTGCGTCTGCTTCTGCGCGTCCTGCGCGAAGCCATCGGTCAGGCCGAAGGGGGCATCCGTGGGCAGCGCCGTCTTGCGGCGATCGAAGGTCGCCCGGATCGCGCGGCGCAAGGTATCGCCGTCGAAGTCGGTATGGCGCGACAAAACCCACCGATCGAAGTAGTCCTTCATGCGGCTGTTGGCAATACCGAGCGAGACCAGTGCTTCCAGCTTTTCCGCCGCCACGGTGTAGCATCGATTAGATGCCCGGCCACCGACTGCACGTTGCGGCGACCCGGGCGGCCCGAATGCTACACGGCGTAGGCGTCGACGGTGAGTCGATGTGCACGCCGGTAGAGAGGATCGGAATACTCCCGCGTGAGCACCTGTCCGCACAACGCCCAGCACGCCGGCGAGGACTCGAGATACGGGTGCGTGGGCCCGCCATCGGCAGGAAGCTCAAGGCCACAGCCTGGGCAGCGTGACGAGCGGCGAAGGTCGCGCCGTACCTCCACGCTCACGGCGCCCGATCGCCCGTGGCGGTGACTGGATACAACCACCACACGAGGAGGCCGTAGAAGCAGAACTCGATCAAGCCGAAGCCGAACCAGGCCGCCGCGAGCGACCCTGGGATCGGGTACAGGATGAACTGATTCAAGTCGACGAACAAGCCGGCCAGCAGTGCAAAGAAGACGCCGTGACCGACCGCCCGCCTGAGACCGGGCGTGTGCACCCATGTCGCATACGAAAAGACGAACATGATCGCGACGCCGGCGGTGAGGGCGAGGCCAAGCACCAGCGATCGCTGCGTCGCAGGCCGTGTCACGCTTTCCAGTGCCAGACTCATATCCCTCAGCAGCACCCCGTGAACGAAGCCGTTCCACAGTAGGGCGAAAGTGAATACGGCCGACACCGCCATCGTGAATCGCCTCCAGTTCATTGCCTTCTCCGCTATCGAACAAATACCTTTTCCGTCGTGGCTGCACTCCTCATGCCGAAGCTACTGCGGCTCAATCGACAGTTCCCACGCACAGGTACACCCGCGCAGTCGAGCGGTGCTCGGCGCTCACTAGGCAAGCGATGAAATCGTCGCGCACCGTGGCGAAGCGTTCGCCACAGAATGCCTGCAACTGCCGCATGCGGCCGAGACGCCGTCGCCAGGCTTCGAGCACGTCGTCCCGCGCCTGGCCTGCAAACGCAAGCTCCTGGTCCTCGTAGCCGGAAAGGTGCACGATTCGCAGTCCGGCCGCCCGCATGTGAGCGGCGAGCTTGCGGCCCATCGCAAAGTCGTACTGAGTGTCGGTCAACGACTGTACGGCGAAGGCGTCGAGCGTCGCGCGCGTCGGCGCGGGCAGCGGCTCATGGCCGAACAGGTCGTCGATCTCGACCAAAGCCACGAAACCGCCCGGTTCGAGATGTGGGAGATAACGCAAGAGCAGGCGCGGCAGCGCCGGAAAGTAAGCCGCCGTGAAACTCGACCAGATGCCCTGCACGCGCAGCGCGGGATCAAGCGTGAGCGACGACAGATCGCTGCAGACGAATTCGGCGTTCGGAATCCGCCTGCCCAGTGCGACGCGAAGCAGGGACTCGTCGTGATCGATGCCAATCACGTGCGCGCCGCGCGCCGCGAGGTCGGCGGCCGGATCGCCGACCCCGCAGCCGAGGTCGAGCAGTGTCTTACCGCGTACATCGGGCAGGCGGTCGAGCATCGCGGCCCAGGCGCGCCAGGCATGCTGCCCGAGGTATTCGTCGGCGAGGCTCATCGCGCAGGTATCGACGGTGCCGGTCGCGAGACGTCGCGGAAAACGAGCATGTCGGAACCTGTCAACAAGTTTGAGACACTCGCCGAAGCGTAATTACTGTCGATCGCCGTTGCCGTCCGCCGGCTTCGGCGGATTGATCCAAACTGCCCTCGGCGGCTCG